>JBBRLR010000169.1:0-7330 GCA_038231255.1 Thermomicrobiales bacterium | reverse complement strand
GCTCGAAGGACTGGGAGGACCGCGTCTCGGTTGACTACCTGCGCGAACTCGGCGAGGCGTTCGGCGAGGACAAGCCTGACGCCCTGATGGTCGAACTCGCCCCGCCGATTCCCGACGATCTCGCCTTCCCGCACTTCGAGGCGCTGGTCGCGAGCGGCATCCCGACGTGGATCTCCTACCGCCGCCGCGTCGGGCGGCCCGTCGAGATCTTCGGCAACGACCTGCCGGAAGACGGCGATCTGTTCGGTCGCGCGGCGCGGAAACTGGAGGAGATCGGTGTCGCGGCGCTGCTCGTCCATTGCTTGCCGCCGGAGAAGGCGCACGGCGTCGCCGCATGGCTGCGCGAATACACCGCCCTCCCCCTCGGAGTTTATCCGAACAATGGACGATACGACATGTGGAAATGGGAATGGCAGCACACGATCACCCCCGAGCAGATGGCCGAGCACGCGCGCGGCTATGCCGCCGAGGGCTTCAGTATCATCGGCGGCTGCTGCGGCGTCCGCCCCGACCATATCGCCGCCATCGTCTCGTCCCTGAAGCCCGCAAATATCGTCTGACACGGACAAGCCGGGAGAACCGCAGAAGCGCGTGAGAGAAAGAGTTGAACCACGAAGGCGCGAAGAGCATTCGTGCTCTTCGCGCCTTCGTGGTTCAACTTCCCTACCCGTCTCTGCGTCCTCTGCGCCTCTGTGGTTCTCCCCAGTTTCAGCCCGGATTCTGATCGGGCCGCGCGAGGCCGATGGTCCAGAGGGTCGGCTGTTCGATGGGGGCGCCGGAGCGGGCAGATTGCCACCACGTCCGCAGCCGTGCCGTGAGGAAGCGGAAGCGCGCCAGTGTCCAGCCGACGATGACGACGAATAGGGCAATGCCGCCGAGTTTCGCCCACATTTCTTGCACCGCGCCGCCCCCCGCTGGGGCGCGTGCGCCCTGCAACTGGTTGACGCCGACGCCGTGGTCGTAGACCATCTGGCCGCCGAAATAACCCGTTAGGGCAATGCAGGCGATCAGCGCGACGCCGAGCGCGAGGTAGCCGAACGCGCCCGCGCCGTACAGCCCGTTGACATTGCCCAGCCGCATCCCGACCATGATTAAGCAGCAGAGGACGATCAATGCGGCGAACAATTCGTGTCGGTGGAGGATCGTCAGCGATGCCGCATCCTTCGCCTCCTCCTCAGGGCCGGAAAGCACCGCCGCCGTCGCCCCGAAACTGCCGATGATCAGCGTGTAAAAGCCCGCCTGCGTCAGACTCGCGCGTCGGAACCCGACGCCGAACGCATCTAACACGACACTGACGAACAGGAGCGCGATCGGGAAATGCACGATGGCCGGGTGCAAGATCATGAATGAAGCCCTCCGACAGAACGATACAGCGATAGATTCCCTTCGTTCAACACCGGAAGATGGGGAGATGGACACACGGAAACAGCAATGAGCGACGAGCAATGAGTGGGGTCCGTTGCCCCTCATTGCTCGTCGCTCATTGCTCATTGCTCACTACAGACTTTTTTGGATCGCCTTGATCCCGTCCACCATCCGGTCGAGATCCTCCTCGGTGTTGTAGAAGCCGGTGGCGAGGCGGAGGGCGTCGGGGTTGTTGATGTATTTGACGACATCGCGGATCGTCACGTTGTACTCCGCGAGCAGGCGGTTCTTGAGGTCCGTCGGCGTGATCCCCTTCACCGTGAAGGCGACGAGGCCCGCCAGATGCTCCTCCGGCGTGACAACGGTGATCCCCTTCATCCCCGAAAGCGCCTTGTGCGCGTAGACGCCGAGTCGTTTGATCCGCTTGTACGCCCAGTCCAGCCCAACCTCGTCGCGAATCCATTCGGTCGAGACCTTTTGGCCGACGAGGAGCGGCAGGTTGTAGCCGCCGACATCGAAGCGGCCCGCGCCCGCCGCCGGGGCGAACGACGCGCCGTAGTAGTCGAGCGTGCCATAGGTCATGCCGCCGCCGAAGGTCTGCTCAAGTTCGCCGATGCTGCTTGGTCGGACATATAACGATCCCGTCCCCTCCGGCCCGCAGATCCACTTCTGGCCGGGGCAGGCATAGAAGTCCGCACCGAGATCGTCCATGTCGAGCGGCAGGGAACCGAAGGACTGCGCCGCGTCCACCGCGACGAGCACATCGTGGCTGTGCGCCATCTGCGTAATTTCCTTGACGGGCAACACCGCTCCAGTCGTGTACGAGATATGCGAGATGACGATCATCCGCGTGCGCGGGTTGATAAACTTCTCGAACTGGCGGACGGTGTCGTCCGTCTTCATCTCGCCGACACCGATGTCCGCGACGCGGACGCGCGTGCCGTAGCGCCGCTTGGTGAGGAACATCGGCATCAGGCCGCCGGGGTGCTCGATGTTGGAGGTGATAATTTCGTCGCCGCGCTGCCAGCGGTACCCGGCGATGGCGATGTTCATGCCGTCCGTCGTCCGCCCGGCGATGGCGACATCCTCCGGCGTGCAGCCGAGGACGCCCGCGACCGCCGCCTTCGCCGCCGTCTTCGCCGCCATGATGCCGGGGTAGTGGTTCGGCGCGATCCGCCCCTCGTTCAACTCCTCCATCATCACATCCTGCATCGCTGTCACCGTCCGGCGCGGCAGCGGACCGCAGGTGCCGGTGTTCAGGTAAACCGTGTTCGTCACCGCCGGCATCTCCTGCCGGATCTGCTCAACCTTCGTCTCCACCGCAACGGCCATAACACATTCCTTTCCTCGAAAAAGTCGGCAGCCGACGGTCGGCTGATTTTGGCGGAGACTTCCATCGCTGTCTCCGACACAGGCGACCGATGTCCGCTGCGTGTTCCATTACTGGCGCGAATGCTACCACATCGCCATTGGCAAGACGAAGGGCGATCATCTCTCTGTATGCCATCATCCACCAGCACAACAAGAAGATAGGCAGAAACGAGAAAGGTTATCATTCCCACCATCATTTCGTACTTGACATTGGCGAACGCATGTTCTATTCTATAGGTCGTTCCGTGATGTGTTCAGTGTAAGGAGGGTAATGCGATGGTGGAAATGGCCGGGTACACGCCGGGGACGCCGAGTTGGGTGGATGTCAGCACGCCGGACATGGCGGCGACGAAAGCCTTCTATGGCGGGTTGTTCGGCTGGGACGCGATGAGCTTCCCGGAGATGGGCGGGTACACGAACTTCACGGCGAAGGGCAAACTGGTCTGTGGCGCCGCCCCGACCATGTCCGCCGATCAGCACCCCGCCTGGTCCACTTACATTTCCGTGGACGATGCTGATGCCGCTACGCAGGCAGTGCACGACAATGGCGGGCAGGTCGCCTTCCCGCCGATGGACGTGATGGAACTTGGGCGGATGGCGATCTGCCAAGACCCGACGGGCGCCTTTTTTGGGCTTTGGCAGCCGGGGACGCACAAGGGCGCGCAGCTCGTCAACGAGCCGGGGTCGTTCTGCTGGAATGAACTGGACACGCGGGATATGGAAGCCGCCAAAGCCTTCTACACGAAGGTGTTCCCGTGGAATGCCAAGACGAACGGCGAAGGCGCCGACGCGTACACGGAGTGGCAGCTTGGTGGCCGGAGCATCGCTGGCGGGATGGTGATGGGCGAGCAGTTCCCGGCGGATGTGCCACCGAACTGGCTGACCTACTTCGCCGTAACAGACAGCGACGCGACCATCGCCAAGGTGCACGAACTCGGCGGCACGGTGATGATGTCAGGGATGGACACCGATCAGGGTCGTGTCGCCGTCGTTGCCGACCCGCACGGCGCGGTCTTCGCCACCATCCAAATGAAGCAATAACGAAACGCGCGGCAGGCGATGCGCGATGGGGAGGTTGGAGAGATCCAACCTCCCCATCGTGTGAAAGCACGCTCAAGGCGAAGCATCACGAGAGCGATCAACGTCTCATTTTCCGGCTCATTCTTCCGTCGCCGCCGGGGCGTCATGCGCTAGCCATTGCTCGTCAGATAGTCATACCGCTCCGCAGCGATTGCTACCGCGAGCGAAACATCCTCGGGCAGCAGGTAGCGCTGCTCGGCAAGGGCGAGCGCGGCGCGGCGGACTTGATCGAGATAGTCTGATCGGTCGCGGTATCGCTCCGCGATCGCGGGGCGTGGGTCACCCGTCCGGGCGCGCTCGTCGGCGGTGCGGGGAAATGGAAGAGTCGCGCCTTGCATCGGCAGAATTTGCTCCGCGCTGCCCGTTTCGGGATGGCGGGGGTTCCAGCCGGTGTAGGTCGCGAGCGGCACGGCGACATCCGGCATACGGATGCCGCCCAATTCGTTGCCGTCCGCGTCCACTGCCGCGACGTAGTTCGGGTACTGCTCGCCCGGCTCGGTCGGGTAGCGACCGATGCCGCGTGCCGCGTCCGGCCCGAGATCACCCCGCCGGATGACGGGCAGCCGCGCCGGATCGGGGAAATCGAGACCGGGAATCCGCCGGAATGCGGCCATCGCCGCCGCGCCGGTGATCGCCGTGCCGTCCGCGAGGCGCGGGAAGACGCTCGCGGGCGGCTCCGTGCCCTCAGTAATCCAGCGGTCCAGATTCACCAGCGCGGCGCGCATCAGCGGCGCATAGTCCACGGCGTTGGCAACGTAGCGCCCGCGCGGTTCGCCCGGCCCGTTGCCGTCCACGAGCGGCAGTGAACCGGCGACGTGCTGCGTACTGGCGAAGAGGTAAACGCGCGACTCGGCGGGCGGCTCGACATCCCGCGTGCCTGTCATATCGGTGTGCATCAGCGAGGTGTCGCCGCGCCAGTACTCGGCGGCGGTATTGGTGTAGAAGACCTTCGGCACGCCGCCGAGGGCGCGCTGACAGTCGAGCAACCCCGCCCTTTGCCCAGTGACCGGGTCGGTCTGCGGATCGTCGGCGAACGGCGGGAGATGGCCGAAACTCGGCTGATGCTGGTCGGAGGGCTGGGCATAACGATGATTGAACTCGCCCCGCCGCGCCCCCGCGACGTGGATGAGTAGGCCGTCGAAGACCGGTCGCCCCGCCTCGTCCAGATTGAGGCCGGTATACACGAAATGGCGGAGGAAGCGCCCGCTCTGCGAGACGCCATACCCAATCGTCGTATCAATCCGGCCCGCGCACGGATTGTCCGCCGCGTCGCTGTGGCGCAAGAAGGCGACGCAATCGCGCACCGCGAGCATGCCTGTGCCGACGACCGGGGCGCGTCGTGTGCGGTAGATCACCTCGTAGACCTTGCCGGGCGTGAATCCGTCCGCCATCCAGACGTAGCCATCGTCCGGCGCCGGCGTGCCGTTCTCGTCGCGGGCGAAGCGCCAGCGGTCGCGCGGGATGACCGCTGGCGGGCCATCCGGCCAGTCGCGCACGCGGAGCAGCGCATCCGGCTGATCGAGATCGGCGGCGCTGTACGGCTGGTGCAGCCGGTCCGCCAGCAGTTTGTGCCGCGCCAGCGCATCCGACTGGAACCAGACGCGGACCATGCCCGCGAGCGGGAAGCCATCGCTGCCGAGTGCCTCCGGCGCCTCTAGGCCGAGCAGTGCATCGCTGCGCACGACATCCCACTGCCAGCCGCAGTGGGCGATGCTCCAGCCCCGATGGAAGAGGAAGCCGTCGCCGGGGCTGATGTCCGGCGTCTGGGTCAGTGCGGGCGGCACATGATTCATGCGTGGCACCGCGCGCCTGCTGCCCCGATTGACGACATCGAAGAGCAGGCGTCGGTTCGCCCGCGTGGGATCAATCGGCTGCAAAAGGCAGAAATCGGCGGAGAATGCCACCCGTCCCGCCGCGTCACGCCGCGCCGTATCAAGATCAACGATCGCCACGTTCGCCGGATGCATCGGATCAACGGCGAAATGGATCGTCCCATCAATCCGCTCGTACGCCCCTACCTCCCCGAACGTCATCCCGCCCTGATAGGGCGTCCGCGCGGCAATTTCCAGCCTCGCCACTGCCATCGCCCACCCCTTCCGGTATTGGCGGTTCATTCTCCCGCTTTGCCTACCGCTGCCTGCTGCCTGCTGCCGACTTTTTCCAGCGCCTGATCGAGGTCCGCGATGATGTCGTCCACGGCTTCGATGCCGACGGACAGGCGGATCAGCCCGTCGCCGATGCCGATCGCGGCGCGCTGCTCGGCCGTCAGGCTGCGATGCGAGGACATCGGCGGATACAGGACGAGCGAATAAACATCGCCGAGGGTTGTCGCGGGGATACAGAGGCGCAGGGATTCCATGAAACGGAAGGCGGCGGCTTTGTCCGCGCCTGCGATGTCAAAGGAGATCATGCCGCCGTACTGCCCGGTGAGCGAGAGCCGTTCCATCAGCGCGTGCTGCGGATGATCGGCGAGGCCGGGGTAGTTGACGTGCGCGATGGCGGGGTGCGTGCCGAGCCATTCCGCGACCTTCGCGGCGCTCATGCACTGCCGCTCGACGCGCAGCGACAGCGTTTTCACACCCCGCAGGACGAGCCACGCCTCGAACGGGCCGAGGATGCCGCCGATCGCCTTGTTCACCTCGTACATCTGGTGCCGGAGCATCGCCGTCGTCGCGACCACACCCGCCGTCACATCGCCGTGCCCGCCGAGATACTTGGTGGATGAATGGACGACCATGTCCACGCCCCACCGCGCGGGCCGCATCAAGACGGGCGTCGTGAACGTGTTGTCCACGATGACGAGCGCGCCCGCGCGGTGGGCGACCTCGACCAGCGCCGGGCCGTCCGCGACGTGCAGCAGCGGGTTGGAAACTGTCTCGAAGGTGACGAAGCGAGGCCGCTCGCGCCGCACCGCCTCCTCGACGGCGGCGAGGTCGAGGATGTCCACGAAGGTCGTGCGGACGCCGAGGCGTGCGAAATACCCTTGCAGCAGCGTCGTCGTCGCGCCGTAGCACTCGCGGGAGGCGATTACCGTGTCGCCCGCGCTCAGACCGGCGCCCATGAACGCGCCATGCAGCGCGGCCATGCCGGAGCCGAAGCCGATTGCCGCCTCCGTCCCCTCCAGCGCGGCAATCGCCGCCTCCATCGCCGTGTTCGTCGGGTTGCCGTAGCGGGTGTAAGCGTATCCCTCGCGCGTCGCAGCGAAAATCTCGTCCACGACCTGCATGTCATCATAGGCAAACGACGAGCCGGGATAGATCGGGGTGACAACGGGGGTGTAATCGGGGTGCGGCGGTCGCTCGCCCGCATGAACCGCGCGCGTCGCGAAGGCCATCCCATCGAGCGAGCGCGTATCGTGCTCTGTCATGCCGGGTTTCTCCTCGCAGGGGGACCGTCGCTCCGGTGCCGCTGCGTACTGTGCATCCACCCATGTGGGCGCGGCATGACCAGTCTAGCACGGCACATGCCGCACGCCACGTCGCCGTTACTTTCCGGCCTCCTGAACACGCACCTG
>JBBRLR010000168.1:0-7625 GCA_038231255.1 Thermomicrobiales bacterium | reverse complement strand
TGCAGGCGCGCGAGCAGGTTCCGGTGCCAGAAAGTCAGGTGTGCAATTTCGTCCTTGACCGACCACGCACCGTTGACACCCGGCACATCCATCTGCGCCGGGAGGATCGGCGCGGTCGCCTCGTCCAACGCCGCGTACATCACGCGTACCCGCTCCACGAGTTCCGCTTTGGTCGTCGGGTCTGCCATCCTTGCACTCCCTTTCCACGTCGGTAGCGTGGGCTGATGAACCTTTACAACTCAATCAGGTAATCGGGTGGGGCAGGTTTCCGGGTGCCCTCCGGGTGGCATGTCAGGATCATAGGTTGCATACCTGTGCCACCGAGATTGATTACGCGTACTTGCGGTCCGGTCGTACGGTGCCGACCGCTTCCAGTCGTTCACCGAGGCGGACGAGCAGGCCGCCGATCGAGAGGATCACCGGGCGCACGCGTGGCGTTCCGCTCTCTGCCTCGGCAAGTACCGCGTCGCGTGCCGCCTCGGCCAGCCGGTCGGCGATCCAGAGCCGCCCTGTCGCTTCGGGGCCGCCGTACTGCATCGCCTCGGTGTAGTGCTGCCGAACCTCTTTGTAGGATATTCCGCTCATACCAGACCCTGCTTTCTCCGGGCGCTCGGCCCGCTACGTCGGATGGAATCGGTGGTGTCGGCGCTCCTCTCCGGGCGGAAAATCCGCTACTCACTACTAACCAGCTATTCAATTTGACTGGTTACATCGTAGCAGATGAGGGATAACTTGTCAACCATCATTTAGGGGTTATAATGATGCGTAGGAGGTTTTTCTCGATGGAAACGACATACAACTTTGAATTCGATGCCGGGCGGCTCTGCCTCGATTTCGCCAACACGCTCGGCGACCGCCCGGTGGCGCAACCGCGCGAGGAGGATTTGCATACCTACGCCGATTTGGTCGCGTGGAGTGAGGCGGCGGACATCATCGCGGGGGAAGATGCGGCGCCGTTGCTCCGGGAGGCGCAACAGCGGCCAGCGGACGCGGATGCGACCTTTGCGCGGGCGATTGCCCTGCGGGAGGCGATGTACCGCGTCTTTTCCGCTATCGCGGCGGATACCGCGCCCCCGGCGAGAGATTTCGCAACACTCAACGCGACTATTGCCGAGGCGATGGCGCACGCGCGCCTCGTCCCGACGGATGGGCACTTTGATTGGCAATGGGAGCGCGATGCCGGGCTTGGCGACATGCTCCGTCCCGTCGCCTGGTCCGCCGCCGAACTGCTGACCGCTGAGGAGTTGCATCGCGTCCACGAGTGCGCGGGGCATGATTGCGGCTGGCTGTTTCTGGACATGAGCAAGAATGGCAGCCGCCGCTGGTGCAGCATGGGGACGTGCGGCAACCGCGCGAAGGCTCGCCGCCATCGGGCGCGGCAGCAGGCGGCACCATGACGCGCTGGCACCGCGTGTGCATCGCATCGGTTGTGTGATCGCTCTCGATAAGGTAGGAGTACGACCGATGCGCGACCCCTTCAGTGAACGACAAACCCCTTTCACACCGAACAGCGGCGACGAAGACGACCGCCTCGAAACGACGCCCGGTGATGGCGACGCACCCCTCGACGGCCCGCTGCCGCGCGATGCCCGCCCCGATGCCCGACCGGACGATGGCCCGCCCGAATCGCCCGTCTGGCCCGTCCCACGTCACGATCCCGCCTAAATGTGGGGGCGAAACCACTTGAACCGCAAAGGCGCAAAGAACGCAAAGAGGGAATGAGAAAGAGCGCTATTTCAAACATTCATTCCCCTTTGTATCTCTTTGCGTCCTCTGCGCTCTTTGCGTCTTTGCGGTTCTCCCCGGTTTCTTCCGTGTATGATAGGCGCGGGTCAGATGCGAAAGGGAGGGGATGATGACGATTCCGGTGGTGCTCGATTGCGATCCGGGTGTGGACGATGCGGCGGGTATGCTGCTCGCCTGCGCGCGACCGGAGTTGGACGTGCGCGCGATCACGACGGTGGGCGGCAACACGAGCGTTGCCCACACGACGCGCAACGCGCTCGACCTGCTCGCATTCGCGGGGATTGGCGGCATCCCCGTCGCGCAAGGGGCGGATCGCGCCTTGATGCGGCCATTCCTCCTCGGCACACATATCCATGGGGCGACGGGCTTTGGCGGCGTGACCCTACCGGATTCCGGTCACGCGCCGCTCACGCTCCCCGCCGTGGACCTGATCGCCCAGGTCGTCAGCGAGAGTGCGGAGCCGGTGACGCTGATTCCGACCGGGCCGCTGCCGAATATCGCGCTCTTTCTGCTCCTGTATCCTGAACTGAAACCGCGCATCGCCCGCATCTGCCTGATGGGCGGCGGCGTGTACGAAGGGAATGCGACGCCCGCCGCCGAGGCGAACTTTCGCAACGACCCTGAGGCGGCGCGCATCGTCTTCGCGAGCGGTCTGCCGATTACGATGGTCGGCCTCAATGTCACGCACCGCGCGCTGTTCACCGCCGAACATACGGCGCGGCTGCGGGCCACGGGGCGGAAGATCGCGACCGCCTTCGCGGAAATGCTCGAGTTTCGCATGCGTGCCTACGGCGATAACTTCGGTTTCGCGGGTGCGCCGCTGCACGACCCGATTGCCGTCGCCGAGGTGCTGCGCCCCGGCGCCGTCACGACGCAGGCGTGCGCCGTGACAATTGAGACCGATGGCGCGTTCACCGCCGGTCGCTCCGTCGTGGACTTGACGGGCGTCACCAGGCAGCCACCAAACGCCGATATCGCGATGGACATGGACGTACCCGCCTTCGTCTCTCTACTACTCGAAGCCATCGCGACGTACGAATGAAGGACTGAAGACTGAGTGGATCAAGAATCGGCTCCCCTCCCCATTGCTGACAAGCAATAGGGAGGGGCTGGGGGTGAGGCTTGGAACCAAACAACATGCGGCCAACCAAAGTCGCCGGTGTGCTCGATGAATTGCTCGCGGACGGGACTATGGTGCTTTTCAGCCCGGTCGGCCAGCAGATCATCACGCTCAATCCGACCGCCGCGCTGATCTGGGAGTGCTGCGATGGCGCGCATGCGGTCGCGGCGATTGCCGACGAGGTGCGCGATGTTTTCCCGGATGCGCCTGCGGTCGAGGGGGAAATCGGCGCGCTGCTCGGCGAGTTGCGCGCAAAGGGGATGGTCGTTGACGCGGTCGTGTGAATCGTTCGCGCCCGATTCTTGCACCGGTAGGCGCGGAAATACGGACGGGGGCGCGATGTTGACGCTCGACCTCCTCGGCTACCGCGCCCGCGTGACGGCCCCGGACGGCGAGATGCTGACTCAGGTTGCGGCGATCTTCGACGATCTCCGCGTGCCCGACGACGAGTCGGTGGATACGACACACTATCGGATCGCGCGCGACGGTGCGACCGGCTGGTCGCTTTCCGTCAATGATAAGCATGTCTACACCGGCGCGGGGTGCGCGGATATGCTGATCGCGCTGGAATGGCAACTGGTCACCGATCTGGTGGCGCACCGGCGCGATTGGTTTCACCTGCACGCGGCGGCGCTCGCCGATCCCTCCGGTTCGTGCGGCGTGCTGATCGTCGGGGTGTCGGGGAGCGGCAAGACGACGCTCACGCTCGCGCTGATGGCGAGCGGCTTCCTGCCGTACGCGGACGATGTGACGCTGATCGCGCCCGAAACGCTGATGCCGCACGCCCTCCGGCGCGCCTTCCACGCCGATGATGCGACCCGCGCATTGGTCGGGGCGCTCGGTGCGTCGCCGGTCTGGCGCCCGGCGGCGCTGCCGGACGGCTACGCCCTCCCGGTGCGGTGGGCGACGGCGAATGTGCCGATCCGATTCGTCCTTTTCCCGACCCTCGCGCCCGGCGAACCGCCCGCCCTCGCGCCGCTGTCCGTCGCGGATGCCGTCGTCGCGCTCCTGCCGTACAGCATGACGCTGTCGCACGATCCCGCGCTGGCGCTCGCGGTCGCCGCTCGGCTGACGCGCGACGCGCGCTGCTTCGCGCTCTCCACCGGTGACCTCGGCGCGACGGCCGCGTGCGTGCGCGCCCTCGTCGCGGGCAAATGCTCGCCGACATCGGAATCCTGATGGACACCCCGCGCCACTACCGCGAGCGCTTCGTCTTCCTTCTCTCCTGCTTTTCCCTCTTTGCGTCCTCTACGTCTTTACGGTTTCCTCGGTTTCCGTCGGTTTGTCGGTTCGCGACAGGAGGGATGTGCCATGCAAGTGACGGATGTGAAAACCTTTCTCGTCCATCCCGGTGTGGGCAAGAACTGGCTGCTCGTCAAGGTGGAGACGGACGAGGGCATCCACGGCTGGGGCGAGTCGTACACGCAGGCGGATCGGGACACGGCGATCGAGGCGCACATCCTCGCAATGAAGCGATACGTGATCGGGCGCGATCCGTTTGCGATCAAGCACTTCACCACCGTTATGTATCTCGACTGGGCGGGCAAGCGCGGCGCGATGGACTTTTACAGCGCCCTTTCCGGCATCGAGCAGGCGCTCTGGGACATCGCGGGGAAGGCGGCGGGGCAGCCCGTTTATAACCTGCTCGGCGGCCGCTGCCGAGACAAGATTCGCGTCTACGCGAATGGCTGGGGCGAGGGGGCGAAGACGCCGGAAGAGCGTGCGGAGGCGGCGCGGCAGGTCGTGGCGCGCGGCTTCACCGCGCTGAAGTTCGACCCCTTTCCGGGGCCGTGGCGTGAGATCATTGACCGCGATCAGGAGCGGCAGGCCGTCGCGAATGTGCGGGCGGTGCGGGAGGCGGTCGGCCCGGATGTGGACATGCTCATCGAGGTCCATCGCCGCCTCGCGCCCGTCTACGCGATCCGCGTCGCGCGGATGATGGAGGAGTTCGACCCCTTCTGGTACGAGGAACCCGTCTCGTCGCGGAACATGGGCGGGCTGGTGGCGGCGAAGCGCGGGATCAACCTCCCCGTCGTGACAGGCGAGGAGTTATACACGAAAGCGGAGTTCCGCGCCGTTTTCGAGCAGGGCGCGGCGGACATCATCAACCCGGACATCTGCAACTGCGGCGGCATTTTGGAGTTGAAGGAGATCGCGGCGATGGCGGAAGTCTACTCCGTCGCCGTCTCGCCGCACAACTACAACAGCACGACTATTGGGCTGTCGGCGACGGCGCAGCTCTGCGCGACGATCCCGAACTTCCTGATTACCGAGTACTTCATCAACTTCGAGGCGGTTGGCAAGGAGATTTCCACTGGCACACTCGTCGCGGAGAACGGCTACCTGACACTCCCGACCGCGCCTGGCCTCGGCATCGAGATTGACGAGGACGCCCTCGCCCGCTACGCATACCGGGAGTTCCGTCCGCGCACCATCCCCGTATCCGGCTGATCTCCGACGAAAAGAAATGCCTTGACAGTTGTTGCATAATCTTGCATACTTATCCTCAGGTGTAAGGATGCTGGGAGGCGACCAAGCCTCCTTTCCTTTTGCAAATTTATGATAGGGAAGAGTCAATTGTTCTCCTTTTTGTGCTGTTTAGGTACGTCGTGTATCATGGGGCGATTCCGATGAGGAGCAGCTGGGGCGGAGATCTCTGGCGGCGTGTTCTTCAGGGGTATGGGGAGAGATCATGAATTCTTTGATCCCGCGCGCTATACGGCGGTCGCGTAGTTATGTCTCGGTTGTCATGGTCAGTTTGCTCGCGGTCGCGCAGATCGCGGGCGCATCGTATCGCGTCGGCGCGGTGAATCCGGTGACGCCACAGACAGTGATCCCGCGGGCCGAGACGAAGGTCGGGACGACGGATGCACAAAAGGAAATCACAGTCTCCGTCTCGCTCGCGCCGAATGTCAATCAGCGGCAGATGGACGAATTTATCATGGAGTTGTCCGACCCGAAGTCGCCGACCTACAAGAAATTCCTGACACCGAAGCAATTCACCGCGCGGTTCCTCGATCCGGTGGGCCGCACGGCGGCGGCAAATTTCCTGAAGGCCAATGGGCTGGCGGTGAAGGACACGGGTGTCGGTTCGGTGATCACCGCAACCGGGGCGGCGGCGCAGGTAGAGGCGGCGTTCAATGTGACGCTGAATGACTACATGGACGCGGCGGGGCGGACATTTCACGCGAACGACAAGACCCCCGCACTGCCGGCTGCGGTCGCGCCCTACACTACCGCTATCCTCGGACTCAGCACGCAGGCGAAGTGGAAACCCCACTACGTCAGGGCGACCGATTCGCCCAACCGCGCGAGCGGCGCAAGCCGCGCGCCCCAAACCGCGACGGGCTGTACCGGCGCGTTGACCGCACTCGGCCCCTACGGCTACGCACCGAACCAGTTCGCGACGGCATTCGATTTTGATTCGCTGTATGCTGGCGGATTCCACGGTGAGGGGCAGACGCTCGGTCTCTTCGAGCTTTCGGATTGGCTGGACTCCGATTCCGATACTTTCAAGGCGTGTTTCAGCCTGACAATGCCCGTGGAGCGGGTCAATGTGGACGGCGGCACGACAGATTTAAGTGGACAGGTCGAGGTCAACCTCGACATTGATGTCCAGGCGAGCATGACGCCGAAGGCGTCGAAGATTCAAGTCTATGTCGGGCCAAACAGCGACACGGGTGTCATGGACACCTATCAGCGGATGGCCAACGACAACACCGCCTCGGTAATGAGCACCAGTTGGGGCCTCTGCGAATCCTTGTCCGGTGGCACCGTGGTGGCAACCGAGAATACCATCTTTTTCCAGATGGCGACGCAGGGGCAGCAGATCTTCGCCGCCAGTGGCGACAATGGCTCGGAGGACTGCGCCAGTACGCTAAACACCGATGATCCGGCGAGCCAACCGTACATGGTCGGCGTTGGCGGTACCACCGTGAGTATCAACAATACGTCGAACGCCTACATCGGCGAGACTGTCTGGAATCATGGCGGCGGCAGCACCGGCGGTGGTCTGAGCCAGAACTGGGTGCGACCGAGTTGGCAGACCGGCCCCGGCACCACCAACCCCTTCAGCAACAACATGCGAGAAGTCCCTGACATCGCCGCGCCTGCCGACCCGAACACCGGCTACATCGTCTACAACGCCGGTACATGGGAAGTAGTTGGCGGGACGAGCGGCGCGGCGCCGTTGATGGCTGCGGGCTTCGCGCTGATCAACCAGAAGCTTCTGGCGCTCCTCGGGCATCGCCTCGGCTTCACGAACCCGACCCTTTACAACCTCCTCGCCACCGCGCCGAGCGTGTATCACGACGTAACGGGGGGCAACAACTGCGCGCAGTTCTCGGGGACCTGCGTTGCAGCAGGCAATCTATACCCTGCGACGCCGAATTACGATCTTGTGACGGGCGTCGGCACGCCGAAGATCGGCGCGATCGCCAACTACCTCGTGCCGACCCCCGCGATCCCGAATTCGCGCCCGCCGGGTCCGACGAGCAGCCCCGCAACGCGTCCGCTGCCCTCCCCACGGGCGAGCAGCCCGCCAGTCATGGCTACTCCCATCAGTCCTACCCCCCTGCCCATCCCGACCGGGCGGTAACACGCCATCGCTATCGCGAAAGAGTGTTCGTTTGTCTCTGCTCTCGTCTACCGCCCGGTCGGGATGGGTGCGGGGGTGGCTCCGCCTGTCGCCCCGAGTATCTGACCGGGGCTGGACCGCCCGACTGGCAGCGAGTTTGGCGCGCTACCGGTCGGTCCCGGC
>JBBRLR010000167.1:0-7699 GCA_038231255.1 Thermomicrobiales bacterium | reverse complement strand
CGCAAGCTGTTGCACCTGGCGTGGGCGCTCGTGACAAAGCAAGAGCGGTATCAGTCGAATTATCGAATCGTCGATCCCGCGCTGGCTGCTGCTTGACAACCAATACCGTATCTCTGGGCAGTGGGGGGTTAGGTTCCCCCTCAGAGCAAATACAGCACGCCGAAGAGGATCACCCAGACCGCGTCCACAAAGTGCCAGTACATCGCGGCCGCTTCGACGCCGAAGTGGTGCTCGCGGTTGAAACTGCCCCGCAGCGAGCGCAGGTAGCAGATCAGGATCAGGATGATGCCGACGACGACGTGCAGGCCGTGGAAGCCGGTCAGCGTGAAGAACGTCGAGCCGAAGGTGCCGCTCTTGAGCGAGAAGGGTGCGTGCGTGTACTCCCACGCCTGGCCGCTGATGAAGATCATGCCGAGCACGGCGGTGAGAATCAGCCCCTTCTGCATCCCCTTGCGGTCGCCACGGCGGATCGCGAGGTGCGCGCCGTGCATCGGCAGCGCGCTCGATAGCAGGATCGCGGTGTTGATCGTTGGCAGGAGCAGTTCGAGTGGTTCGATCCCTTCGGGCGGCCACTGGCCCGCGCGCACGCGCAGGTACAAGTAGCCGATGATCAGGTTGGCGAAGAAGATCACCTCGGAGGCAATCATCGCGAGGATGCCCCACCAGTTGACCGTCCGCCCCTGCCCGGCGACTTCCGGCTGCGAAAGCGGTGCGCGCTTGATGTCCTGTTCCGCAGCTCGTGCAACTACCATAGTCCCGTATCCTCTCTCATACCTGATTAGATGCCGCGTTCGGTGGTCGTTACCGCTCGGTTCGTGACAGGGCCGGCGGGGGTCGTGTCCACATTGCCGCGCTCGCGGACCTGCTGCTCGGTGAGCGACAGGATGATCGCGCCCTCTTCGATATGGTCAATTGCCGAGCGGGCAAGATAGCCGTAGCGCGTCGGGATCCATCCCGCCTTGACGAGCGGCGAATCCTGCGATGCTTGCGTGACGCGCCCGACCAACCGGCCGTCGCTCGTGATGACGCGCGCGCCCGGTGCGAGTTTCGCCTCAGCATCACCGCCGCCGATTACCGTGACATTGGTGAGCGCGCGTGGAACGCTTTCGCTCCCCTCCAGCCCCCACGCGATCATCACGATTAGGACGAGCAGCGCGCCGATCGCCGAGATGACCAGCGTACTGAGGAAGCCCGCGAACATGATCGTGATGCAGCCCGCCAGCACAATCGGCCAGAAACTCGGCGGCGGGATGTGGATATGCTCGTGCTCCTCATCATGCCCGTGCTCGTGCTCATCGCCGTGCGCATGCGCGTCGTCGTGCCCGTTTGTGCTGACAAGCGCCATCCGCTGCGCCTCTTTATCCTGCCCATGCTCCGCACTCAGCACTCTTGTTGCCCTCCACGAAAGGGCTGACCGCGCTCAGTACTCAGTACTCAGCACTCAGCACTCGTTCTAGTGTTCGCCGCGCATCCAGTCCTGATCGTCCGGGTGCTTCTGGTCCCAGAGCGGGCGGCGCGAGCGCACCACCGGCGTCTTGATGAAGTTGTACTCCGGCGGTGGCGAGGCGGTCGCCCATTCGAGCGTCCAGGCGTCCCACGGGTCCGCGCCCGCACGCTCGCCGCGCTTGAAGGAAAGAACGATGTTGATGAGGAAAATAAGGATGCCCAGGGCGATGGTGAACGAACCGATGGAGGCGATGAAGTTGTACAGGTTCCAGCCAAGCCCCTGATGATAGGTCCACTGGCGGCGCGGCATGCCGAGCAGACCGAGCATGTGCATCGGGAAGAAGGTGAGGTTGAGGCCGATGAAGACGAGCCAGAAATTCCAGACGCCAAGCTTCTCGCTCATCATCCGCCCGGTGATCTTCGGGAACCAGTAGTAGATGGCGGCGAGGATGCCGAGCGCCGTACCCCCGAAGAAGACGTAGTGGATATGCGCAACAACGTAGTACGTGTCCGTGATCTGCCAGTCGAAGGGCACAACGGCGAGCGAAACGCCCGACAAGCCACCAATCGGGAACATCGTCAAAAAGGCGACTGCGAAGAGCAGCGGCGTCTTGGTGATAATGCTGCCGCCCCAGAGCGTCGCCGTCCAGTTGAAGACTTTGACGGCGGTCGGGATGGCGATCAGCGTCGTCGAGGAGGCGAAGAAGGCGAGGGCGACATCCGGCAGGCCGGTCGCGAACATATGATGTACCCAGACAATGAACGAAAGGAAGCCAATTGCTACGGAGGACCAGGCGATGAAGATGTAACCGAAGATCGGCTTACGCGAGAAGACGGGCAAGATTTCGGAGATGATGCCGAAGACGGGCAGGATGAGGATATAGACCTCCGGGTGGCCGAAGGCCCAGAAAAGATGCTGCCAGAGGAGCGGATCGCCGCCACTTTCCGCCTTGAAGAAACTTGTGCCGAGGTGGCGATCAAACAGCAGGAAAATCGCCGCCGTCGTCAGGCTCGGCAGGGCAAAAAGGAGCAAGAAGTTCTGCACCAGGGTCGTCCACACGAAAAGCGGCAGGGTGTTGAAGCGCATACCGGGGCAGCGCATCTTCAGCGTCGTGACGATCACATTGATCGAGCCGGCAATCGAGGAGATGCCGAGGAGCGTCAGGCCCGCCGCCCAGAAATCCATGCTCCGTCCGGTGCTGTACGCCGGTTCCGTCAGCGGCGCGTAGGCGAACCAGCCGGCATCGGGCGCGCCGCCGAGCAGGAAGCTGCTGTTGAGGAACAAGCCGCCGAAGAGCAGCATCCAGAAGCCGAAAGCGTTCAGCCGCGGGAAGGCCATGTCCCGCGCGCCGATCATCAGCGGGATGAAGTAGTTCGCGAAGCCCGCCAGCACGGGGATGATGAAAAGGAAGATCATCGTCGTCGCGTGCATCGTGAAGACCTGGTCATACTGTGATGGCGTGAGCAGTTTGCCGTTCGGCGTCGCCAGTTGCACGCGGATCAGCAGCGCCTCGATGCCGCCGACGATGAAGTAGATGACGCCGAGAAAGATGTACATGACGCCGATTTTCTTGTGGTCAACCGTCGTCATCCAGTCCCAGATTACAGCACTGGCAGGCTTGCGCGGTGCGTAGGTCGGCGGGGGGGCGAGGGAAACGCCGGGTCGTGTGATCGTCGCCATAGAACAAACTCCCTTGTCTGCTGTCTGCGCGTGGGTCGGTTACGATGCGGTCTATTTGAGACTTTCGAGGTAGGCCACGAGTTTGTTCACCGTGTCGTCGTCGAGGCCGAGGTTCGGCATCTTGTTCTCGGGCTTGACGTCCTGCGGGTTGTGAATCCAGCGTGCCAGATTCTCCGGCGTGTTATCCAGCGTGCCTGCGGCGATATACTGACGGCTACCGATGTGCGTCAGGTTCGGACCGACCTTGCCGACGTTGTATCCCTTGACGCCGTTGATCATGTGGCAGCCCGCGCAGGCTTGGGTGAGGATCGTCTGCGCGCCCTCGGCGGCGAGGCCCGTCTGGCCCGTCGCGGCGGGCTGCTGCTGCCCGCGCACCCAGGCGTCGAACTCGGCGCGCGGCTGGGCGACGACGATGAAGTTCATGTTCGCGTGTTCCGGCCCGCAGAACTCGGTGCATTCGCCCCGGTACGTGCCCGCCTTCTGGGAACTGATCCAAAGGCTGTTGTCGTGGCCGGGGATGACATCCCGCTTGCCCGCGAGGGAGGGCACCCAGAAGGAGTGGATCACGTCGGCGGAGCGGAGGTCAATATGCACCGGCTCGTCAAGGGGGATATGCAATTCGTTGCCGGTGACGATGCTCATACCCTGATAGTCGAACTCCCACCACCACTGGTGGCCCGTCGCGGTGATGCGCATCTTGTCGCCCGGCGGCTCGGAGATATTGACCATCGTCGTGAGGGTGAGGACGAGCAGGACGACGAGCACCATCGCCGGGGCGATTGTCCAGGCGATTTCGATGCGGGTATTGCCGCTGATCTGCACGGGATCGGGATCGCCCGCTTTGCGGCGGAAACGGATCAACGAGATGATGACCAGCCCCGCGACCAACCCCTCGATGGCGATGGACATCCAGAACATGATCCACCAGAGGCGGTTGACGGTGTGCGTCGGATCGCTCTGCGGATTGATAGGCGAATGATTACCCCCCCACGCGCAGGCGGACAGAAGCGTAGGCAGGGCAAGTGCGAGAATCAAAGTCAGGGACGAACGCCGGGCTGCTGAGGAATGCAAACGTGATCCGCGCATTTGTGGTCTCTCCCCCGAATCGCGCCATTGCGAAGGGCTTCATGCTACCACACGACCGTCATCAACGGCGATGACGATTTCGCTCCAGGCCATCGCGGCGGCTCCGTACGAGCGAGACCGTGTGCGAGCCGTAGACTATTGAGAGAATGATAGGAACGTGACGTGCCCGTGTCAAGGAAGGCGCACGCATTAGAGCACTATTCCCTCATCTCGTGAACGGCGCGTCAGACCGTGCAGTCGCGTGGACGCTTCGTGCGGGCAGGATTATACTGGCGGCGCTGGGTCGCATCAATGGCGCTGCGATCCGCCGAGCGAATGTCAGTGAGGCCACTTCATGTCAGCATCTCTTCCGCCCGATCCCGATCTCGATCCCGATTTCGACTTCGACTTCGACTATTCCGCACATTGTTTCCGCCTCCGCCGCTGGTCGCTTTATCTGCTCGTTGGGATCGCCGCGCTCGTGCCGACGGTGGTTTCGGCGCACGGCGGGGGTGGGCCGGGCATTTTTTCGTTCAACCCGCTGATCTGGCTGGCGCTGATCCTGATCGGCGCGGCGTACTTCTATGGCACGGGGATCATCGAGCAGCGCGACCCGGAGGCGGTGACGCCGAAGCAGATGTGGTACTTCCTCGGCGGGCTGTTCGTGATCTTCGTCGCGCTCCAGTCGCCGATTGACACGTATGCGGACAATGCCTTCTGGGTGCATATGATCCAGCACCTGCTCCTGATCCTCGCTGTGCCGCCGCTGCTGCTGCTCGGCACGCCCGCCGCCTTTCTCCGTCCGCTAACGAAAAAACCCGCGCTCTTCGCGGTGATGCGCGCACTCGTCAACCCCGGTGCGGCGTGGCTCATTTCCACCGGCGCATTCCTGATCTGGCACATTCCATCCTTATACAATGCCGCCGTGCTGGACGCGCGTATCCACGCGTTGGAGCATCTCTGCTTCCTCGCAACAGCGATTCTTTTCTGGTGGCCGGTCTACAGCCCGCTGCCGGAATTGCCGCGCCTTTCCCGCGCGAACAAGGTCGGCTACCTCGCCTTGAGTTGCCAGCCGAATGTCGTCCTCGGCGCGGTGCTCGTTTTCGCGCCGCACGCCTTCTACGGCGTCTATGCGGGCGCGCTGCGTCTCGGCAGCATCTCCCCATTGGTGGACCAGCAGGCCGGCGGCGCGATCATGTGGGTACCGGGCAATATGGTCTACCTCGCAATCATGAGCAAACTCTTCTACGACTGGTTCAGCGAGAAGGAGCCGGCGGGAGGTTCAGAGTTCGAGGTTCGAGGTTCGCAGTTTGGGATAGATACCATTTCTTCGAACGCCGAACTCCCAACGCCGAACTCTCCACCGGGTTGACAGTACAGGGCGATGGGCGCACACTTTTCCTTGCGATGGCACGCAACGGCGCATGCCGGTCGCATCCGTAAACGTCCTGTTTAGGGATCGTTGGTCGCCGCCGATCAACACAGGCCAGCGACACAATCGGCTGGTCACGGAGGGAATCATGAACATTCGCCACACGCCGGTGCGCGCTTGTCGCCGCATTCGGTTACTGCGTGGCTATGCGGAAAGGGCGTGCGGATGAGCATGCTCACATCCCCCGCGCATCGCGAGAGCAGGCAACGCGCACGTCGCTTCGCGATTTCGCTGCCGGTCCTCGCTGCCGCCACCCTCGGCACCGCATGGGCGCAAATCTTCTGGGGTGGCGTCGTCCGCCTCAGCAAGAGTGGCCTCGGTTGCGCAGACAACTGGCCCCTCTGCAATGGCAAGGTCTATCCCTTTTGGGAACAGCCCGTCCTGATCGAATACATGCATCGCCTGATCGCCGGATTGATTGGCGGCCTCGTGATCGGGTTGCTCGTCGTCATCCTACGCACACGGCGCGATAATCGCTGGCTCGTTGGCTCCGTGCTGCTCGCGGGCGCGCTCTTTTTCGCCCAGGCGCTGCTCGGCGCGATTGTCGTCTGGTTCGATCTGAAATCCGGCCTCGTGATGGCGCACCTCGCGACCTCGATGCTGCTGCTCGCCACGCTCGGCGTCCTGACCGTCAACGCCGTTCCCCGCCCGCTGCCCGCGCCCCGATCACGGCTCGTCGGGTTCGAGCGCTTCCCCCTGCTCGCCCTCGGCGCGACGCTCTTCGCCTATGGCGTGCTCCTGAGCGGCGCGTACACGACGAGCCAGCACGCGGGCGCGGCCTGCACGACTTGGCCCCTGTGCAACGGGCGGCTTGTGCCGCTCGACGGTACGCTCTTCCCGACCGCCGTGCAGATGGTACACCGACTCTTCGCCTACGCGCTCGCCCTGATTCTCATCCCACTCTTTCTCCAGGCACGGCGCAACAAGGCGGCGTTTCCGCTCTTCGCGCGGCTGACCGGGTTGGCGGTCGGGCTGGTCCTGCTACAAATCACGATTGGCGTCGTGCAGGTCGTCAACCTGCTGCCCGGCTGGCTCGTCTCGCTCCACATCGGCAACGCGGCGGCCCTGTTCGCGACGCTTGTCCTGACGACCGGGTTTGCCTTCCGCGCCCGCGCCACTGCGGCAATGGGCGATCCCGGCATCGGGATGGGCGGCGACAGCGCGGAGGCGATTGCCGAGGCGCCCGCTCGCGAACCGTCCCTGGCATCGCTCTACTTCAAACTCACCCGCCCACGCGTCATCCCGCTCCTGCTGATCACGACGCTCTGTGCGATGCTCGTCGCCACCAAGGGCGTGCCGTCGTTCGGCCTGATCGTCGTCACGCTGCTCGCCGGGGCGCTGATGGCCGGCGGCGCGCACGCGATCAACGCCTACATTGACCGCGACATTGACGAGAGGATGAAGCGGACGCGCACCCGCCCGGTCGTCACCGGGGCGATCCCGCCGCGCAATGCCCTGCTCTTCGGCGTCGCGCTCGGCGCGGCCGGGTTCGCGCTCTACCTCGTCTTCGTCAATCTATTGAGCGCGCTGCTCGGGCTGGCGGGCCTCCTGTTCTACGTCTACGTCTACTCGGTCTGGCTGAAGCGGCGCACAGTGCAGAACATCGTCATCGGCGGCGCGGCGGGCGCCTTCCCGCCCCTGGTCGGCTGGGCGGCGGTGACGAATCACCTGACCTTCGCTGCGCTCGTTCTCTTCGCGATCATCTTCCTCTGGACGCCGCCGCACTTCTGGGCGCTCGCCATCCTGATCCGCAAGGATTACGAGGGCGTCGGCATCCCGATGCTCCCCGTCGTCATCGGCGAGGAGCGGACGGCGCGCCACATCGCCGCCTACACCGTCGTCCTGATCGGCGTGACGCTCCTCCTCGCTATTGGGCAGGTGATGGGGACGCTCTACATCGCCGTCGCGCTGCTCCTCGGCGCGGGCTTCCTCTATTACGTCGCGCGCTTGCTCAAAGAAACAAATAAAGCGTCGGCGAAACGAGTCTTCGTTTATTCGAACCTCTATCTCGCGCTGCTTTTCCTCGGCATGGTTGTGGATCATGCGCTGCGCTAAGATTCTTGGTAGCGTAGGCT
>JBBRLR010000166.1:0-7780 GCA_038231255.1 Thermomicrobiales bacterium | reverse complement strand
GAGTTTGCATTCCAACGCGTGAATATGGGCGAGGACATCGGCGTTCATGTCGTCCACCTTCTCGTGGAGGTGGGCGATTTCCAATTCCGCCTTCAGGTTGACATCGTATTCGATGTCGGAGCGGACGCGGTCTTTGGCGGCCTGACGATTCTGGCTGATCAGCACGAAGATTGAGAGGAAAATCGCTTCCAGCGAGACGGCCATCGTCAGCAGCCCGAAGGGGAAGGGGTCGAAGGCGCGCACGCCGGGCACGAGGTTCGTGTTGACGATGATCCAGATGAGGAAAAGACTGCCGTTGATGAGCAGAAAGGGAATGCTGCCGCTGAACTCGGCGATCCAGTCCGCGCTCCGCTGGACGGCGGAGCGGGTGTCCGGCATCTGATCGTTGACGTTGCGTGAGGCCGTGTGGCGCAGCCGGGTGTTGGTATCGCGCAGGCGCGCGCCGACGACCGCCAGGATGTCGAGGGCCATATCGGGGTGGAAGCGCAGGCAGCGCTCGAGGTCTTCGTGATCTACTCGCAACGCCGTCATTTCCCGCGTGACGAGCGCGGTGCCGGTGCGTGGGCCGGGATGGAGCAGGGAGATCTCGCCGAAGAAGTCGCCGGGGCCGTCCACTTCGAGCACGATGCGCGTGCCCGTATCGTCCTTGATGAAGACCTCCACCTCGCCGGAGCGGATAACGTAGAGGGCGTCGCCGGGATCACCGAGTTCGAAGACCGTCTGACTGGCGGGCACGCGCACCTCTTCCAGAACCTGCGCGATCGCCGCGCGCTCGTCGTCATCGAGCGACTGGAAGAAGGGAATATTCGCGAGCAGGACCGTATCGGTCGGCATGATTCCACCTTTCCACTTCCATCAGTTTCTTTGGTAGCAGGCTTTTCAGCCTGCCTCCCCGCCCTGAGAGGTAAGCTGGAAAGCCTGCTACCACCAATCTGATTCCCGCACGTACCGATCCTTACGCTTGGCGTAACACCGTTTCCGCGATCAGCGAGGCGACGAGGGCGATACGGTCGGGGAGACTTGGTAGGCTCATGTACTCCTCCGGCGAATGCGCGCCGCCGCCCATCGGGCCGAGGGCATCGAGGGTCGGGACGCCGATGGCGGCGGTGAAGTTACCATCGGAGCCGCCGCCCGTGCCGATTGCTTCGACGGGGATGTCCCAGCCGCCGAGAATTTCCCCGGCGATAGCCAGGAGGCGATCCTGCGCGTCCGTGCGCTCCATCGGCGGGCGGTTAATGCCGCCGGTCAGTGCGGCGGTCGTGTCCGGCACGGTCGCGTGCGCCGTGATGGCCTGCATCGCCGCTTCGATTTCCGCAACGGCAGCCGCTGTTGGCACGCGAACATCAATCTCCGCATATGCCTCCGCTGCGACGACATTGCGCCGCGAGCCGCCGCGCACGACGCCGACATTGACGCTGACGCCCTCGGTGTTCCCGGCGCTCAGCCCCGGCGTCGTGAGGGCGTGGAGGGCGATAATCTTGTGCGCCATCTCCAGATTGGCGCTCCGCCCGCGCCACGGCTCGCCGCCCGCGTGCGCCGCCTTGCCCGCGACGCGGAGATCGTACAGGCCGATCCCCTTGCGCGTCGTGACGACGCAGCCAGGCCCGACCGCGCGACCCGGTTCGAGGATGTACGCGGCGTCTGTGCCCTTCGCGGTCTCCTCAATCAGCGCGCGCGAGGTGAGCGAGCCGACTTCCTCGTCCGTGTTGATGACGAAGCGCACCGTCGGTAGCGGAATATCGAGATCGCGCAGAATGCGTAGCGCGTAGATGCCGCTCAGGATGCCCGATTTCATGTCGGAGACGCCGCAGCCCGTAGTGCGGTTGCCTGTCACCGTGAAGGGGCGTTGAGCAACTGTGCCGGTCGGGTAGACGGTATCAACATGTCCGACGAGCACGACAGTCGGGCTGCCCTCTATGCCCTGCCATGTCGCGCGCAGGTGGTCGCCGCGCTCGGTCTGCTGAAAGGACTCAACCGCGCCACCGCCCGCTTCCAGCCAGCCGCGCACGATACGCCCGACCGCATCCACGCCCGCCTTGTCGTCCGTTGGGCTGTCCATATCCACGATCCGTTTCAGGTCGCGCAGATACTCCTCCTGCATCCCCCGCGCCCGCTCTCGTATCGCCCCCCGCATCCCCGTCGCGTTCATGGCAAAACCTCCTGAATTGCAGAGAAAATACGCTAACCACGAAGGCACGAAGCGCATGAAGAGGGGGAGAAGAAAGATCGAAGTCATTCTTTTCTTTGTATTTCTTCATGCGCTTCGTGCCTTCGTAGTTCAAATCGTCATACTCCGTCGAGGTGGTTGCGGTCGTTGAGGCGGGTGAGGATCGGGTGGCGGGGGGCGCCGTCCGGGCCGGGCAGGAGCAGGGTGCTGACCGAGCCGTGTTGCGGGCGGAGCCGGAGTGAATAGCGCAGTTCCAGCCCGATTGCTTCCCCGATCAGCGCCTGCAAGGTCAGGCCGTGCGAGACGATTAGGACGTGCGTTTCGCCCTCGCCCGCGTGCGCCGCCGCGATCTCCCGCACCGCCGCCGATGCCCGCACCAGCGTTTGTCGCAGCGATTCGCCTCCCGGCACGACGACATCCGCCGGGTCCGCCTCCCACGCCGCGAAGAAGTCGGCGTAGCGCGGACGCATCTCCTTGCCCGTAAACCCTTCCAAATCGCCCTGATGCATCTCGCGTAAACGTGCGTCGGTCTGGATCGGCAGGCCGTGCGCTGCGGCGATGGGCGCGGCGGTGGCCGCCGCGCGCTGGAGGTCGCTCGCATAGATCGCGACGAGCGGGATGCGCGCGAACGACCGTATGAGCGTCGCCGCCTGCGCATGTCCGTCCTCGGTTAGCGGCACGTCGGTGCAACCGAGGAACCGCCCCTCGACATTCCACGCGGTCTGACAGTGGCGCACGAGATGGAGATGCATTGCCATGAGGCTATTGTCGCATAGATGCGGAAGGGGTGAGGTAGAATGCGCCGGAAGGGAGGGGCCGTGCGCGCAACGGGTCAACGACGGGCGGACAGACGACTGATTCTCGTCCTCTGCCTCATCACATTCATCGCGAACGCGGGCAACCAACCGGCGCCGAGCCTGTATCCGGCGGTCGCGCACGATTTCGGGATCAGCACCGCCCTGGTCGGGCAACTCTCGACTGTCGGCAATCTGAGCGGCATTATTCTGACGCTCATTCTCGCGCCGCTTTCCGACGCGTTCGGGCGCAAGCGGCTGATCACCGTCGGCATCCTGCTGACGATTGTCGCCGGTATCGCCGCCGCGCTTTCGCCGAGTTTCGGCGTCTTGCTGCTCGTCCGCGTCATCGGCGGGGCGAGTTGGGGCGGCATCATGCCGTCCGTCTATTCGCTGGCGGCGGAAAAGTTTTCCGGCACGATGCGCACGATCGCGATTGGCTGGATCACCTCGACCTTGTCGCTCGGCGGTATTATCACGAATGTGTTGTTTACGCAGATCGCGCAGTTCACCTCGTGGCGCGGCAGCGTCCTCGTGTATGTTATCTGGGCGACGGTTGGCGTGTTCGCTCTGCCACGTTTGCTGCCCACCGATCCGGCACTGGCGCGGCTGCCGCGCGGCATGTTGCGCTCCCTGTTCGGTAGCGGGTTGATCCTACCCTTCCGCCACCGACCGACGCGTGCCTTGATTACGTCCAATGTCGCGCGCACGCTGCACTGGTCGGCGATGAACACCTATATCGCTCTGCTTTTCACGGATGTCTACGGCGTCAACATCGCCACGATCGGCTATTTATCGCTGGGCACATCGGTCGGTTATCTCGCCGGGGTCAATCTCGCGAGCCGCCTGACACCGCGCTTCGGGCCGCAACGGATCAATGTTTGGTCGAATGTACTCGGCGTCCCGATCCTCGTCCTGGCGACGGGCCTGCTCGCGCCGCTGCCGGTGATGCTCGGATTCATGATGTGCTATCACGCCTGCATGGGCGCGGGATACACGACGCAGCAGACGCTCCTGCTGGCCGTGACGCCCGCCGGCAAGGGGGCGACGGGCGGCGTGAACAGCGCGACGGTGCAGGCCGGTGGGGTCTTCGCTTCGGTCATCGGCGGGGTGATTATCGGCACGCTCGGCTATCGCTGGCTCGGCCCGCTGCTCGGCTGGAGCGGACTGCTTGCCGCCTTTCTCGTCTGGCGCGCCGTCGCCGTCAATGCCGCCCGCGACATCGAGATCGGCGGCGAGGGGCTAATCGCCAACATTGAGGCGAAACCGGGCATGGCCATCGAAGCGGCCACACCCGTCGCGAGGAAATAACGCTTTCCAATCTCACTACCGTCGCGGCTTCATGTATTGAGGTCCTGATAGACCAGGAGCAAGTCGTTGTTCTGCTGGGCGATGATCTGCTGCATGTAGAGCAGCGATTG
Organism: Thermomicrobiales bacterium; assembly: GCA_038231255.1. Taxonomy (GTDB): domain Bacteria; phylum Chloroflexota; class Chloroflexia; order Thermomicrobiales; family JALYUS01; genus JALYUS01. Next base: position 3,398 of record JBBRLR010000166.1, on the reverse strand, counting down.
GAGCAGGACCGCCTGCCGCTGGGCATCGGTCGTTGCGGACGAATATGCGTCCTGAACCTTCTGATCGAACTGATTGAGCGCCGTCTGCGCCTTATCAATCGTGTCCTTGATCTCCGTTGCGGTTTCCGGTTTCAATGTCTGCTTCTGCACCTGCACCTGCTGAACGCCCGTCGGTGGCGCGGCTTTCGGCCGGAAGGTGTTGATGCCCTGCAAGACGGTCAGCGCGAGGAGCAGCGCGGCGATGATGCCGAGCAGCGCCGTCAGCAGCGGATTGCCGCGCGGTGCGACGTGCGCGGGCGCTTGCGGCGCCTGCTGCACGGTCGCGGTGTTCGCCGCTGCCCAATCCCGACCGGGAACGGACGGCCCGGAAGGCGGCGTGGGCGGCGGTGGGACGTAGCGACCGCCCTCGTAGGGGCGCGGCGGCTCGGCCATGCTACCGGGCGGCGCGGGCTGCGGCGCGGGCTGCGGCGCGGGGATGCGCGGCGGATAGGGCGACTGCTCCCCCGGCGGTCGTGGACCCGGTTGCGTCGCGGGTTGCGCGGACTGTCCCGGCGCGCCCTGCGGCGGCGCCATGCGCGGTGGCGACTGCGGCGCGCCGAAACTCGGCAGGGGTGGCGGCGTCGGGGGGAAGCGCGGTGGCGGCGGGGGCGCCCCGGTCGGTTCCGTCTCCACGGCGGGGGATTCTTCTTCCGCTGCACCGGCGGGGTGCAATGACTCCGGCGGGGGTGTTTGATTCACGCGGCGCTCCTTGGATCGGGCACAAATTCGATGCGCGTATGCTACCACACACCAGAGCATGACTGAGGACTAGAGGATGTACCGTCCTCCTCATTGCTCATTGCTCATTGCTCATCGCCGCGTGTGTGGCACAATAGGTGCAGCGCAGGAATGACGATCTTTCCGCAGCCGTGCGGAGATATGCATGCTACCGATGGAGGAATGCCCATGGCAACCATGACCGCGACCACGACGCCAAGCACGGACGAACTGGAGAACCTCGCGCGGCTCGTCCGCTACTACAGCATGGTTTCCACGACCAAGGCAGGGTCGGGGCACCCAACCTCCTCGATGTCCGCCGCCGATTTGATGACTGTCGTCTTTTTCCGCGAGATGCAGTACAACTTCGACGAGGCCCGCCAGCCGAATAACGACCGGGTAATCTTCTCCAAGGGGCATGCCTCGCCGCTCCTGTATTCGCTCTACACTGTCGCGGGCGTGGTCAGCGAGGACGAGTTGATGACGCTGCGCAAGTTCGGCAGCCGCCTCGAAGGGCACCCGACCTCGCGCCTGCCGTGGGTGGAGGCAGCAACCGGCTCGCTCGGCCAGGGGCTTTCAATCGGCGTCGGCGAGGCGATCAGCGGCAAGTACCTCGATAAGCAGGATTTCACCGTCTATGTCCTGATGGGCGACGGCGAGATGGCGGAAGGGTCGCTCTGGGAGGCGTTCGCCAGCGCCGCGAATTACAAGCTCGACAACCTGATCGGCATCGTGGATGTCAACCGCCTCGGCCAGAGCCAGCCGACGGCGTATCAGCATGACATTGGTGTCTATGCCGCGCGCGCCAAGGCCTTCGGCTGGCACGTCATCGAGGTGGACGGCCACGATATGGGGGCGATCTGCCGCGCCTTTGACGAGGCGAAGACCGTCAAGGATCAGCCGGTTGCGCTGATCGCCAATACGATCAAGGGCAAGGGCGTACCCTTCATTGCCGACCAGGACGGCTGGCACGGCAAGGCGCTCAATGAGGAGCAACTGAAGAAGGCGCTGGAAGAACTCGGCCCCGTCAACACCGAACTGCGCGGCGGCGTGCGCAAGCCCGCGCCAATGCGCGACACCACCCCCATCTTCAAACAGCCTGCTGCGCCCGATTACAAGATCGGCGACATGCTCGCCACCCGCCGCGCGTATGGCAATGGCCTGAAGAAACTCGGCGACGCGAATACGCATGTCGTCGCGCTCGATGGCGACGTGAAGAACTCGTCGTACTCCGAAATCTTCCAGAAGGCGCACGAGGACCGCTTCTTCGAGATGTTCATCGCGGAGCAGAACATGGTCGGCGTCGCGGTCGGGCTGGCGCGGATGAAGAAGCGGCCATTCGTCTCAACCTTCGCCGCCTTTTTCACGCGGGCGTATGACCAGATTCGCATGGGCGCGCTTTCCGAGGCGAACATCGTGCTGACCGGCTCGCACGCGGGCGTCTCGATCGGCGAGGACGGCGCGTCGCAGATGGGCCTCGAAGAAATCGCCATGATGCGCGCTGTCCACGGCAGCACCGTCCTCTATCCGGCGGACGCCGTTTCGACCGAGCGATTGCTGGCGGAAGCGGCGCAACGCGATGGCGTCGTTTATGTGCAAACGACCCGCGCCGACACACCGGTAATCTACGACAACAACGAGCAGTTCCCGATCGGCGGCGCGAAGGTCGTCAAGCAGTCCGACAAGGACACGATCACGGTGATTGGCGCGGGCATCACGCTCGCCGAGGCGGTCAAGGCGCACGACGCGCTGCAGGCGGACGGCATTAACATCCGCGTCGTGGACGCCTACAGCGTCAAGCCGATTGACGCGAAGACGATCAGCGACGCGGCGCACGCGACCAACAACCGCGTGATCGTCGTCGAGGATCACTGGTTCGAAGGTGGATTGGGAGACGCGGTGCTCAACATTTTCGCCGCCGATCCGAAAGTTTCCGTCACGAAACTGGCCGTTACCAAGACGCCGCACTCCGGCAAGCCCGCCGAACTGCTCGCCTACGAGGGCATTGACGCGGCCAGCATCGCTGCGAAGGTCCGCGAACTGACGAAGTAAATCGGTAGGGATTTCGCGAATGGGAGGAGCCAATGTTCCTCCCATTTCTTTGCTGGATACCCGATTGGAGCGAACGACGTGCCAGTGATCGCGGTCATTGATGGTGTATCGCTCTACATGCATTACGACGATCATCCGCCGCCTCACTTCCATTTGCAGTCGTGCTGCGTGAATCGGCGTTATTTCGAGAATTCTCGGTAGACGCAGCGCTCGATACGATTAACTGGCCGAACGGCTATGATATTGACCCCGATTGCTTGCGAATGCTGGCTATCGAACAACATCCGGAAGACCCGGCGGCAATCCCATCCGTGCTCCAATAACAGATTTCGATTCTTTGCTAATGGACATGTGCAGACGCAACCTATCGAGACGATTGATAGCCTTCACTAGCCTGTATGCGTGCAGACTCATGTGGCTGAGTCCATTACCGCTCATCCCCCGGTTCGACCGCCATCTGGAAGTGGAGGGCGGTGATCGCGAGCCGATGGTTCAGGTAGAAGCGGTGCGCGGCGTGGCGCTGCATGCCGGAATCGAGGTGCAGTTGCTCACAGCCCAGACGCTGTACCTCGGCGATCAGCCACGACATG
>JBBRLR010000165.1:0-8124 GCA_038231255.1 Thermomicrobiales bacterium | reverse complement strand
TGCGGAGCGTGCGGGCATGGCTGGAGCCGTGGATGCTGCTGGGGCGCTATTGGCGGGCGTGGAGCGATCTGCCCCCGCCATCCGCGTTGCAGCGGCTGCTTGACTGGCTCTGGGACGGACACCCGATTGACTGCTATGCCCGCTGACAACAAACTACCGCTAAATCGTGGCGCAAAGGTCCGTGACCGCTCCAGTGGAGGACATCATCGCCCCGATATCCGTGGGTATTTGCCGAGGCAACGAAAGAAACGAATAATCCCAGGGTTTCATCCTTCTGTCGCCGTTCATTCGTTTCTTTCGTTCCGTTCGTCCGCGTCGATCGTATTTGAGCGCCGATGTGCGGGTGGATGGTGCACTTTCTCCATTCCGCCATCGAGACCCACAGGCGAATGGAGCATGGGACATCATCGGTCGCGCCAACCGCACCTCGGGCGATATCCCTCGACCGCCGCACGAATACTCAGCCGGGTGTCGGCTGCGAGTCGGGCCGGGGGGCCATCGGCCTCCACAACCGCTGCGATCGTCGTCGCGAAGAAAGGAAACAAGGAACGCATGCGGCCCGCGACGCGAGGGCCGCCGTCCATGCGCGAAAACCGCCCGCGCGAGCGTTCAGTAGGTACGAGCGGGGCGGACGACGGGCGCGGGAGATCGGCATCGATACGGGATGCATCCCGCCTTATCCTCGGGGAACGTTTCGCGCCTCGTCTCGTGTGGACGGATTCGTGCCGGCGGCGCGCCGTGCGCCGCGTCATCACAAGGAGGCCCGGTTATGACCGCTCGCTCTCCCCTCCCCCGCGCGCATCGCGCCCCCCGCCCCCTGCCGCGCCTGCTGGCGCGCGGCGCAGCGGGTATCGCGCTGCTCGCCCTCGCGCTCGGTATGGCCGGTGCCGCGGGCGCGGCGGCCCCCGCCGGCTGCATCCCGATCAACTACGCGACCTGCCTCGCCAATGGCGTCTACTACACGGACGGCGCACCGACGACCGTCATCCCCGCGATCTATCCCGCCCCGTACATGGGCAGCCCCATCTATGGCTCCGCATACGTCTACGGCGACGCCACGGGCGGCGGCTACCCGCCGAACACGGTCGTCAGCACCTACTTCGACCCGCGCTACGGCATCGTCTCGGTCGTCACCGACGCGAGCGGCGTGCTGATCGATGTCGACGCGGTGGGACGGCGGATTTACCCGATCTACCCCGACTATGGCCCTGTGACCGGGTACTACGCGGGCGGAAGCTATCCATTTTACCTCGGCCGATAGGTGACCCGGTGATGGCGCGAGGTGCGGGGTCGATCCCGCCCCCACCTTCCGCATCCCGCGCATGCCGTGACGGCGACACGACCCGAGACGCCGACGAAAGAAACGAAGAAAGGCGCCATCGCGCCGGTTTCTTCGTTTCTTTCGTTCTCTCCGTCCGCGCATCACGCAGGGAGATTCAGCCGATGCCGGTACCAACCACCCTTGTACGTGGGCGCCTTCGGCAATGAACGGTATCGCAGGTGGGCTGGCCCCTCATTCGTGGCACGACCATCACGAAAACGCGAGTAGCGCACGTCGGGCCATCTCTCCCTTCTCAACCGATCACTGTTCTGACCCTCGAAAAATCCGATGAAGTTCATGCCCGCGTGGGCACTGCAACGCGCCTCGGCGTTTCAGCGCCGTTTATCGCACGCTCGATTGCCGCCGCGAAGCCCGGCAGTGCCCGCTCGATCATCGCGTCGTTCGCGGTCAGCGAGATACGGAAATGGCCCGGAATCTCGGCAATCGTGCCGGGGAGCACGAAGACCCCGTACTTCGCCAATACCTCCGTGAACGCGCGGTCGTCCTCCCACGGCGAGCGCGCCGAACCCGCCCGTCGTCATGGCGATATCCTCGGCTTCGAAGGGGATGCCGACCCACGCGCGCAGCGAGGCCGCGACGATCGCGCGCGATTCCGGCTCGCTGTCCTTGTAGGCGAACCAGTCCTTGTCGCGCGGGACGACGGCGCGCTGCAGCGCATCCACAGTCTCTCCATCCTGACGGACACGAAAAATCCCCGCGACGGCGAGCGCCACGGAGATTGGTGAGGGTGGCCGCCCGAGAGGCGACCACCGCCAGGTGCCGAATTACTCCCGGTGATCGTCCGGGTCCGCGGCGAGGGGCGCTGGTTGCGCCGGAGCCGCTGTGGTGTCGTTGTTCGCAGCAGGCGGCGCGACCACCTCGGTGATTGTGACGTGCGTGTCGCTCGCCATCCCCGTCGCGTCCCTGCCGACATTGACGTCGTGTGGCTCCTGCGCATCGCCATCCGCCGCGACCGGACCGACACCGACTACGAGGGCGCTCACCAGCGCCAACCCGGTGAGACCGATCGCCAGCCGCCGCCGGACCTGCTCCTTAATAGACATTCCTGCTCTCCTTTTGCCGCCCTGCGGCGTTCCTCAGAAATCCCCCGGCCGACCATGGCGCCTCCTGGATCGGCCACACCAGCACGGTCGCGTGCTGGTATTGAATGAACGCGGAAGGGGATTCTTTTGGGGCAGAGGCAACGGGTTGCCTACCAGGTACTCCGTACACCTCGCAGAGCGGCGTGCATGGAAATCGCCCCATACATCTCAGAGCGATGCGCGGGGCGCTATGCAACATTCCAATGATAATGATCAGACGATCAGTTCCTGCTCGGCGAAGATGGTGTCGCAATCAAGGTCGGCCTGAGTATTAATGCCCGTGTCAACGTATCCATGCACGATGCCGATCATTTCGGCGGCGCTGGTCACGGTGTTCGGGCGGAGCGCGGACTCGCACTCCCAAAGAACGGCAGAGATCGGTGTGGCAAAGGAAGTACCGACCCATAATGTCCATCCCACGCCGGCGCTCGCGTCGGTGCCGGCTGGCGCCTTCTCTCTATCGGCTCACTTGTTATCCGCGAAGATGACCGGGGCCCGCACGCTCCCCGCATAGTCAACCGTTAGGGTAGGATCGGCGTATGCTTGCACTTGCGCGATCATCTCCTTGATTGTTTTGATCCCACTCTGCCGCGTCAGGTCGTCGGCCTTGATGTTCGCCACAATCGCGCTTACGACCGGAGCGGCGAACGACGTGCCGGCCCAATACACCCAGCCGGATGCGTTCGTGCCCGAGCCGATCGACGTGCCGGGGCCGCTGCTTACAGGCGGTACATCGATGGCGCTCATGACGCCAATTACACCGTCCACGGACTCCTCCGGGTCGTCGTCATCAAGGATGACACTCTCCGGCTTCCCACTCAGCTTGCCGTCTCCCCCGAAGACCGCCACACCGTGAGTGGGCGCCGATTTGTTCGAGAACCCGGATCGTCCAGTATCCCGGCTCACACTCGCAACGCTCAGGACGGAGTCATACCGCGCCGGGAGGCACGATTCCGGTGGCGCCGCCAGCCGCAACGCGTCGTTGCCCGCCGCCGCGACGACAACCACGTTCTTCGCCTTCAGATACTCGAAGATGACGGCGAGCGAGCGCTGGATGTTGATGAGGACCGCCCTGATCTGATTTTGATAGGTGGATGTTGCAGCGCTATTCCGGAGCGTCATCGGGAACCAGAAGCGGGCGAGGTCATCTTCCGGCGGCGTCTCGAGCAGATTAGTGAAGGGGATGTCGAGCGTCAGGCTGAGGTTGATAACGAGGCGGTCCGAGCTGTTTTCCATCGCCACGAGGACGATGGCCCGCGCGATGGCGAGCAGATCCCCGACGCCCGCATCGTCCAGCACCCGCACCAGGCTGACCTTCGCCGCCGGCGCGATATCCTTGATAATGCCCGCCACGAAGAGGCCGTGATCGGCCGCGCCGAAGTTGTCGGCACGCCAGCTTTTAAGGTTCGCTCCGCCGAGCTTGGTGAGGGTCGTGTACCAACCGGCCAGCTGGCCGAGATAGTCCGGCAGGAATGGGATCATCGCGTCGAAATCCGTATCCGCGTCAAGGGACGGGAAGTCTTCGATCATCACCGGGTTGTTCGGGTCAACGATCGCCCTGAGAAGCCGATTGTTGTTCCAGAACGCTTGCGCTGCTTCCACTACGGCTTTATGCGGGCAGGTATCGAGCACCGCGACGGTCACACCGGAGAGCGGCTGCATCGGCGCGGTGTTGCGTTGGCTGGTGACCAGCGTATCGAGGTCGACTTGCTGTAGCGAGGCACCACTGCCTACCCTGAAAAAGAACTGCCCGAACGTCGGCGTGGCACCGTATCCAGAGGAGATGCCCATCGCGGGCGTGCCCGGGCTGTTGTTCCCGCTCCCGGCAATGAAGGAGAGCCAGTTCGGCGTGACGGCGCTGAAAGCTACACCGTCGATGCCGCTCGGGGTCTCCTCGATGAGGAATTTCCTGTAGATGACGTTCACGAGTTCCCGCGTCAGCTGCGCATATTCGGGCAAGCGCGCAATCTCCTTCGTCGGGCTAAGGGCCATGCGAAAGAAGTTGAGCGATGTCCTGCTGTCGTCCGCATGGTTCAGGAAAACGGTGCGCATCCTGTTCGGGCGCGCCGGTGCGCGGAAGAGCCCAACACTGCCGTCGTCGTCCTCCCGTGCGCTAATCCTGTACGATTCCCAGACGCCGTCCGTCGGGCCAATATCGCGATCGAACAGCGTGGCCAAGTCGGGCATGATGAATCCGCCGATCGGCGCGGGTAGTTCTGCGGGAATTTCGGTGTTCAGCCGCTCCCGAATCGCTTCGTACGGGTCGGTAGCGATATCCGGATGCACCGTCACAACGACGCATAATTCGCCCGGCACAAAATGATAGACGCGATCCTGATCCGGATACTCCGTAACCTGATTCATGGACATGATGTGCTTCCTCCCTGCGAACGATGCTAATACGAGGGCACTATTACGGCCCACCGTCACCGATGAGTTGGAATGGCGCCCAGAAAAAGGGATGGACGCCTTTTGTGTCGAGCAACGCGCGCTGCGCGTTGCGGAGTGCGGTCCCCTTCGCAGCACCGTCGCGGAGTTCCCGGTAAAAGCGCCGCATCAGCGTCGCGGTCGACCCATCCTCGACGCGCCAGAGGCTCTGCACGATCGTGGAGGCACCTGCGTAGAGGAACCCGCGGCTGAGACCAATCACTTCATCGCCGCCGGTCACAACGCTTCGTCCCGTCTCGCAGGCGCTGAGGGTGACGAGTACGCCGCGCAACTGGAGATTGAAGATGTCCACGACCGTCAGCTGGCCGTCCGCGAGTTTGAGATGAGCGAACGCGGGGTTATCTAGGCGTGCCTCGCCGTGCGCCGCGAGATGCAGCACGCGGTGGTGCGGTGCCGCCGCGATCACCGCAGATCGCGACGCGGCCTCTTCGAGATAGCAGGTACCGGGCAGTAAGGCGGCGATATCCCGCGCTTCATCGAGGACGGCAGGTAGTCGGCCGCCGTCGGTATGCCCCACGACGAGGGCGCTACGCGCTGCGGAATCTGCGGAGGCCTCGCACAGTCGTAGGAGATCGCTCGACGGGCACGCCGACACTTCGATTGTTTCGAGAAGGTAGCGCTCCCCGTCGAACAAGGCGTGGAACGGAATCGCGTGTGTCGGCCCATATGGGATCACCACCAACCGCTCACACCCCGCGAGATGCGCCGCGACGGGGGTGATCAGCGCGCGATAGAGCGACGCAAGGATGCCGCGTGCGTTCTGGCCCAACTCCTCGAGCGAAACGTCGCTCGCGACCGCCCGCGCGGTGGCGCTGAGGTTGAGACTCCACTGGTGGAGCAGCCGCCCAATGTCCTGCGGGCGGGCATCGAGTGGGACGACGCTCATCCGCCCGGACGAGACGACAAAGGCAACGCCACCATCCTCGCGGAAGAAATATTCGAGGAGCACCGTGCCAGGCGCGACGTGCGGAATTTCGTGTGTGGCGGCGTCACCGGGGCGCGCGAGGACGAGGTCCTCCGTCCGATCGAGGGCGAGTCGTTCGAGCACACGACCAATCTGCCGCTCGCGATCGCGGATTGCCGCGCGCAATGCGTCATCATCGCGCACGACCGATTGGTCGTGCTGGCTGAAAGCGTACCCGTACAACCGGTTATACAGACCATTGTGCTCCTCGCGGAGCCGCGCCAGCGTATCGAGCAGTTCCGGGCTGGCACCATCCCCGATATTAATCTGAATCTCGAGATTGCTCGCCAGATAATCAACAAGCGCCCGAGATTTCGCCCGCTCCAGGTATGAGAAAGCCAATTCGGGCCGCGAAAGTCGCAGGCTGGTCACGATGGCGTCCCCGTAGACCTGCAACTTGTCCGCGAGGAAATTCGACCGCAACTCCATGGCGAGGACGCTCTGCACCCGGTCGATGGCGCGCACGGAGCGGTCGTAAGCAGCGAGCGCTGCGGGCTGGTCGCCTCGTGCCCGCGCGATGCCGCCGAGGAGATGGTGGGCTTCATGGGCGAGCCACGCGATGTCCAGCTTATCGCTCAGTGCGAGGACGGACGCCGCAAGCGTCTCTGCCCCCGGATCGTCACCGAGGGCCAGCGCGGCGCGGGCGCGCACGAGGTCCGCCTGCGCCTGCCGGATCACAAGCCCTTTCTCGGCGAGAAGCGCGCTCGCCCGCCCCGCCTCCTCCAGCGCGACCAGCCAGTCCTCGTCATCGAGGTGCAGCCTCGCGCGCTGCAGGGTGACGAGCGCGAGTTCCGGGAGGAGGCCGGCGGCCGCGAAGGTCGCGGCCGCTTCGTCCAGCGTCTCAAGCGCCCACTCGTTCTCGCCGAGTCGTGCCTGCGCGATGGCGCGGAAGATGCGCGCTTTCGCGGCATCGGTCGGCGTACCGAGGCGTTCAAACCGTTGCACCGTCTCCTCCGCCATGGCAAGCGCCTCGTCGCTGCGGTTCAGGCTGAGATAGCATTCCACCATGCGGACCGCGACGATGGCGGCGTCGTTATCGAGGTCTGCCTTTTCATACGCCGCGAACGTCGCCGTGTAGCGCCGGAGGGCGCGGGTGAACAATCCCTGGGCGGCGTAGACATTGGCGACGTTCTGTTCCTGCCGTAGGACGGATACCGTCTCGCCATGCCGGAGACAAACCACGCGCGCCTCCTCGTACAGCACCAGTGCCGCCTGGAAGTCACCCAACTGTGTCAGAAGCATCGCCGTATTCATCTTCACTCGCGCGACATCCGCCTCGGTCGCCGCGCCGCCTGCTTCCCAGATCTGTCGCGCGCGGTCGTAATGCATGAGAGCCGCATCATAACGCCCGAGTTCGAAGTTCACCCACCCGGCGTGATTGTCGAGTCGAGCGGCCTTATCCGCACTCCCGTGCCGCATAAGGATTTCATGTGCACGTCCGACTTCCGCGAGCGCCGCCTCCCCGTGCCCGAGATTATGCGACGACCAGACCCAGCCGGTTCGCGTCCTCGCCCAGCCCACCTCATCCCCGATCGAAAGGAAGAGCCGGCCCGCTTCCTCCATCGCGTCGACCGACTCCCGATAGCGCCCGAGCACGCGGAAGGCATCGCCCGTCGCCATCCGGCCGAGGGCCAGGAAGTCCGTGTGAGCGCCGAGTTCGCTCGCCACGATCAGAGACTCAGCGATGCGCAGCTTCCCGTGCGGATCGGCATTCAGCAGGCGCTCCGACTCGGCCACGAGAAATGGGAGCAATTCGGCCGACGGAAAGCGCGCGACGCAGCGCTCGATCCACCGGCGGCGTGTCGACTCGTCGTCCAGTTCGAGCAGAAGGTGGACGGCGGCATCGAGGGTGAACCTCGCATCAGTGTCCGATGGGGAGCCCTTCGATGGTAATGCTATCGCCTCCAAGTGTTACCTCCAAATGGTAGGTCCCTGGGCTGATCTCATCGAAGGCGAAGTTGCCTAGATCGTCGATCGCGGTCGTTACGGTCGTGCCGTCGTCGCAGATCAGGATGACGCCGGTGCCGGCAATCGTCGCCGGTTCCTCGCCCTCACGCCAGATCAGCCCCATCAGGCTTGTCCGCCCCCGCCGCACCGGCGCGCCCGTATCGAGCGTGAGCGTCACATCTCCGGCCTGGTAGGTGCGCGTCGTCCCGTCGTCCGCCCCGCGCAGGCTCGCGTAGGGCGAGATGCGCGGCGGCGGCGGCAACAGCGTGGCGACGATCCGCCGCACCCGCTCCACCGCTCCGACCGATGGCATAGCGTCCGCCGATGCCATGAAGTCGCGC
>JBBRLR010000164.1:0-8138 GCA_038231255.1 Thermomicrobiales bacterium | reverse complement strand
GGTGAGGAAGCCGCGCCCCGCGCCCCAGAAGCCGACGCCCCGCTGCGTCCCGCGCTTCGGCATCTCGAACTTCGTGCTGACCGCGTCCTTGCCGTCCTTGACGAGTTGCATCGCCTGCCGCCAGCTGAGCAGCGCGACGAGCGCCGTATAGGCGACGCAGTAGGCGCGGCCCCGGTTGCGCTCGAACGCATTCCAGACGTCCGGGACATGCCATTCCAGTTCCATCTCCGGCAGTCTGCCCTTCGGGAGAAGCAGTTTCAGGCTGTGGCCCGTCGCCTCGATGTAGGGGTTTTCCGGGATCAGTTGCGCCTTCGCGGTATTCCACATCCGCGCGGTGCATTCGGCGTCCATCGGTAGGCGGTCCCAGCGGGGTGAGGTGGACCAGGTGTACTTCTCGCGCCAGTTCGGGGCCTGCGGCCGCGGCTTCGTCTCCTTGTTCCACGGGTGGTTCGGGCTGAGCGGCGCGCCGAGCGGATCGGTCGGGTACGGGTGGCTCTCCCACGATTCGTAGAAGGAGTGTTCGACGAACTCCTCAAGTCCGACGTTGATATTCTGCAGCTTCGTCGTGACAAGTTCGCCGTTGACGATCACGCCCGGCGTCGCCCAGCGTCGCTCGCCCCAGGCATTGCAGTTCTCGTACGTCGCGTCGTATGCGTCGGGATCGTCCCAGACGCCGCAGTCGATCAGGTTCGCCTGCGTCCGGCCGACATCCTTGTACTTGGGGTCGGCGTCGTAGAAGAAATCGACGATGTCGTCGTAGACCGCCGCGCACTTCTTCGAGTAGTCGAAGAACTGCTGCACGCGCAGGTAGATCTCGTTGAAGGTCGTGGTATTAACCGTCGCGCTGATGCCGCCCGGCACGACGGTCTGCGGATGCGGGAACTTGCCGCCGATCAGGACGTACGCCTCCTTCGCGACGCGCGTCATGTGCAGCGCCTCGAGGTAGAGCGAGCCGGTCAGGGCGTTCATGTCAGTCATGATCGCGCCGATGGTGCCGTAGCCGTGGACGTTGGCGTGCGGCGCCGAGGTCTTCTCGGCCCGATCCCAGAGCGCGGGGTTGGTCTTGCGGACGATGTTCTCGGAGTAATCCGGCCCGGCGAGCAGGAAGAGATGGAGAGGCAGATCGAGCAGGTATTCGAGGGCGAGAAGCATGTTGCGGAGCACGATGCCCAGGGGCGGCGGGCGGACGCCGATCGCCATCTCGATCGCCAGCGCGGAGGCGGTGGAATGCACGCCGCCGCAGACGCCGCAGGCGCGGCTCGTGATGTAGATGGCGTCGCGCGGATCACGGCCCATCATAATGATCTCGTAGCCGCGGAAGAGCGTCGCCACCGAGCGGCTTTCGATCACCTTCCGCTCCTGCATATCTACGACTGAATGGAAGGCGAGCGCCCCGGCGACGCGGGTGAGCGGATCGAAGTTCTTTTGCTCGATGTGACCATTGCGCGCGAGCAAATCCTCGATCTGGTCTCGCGTCAGCGTCGTCACGCCGCCACCGTTGAGATTCGGCGATCGCTGAAGTCCATACGGGTCGCGGATATCCTCTTTCAGAAAGGCGCGCCCATTTTCGTCGAACTCCACTGGAAGATTCTTAAAGCACATCCCTGCCCCCCGCTTCTCGCGCGAAAACTTGGTCGGCGCCCGCCAAGTGGCGGTCCGTTCCTTTCAATAAATCGCGGAGCGCGACGAGCGCCCCGTTGATCGTGGCGAGGTCTTCCGGCAGCGGCCGGGCATGCCCCTGGATCGCCTGCAACCCGCCGACGAGCTTGACTAAATGACCGTCCGCCTTCCTGAGATAGTAGGCGATCCCCACGAGGTAGACGACGAGCACGAGCACCACGATCACAATCGCGGCAATCGTCAGATACACGAGCAGCATCTCAGTCACCTCCTACGCGGGACGCCAATGCGCTCTCGATCACACCGGAATGCTCCTCGATCGCGGTCGCGGTGCCGAGGATTCCGACTGCGACGCCGATGGTGTCCTTGAGTGCGGCGATATTCGCGGTATTCCCAGCGACGCCGACACCGGCGACCAGCGTCTTCGCCGCGTAGCGCTCGATCTGGCGCGCCGCCATGAACGCGCGGTGCAAGAGGTAGACCGCCAGCGGCAGCACGACGACCACGGCGACGATCAGGGTGACACACCAGATGACATAGACCGCAGTGGGAACGGCAATCGCGACAGTCATGGGGTGTTCCCTCCCTGCCGCACGACGGCGTCAATCGTCCGAATGAGATGGTCATCAATACTTTGCAGCCCACCGGCGGCGCGGGTCAGCGTGCCATTGAGTCGCGTGACCTCCGGGCCGAGATGACCAGTCTCCTGCTCGATAGCCCGTACCCCCATGGCGATCTTGGCAAGATTGCTCGCGCGCTTGCTGTACCCTTTCGGCTCGCCGCCGATGCTCTCTAAGGCGGCGATGATCTGGTTCAAATAGACGACGAGTGCGCCGAAGAGCACGACGACCGCGAGCGCGGAAAGGAGGGCGAGAATGATGCTCATGCCAGCCCTCGAATCCCGCCGGGGCGAACACATTGCGGGCAGCCGGGGCAGCCTTTCGCGTGATCCTCAATTGCGGCTGCTGCGCCATCGATGGCGACCGCGTGTACGAGAATGTCGTCCACGACCTGATTGGTCCGGTGCAGCAAGGGGATGTGAACCGTGTTGTTCGCGATCCGCTGCCCGACGACCCAGATCTGCCCGACCGCGCCATCCAGCACCCGCGCGGTGCGGACGATCATCGTGAGCAAAGCGGCGACGACGAGGATCACCACGACGCCGATGGCGAGGGAGATCCACCAGAGGGTATAAGCCGCGCGTTCGCTTGCCGCGAAAAGTGGCAGATACGACATCATCACCCTCCAAATCCGGGAACTGCTGGCGTCTCGTGAAGCGCCCCGGCAATCCGACCGCCGTGCGCCTCGATGCTCTCCGCCGTCGCCAGGATTTCCGCGGCGACCTCATTCGTCGTACTCAGCGCCCAGATGATTTTCGTGTCTTCCGCGATTGCGTCCGCCGCCGCCAGCGCTTGCAGGCCATGGGCGACGAGGCTGCGCGCGATGAGCAGGATGGCGATCAGGAGCGCGGCGGCGATCAGGATCACCACGACCGCGACGACAAGCCAGATGGTCCAGATTGTGTAGAGCCCGGCGATCATCGCGTTCCCTCCGTCCTATGATCCGCTGCCGTCGGGTGGCGGCACGCCAGGCTCACCGTGCCGCGCACCTTCTTCGCCGCCGGTGGTGGAGACGTCGCGCGGGACCTTTGTGCCGCGAAGGCGCGACGGCGGATCGGTCGGCCAATAGCGGTCTGCTTCCCGCCCCGGTCGCCGGGAACCGCTGAATTGTAGTTTCTCATAGAAGAAATGGACCGTCTTATCGAAGGCGTTCGGTTTCTCAAGTTCGCCCCAGCCGCTCGGCACCACGCCCTCGTTCAGCGTGTCCCAGCGGACCTCGCGACTGAGGGCATGGTTGCTGAGGGCGCGCAAGCGCCGGATACCCGCGCCGTAGGTCCGGGAAGCATTGCTGGAAACGAAGGAGCCGGGCGGGGCTTTGTAGAACGGGGAGAACTTGTCCGGGAAACCGGGCATCGTGCAACCGATACATGGCCCGCCGGTCTTCATGCATCCGCCCATGTGCGACTGCGCGCCGCGCGAGACGATGTTGCAGTTCACGACCGGCCCCCAGCAGCCGACCTCGACGAGGCATTCCTTGTCCCCGTAGTTCTCGGCGAAGACGCCCTCCTCGTAGTACCCGGCGCGGGTGCAGCCGCGATGCACCGTCTCATTGAAGAGCCAGGCGGGCCGCCCCAGTTCATCGAACTCCGGCAGCGGCCCCATCCCTTGCAGGAACAAGAGGACGGCCGCGACGGTCTCCGTGAAGTTGTCGCCCACCGGCGCGCAGCCGGGGATATTGATGACCGGCAGGCCGAGCGCGCTGCGGTAATCCGCGCCGAGGAAGTCCATCACGCTCATCGAACCGGTGACGTTGCCCATCGCGGCGGGGATGCCGCCCCAGGTGGCGCAGGTGCCGATAGCGATCACCGCCGCCGCGCCCGCCGACATCTGCTTCAGCCGCGTCGCGGTCGGGAAGGGTTGCGTGCCGCCCTCCAAGACCTGATCGCCCATCGCGGAGAAGTAGCCGCCCGTCGCGGCGGCGATCCGCTCATCGGCGATGGAGCCTTCGTAAACGCAGACATACGGGGCATCTAGCTTGCCTTCCGCCGCGAGTTCGAACGGGTGGATGAACTCCTCACCATTCTCGACCGCCAGCACCGGGTGATGGAGGATGACCGTCGGCAAGCCGGCGATGCTACCGGTCAGCAGGTCCTCGACGCTGGGATTCGTCGCACCGGTGGCGGAGATGCTGCACCCGTCGCAACTCATCCCGGCCAGCCAGAAGGCGTGAACGACCTTGATCGGCCCTTCGGGGGCCTTTCGACGCTCCGGGAGCGGCGCTGTCACCGGCTCGGGCGGCGCCTCGACCGGCGCGGGGGGGGCGAAAACTGCCATCGGTGCCTCCATTTCCGTGCGCCGCAGGGATGTCCATGCCGCGCAGGATTGTCCTGTTACGATGTATTGTACACTCCGACCGCTCGATTCCCGGTTGTGATGGGGTAAAATCGCTGTCGTCCGAATATGCGCGCCCGCTCATGGGTACGGCGCGGTCGTGGGGGATCGATGTCCGGGAAATACGAGCCGCTTTCGGAATACCTGACGACACTGACCGGCGACGAAGTGTGCTTCACCTTCGCTGAGATCGAGGCGATCCTTGGTGCGGCGCTTCCGCCAACGGCGTGGAAGCGCAGCATGTGGTGGGCAAACTCGCAGCGCCCCGACCACCCGCAATCGCGGGCGTGGCTCGCGAGCGGCTGGACGGTGAGCGCCGACGTGAATAATGGCGCTGTGACCTTCTTCCGTGGCACCGCTGAACCCGAATCGGAAAAGCGGCACTATCACTGGCACGCGCCCCGCCCGACGCAGTACACCACGAAGGTCAGTATCGCCGTCTCTCGCGAGATGAAGAACGCGCTCGATGACGCTGCAGTTGATTTCGATGTCACGACCTCCGACCTCATCCGGCGGGTCATGGAGGAATGGCTGGAACGCCACGAACGGAAACGCGCGCGGCTTCGCCAGCAGCACGGCGGCACACGCACCTATCGTCGCCGCGTGAAACTCGACGCGGAATGAGCGGAATGAGTGGTGTCCGCGATCAACGGCTCAACGCCGCGCGAGGCGAGGATTCAATGCCTCATTGAGGCCATCCGCGAGGAGATTAAAGCCGAGCACGGTCAACGTGATCGCGAGGCCGGGAAACGCGGAGAGCCACCACGCGCGCCGGACGAACTGCTGCGCGTCGTTGAGGAGCGCCCCCCAACTGACAACGTTCCGATCACCTAAACCGAGAAAACTCAACCCTGCCTCCACGAGGATCGCGCCGCCGACGAGGAGCGCCGCCTCGATCACGATCGGCGGCATGGCCATCGGCAGGACATGCCGCAGGAGGATGACCGGCTCGCGCACCCCGATCGCCCGGGCGGCCATGACATGCTCGCGACTCCGCAGCGAGAGCACCTGTCCGCGCAGCAAGCGTGCGGTGCCGGGCCAGTAGGTCAGGCCAAGCAGGAGGATAATCAGCCGAATACTGCTGCCGAAGAGCGCGACAGTGATCAGGACGAGGAAGAAGCGGGGGACGATCTGAAACAACTCCGTGATGCGCATCAGCGCATCGTCCACGAAGCCACCGAAGTAGCCCGCACACGCACCAATGAGGACGCCGATCACAGTGGCAATCAGCATCGTGACAACCCCGACCGTGAGTGAGGCGCGTGCGCCATGCATGACGGATCGGTAGAGGTCGCGTCCGAGGTCATCGGTACCGAATGGATGTGCCCGCGAGGGCGTTTGGAAAACCTGGCGTGAGGTCGCGAAGGGGTCGCCGGGGGCGATCACACCGGCAAATAGCGCAATGAGTACGAGCACCGCGAGCACGCCGAGACCGAACAGCGAGGCGGGTTGCGTGCGGAGGCGAGTCCAAAACCCGTTGCGACCGCGTTGGCGCGTGCCGAGGGCAACGGGCGTTGCTGACGCTTCCACGATTCGCTCGCCGGTGATCTCGCGCACCATCTCAGGCGAACCTCACGCGGGGGTCGAGCATCGTGTAGACGAGATCGGTGATCAGATTGACGAGGATGACGGTCGCGGAGACGAGCAGGAAAATCGCCATCAGCAGCGGATAGTCCCGCTTCAGCGCGGCATCGAGGAGGAGTCTCCCGATCCCCGGCCAGGCGAAGATCGTCTCGGTGAGCGCGGCGCCGGTGAGCACCACACTGATGTGACCGCCGGTTACCGTCACAATTGGCAGGAGCGCCGTCCGCAGCGCGTGACGACAGAGCACGGCTCGCTCCGAGAGCCCCTTCGCCCGCGCCACAGTGATGAAATCCTCGGCGAGGGCCTCGCGCAGACTCGTGCGGGTGAGACGGGCAGTGAGGGCAAGCTGCGGCAATGCGAGCGTGACGGCCGGGAGCGCGAGGTGGCGGGCCACGTCCAGGACGTGATGGATACCCGCGTAGTCCTCGCGCGCCGTCACCATCCCTTGCACCGGCAGGAAATTGAGACGCACCGCAAAGAGGAGTACGAGGAGCTGGCCCAGCCAGAAGACGGGCATCGCATACGTGGTCAGCGTGAAGACGGCGATGCCATGGTCCAGCGGCGAGTGCGGCCGGATCGCAGAAACGATACCCATCGCGAGCCCGATGGTGGTTGAGAGGACGATCGCGGCCCCCATGAGGAGGAGCGTCGCGGGCAAGCGGCCGATGATCACCCGGAAGACGGGCTGCTGGTAGACGAAGGAGTAGCCGAGGTCGCCGTGCAGCGTCGTGGCGATGTAGTGTCCAAACTGGACGACCAACGGCTGATCGAGCCCATAGCGGGCGCGCATCTCGGCGTAGAAGGAGGCGGAGCCCCCTTCGCCCGCCAGGAAAATTAGCGGATCACCCGGCGCCAGATGAATGAGCGTGAAGGTGATCGCCAGGATGCCCAGGACGAGCGGCACCGCCTGCAGCAGACGACGGAGCATGTACCGCCCAAGTGACCCGGCCCGTGGATTCATTTCGTCGTCCACGCCGTTTCGAGGATGTTGCCGCCGGAGGTCCGGAAGCCCTTATAGATTGAGCGATAGGCCCGATAGCCCTGCGAGTCCACGATCCAGAAGTAGGGCACGTCATCGGTGAGGATCTGCTGGATCTGCGCGTAGGTCTTCGCCCGCTCTGCGCGATCGGTTTGCGCGGCCCCCTGATCGAAGAGTTGGTCGATCTTGGGGTTCTTGTAGCCCGCGCCGTTCGAGAAGAGGATCGGCCCGATATTGCTTGAGACGTACATGCGGCGCACGCCGACCTCCGGGTCGGAGCCGTTGCAATACGACGCGACGCCGAGATCGAAGTCCTTCTTCATGAAGACCTTGTCGTTGGCGGCGTTCACATCGAGCGTCTCGAGTTGTAGGTTGATTCCCACCGCCTTCAACTGCTCGCGTAGCGCCTCGCCGAGCTTGGCGTAGGAGGCGGCATGCGTGAACGTCACCGTCATGCGCATGCCATCGGCACCCTTCGTGTAGCCGGCCTGATCGAGCATCTGATTGGCCTGCGCGACGTTGAACGGATACGGATGCACCTGCGACGTGTAGGCCCACGCCATCTGACTGCTGATCGGGCCGGTGGACGGAATACCCTGATTGAAGTAGACCTGATCGACGATGAACTTGCGATCGATCGCGGAGTAGAAGGCACGGCGCCCGTCCACGGTATCGAACGGCTTCTTCGCCAAGTTGGGAATCAGGACGTCTTGGCAGACCGAGCCGCCGGAACCCCCGAAACCCTGCACGAGCGTCAGCGAAGCGTTCTTCTGCAACCGCGGGAGGTCCGCGCCCGAGATACTGCCGAGATAATCCACCTCGCCCTGCTCCAGCGCCGCTTCGGCGGTCGTCACGTTGGGGATGATCCGCAGGATCGCCTTGTCGAGATACGGGAGTTGCATCCCGCTCGCGTCCTTCTTGAAGTAGGAATTGTTGCGATCCAGCGTTACATGGTCGCCCTTGACATACTCGGTGAACTTGAAGGGTCCGGTGCCGATCGGCTT
>JBBRLR010000163.1:0-8603 GCA_038231255.1 Thermomicrobiales bacterium | reverse complement strand
CTTGGTGTCTTGGTGGTTCGATCGTTCTCTCGGCGCTCTTTGCGCCTTTGCGGTTCAATCGTTTTCTCTCCGACGAGAGGTAGGGGACAGTGGCGAATGTTCCGTTTGTGCCCGAACTGGACCGACCGCTGCCGAAGGTCGAATCGGACGAGGGACTGCTCAGTTGGGTCGCGTCGGTGGACCACAAGCAGATCGGCATCATGTACCTCGTTTCGACGCTCGTGTTCTTCGCCATTGGCGGCTTCGAGGCGCTCCTGATGCGCGTCCAACTGGCGCGGCCGGAGAACGGCTTCCTGTCGCCCGAGGCGTACAACCAGATTTTCACGATGCACGGCACGACGATGGTCTTTCTGGTCGTCATGCCGATGCTGATCGGGGTCGGCAACTACCTCGTGCCGCTGATGATCGGCGCGCGGGACATGGCCTTCCCGCGCCTCAATGCCTTCAGTTTCTGGCTCTTCATCTGCGGCGGCCTGCTGCTGTACTACTCCTTCATCGGCGGCGGCGCGCCGGACGCGGGCTGGTTCAGCTACGCGCCGCTCAGCGAGCGCGCATTCTCGTTCACGAGCGGCCTCGACTACTGGGCGCTCGGCCTCCTGGTCAGCGGCATCGGCACGGTGCTCGCGGGCGTCAACTTCCTCGTCACGATCCTCACGCAGCGCGCGCCGGGGATGGGCATCCGCCGCCTGCCGCTCTTCGTCTGGATGACCTTCGTCAATGCGATCCTGATTATCTTGGCGCTGCCGATCCTCAACGCCTCCCTCGTCATGCTGCTGGCGGACCGGCAACTGGACGCGCACTTCTTCACGCCCGCGTCGGGCGGCTCGGCGATCCTCTGGCAGCACTACTTCTGGGGCTTCGGCCACCCGGAGGTTTACATCATGGTGCTACCCGCCTTCGGCATCATCTCGGAGGTGATCCCCGTTTTTTCGCGCAAGCCGATCTACGGCTACGGCTTCGTCGCGGGTAGCACGGTCGGCATCGCCTTCCTCAGTTTCGCCGTCTGGGCGCATCATATGTTCGCCGTCGGATTGGGCCGCGGGGCGGACATCATCTTCGCGGCGGGGAGCATGTTGATCGCCATCCCGACGGGCGTCAAGATTTTCAACTGGATCGCGACGATGTGGGGCGGCGCGATCCGCTTCACGACGGCGATGTGCTTCGCGATCGCCTTCCTGATCCTCTTCACGATCGGCGGTATCAGCGGCATCTCCTTCGCCGTCGTCCCGACCGACTGGCAGACGACGGACACCTACTACGTCGTCGCGCACATGCACTACGTGCTCTTCGGCGGCACGCTCTTCGCGGTCTTCGCGGGCATCTACTACTGGTTCCCGAAGGCGACGGGGCGGATGCTCTCGGAGCGGTGGGGCAAGTGGCATTTCTGGCTGACCTTTGTCGGCTTCAACCTCACCTTCGGCGTGCAGCACATCCTCGGCATCCTCGGCATGCCGCGCCGCGTCTTCACCTATCCGAATCTGCCTTGGTGGGGAGCGCTGAACTTCGCCTCGACGGTCGGCGCGTTCATCCTCGCCCTTTCGGTCGCTGCATTCGCGTGGAATCTCCTCGTCAGCCTGCGGCACGGCGCGATGGCGGGCGACAACCCCTGGAACGCCTGGACGCTCGAATGGGCGACGACCTCGCCGCCGCCGATTCACAACTTCGACCGCCTGCCGCCGATCCGCAGTCGCCGACCGTTATGGGACGTCGCGCACCCGGAAAACCCGGACTGGAAGCGCAAGGAGGGGCAGCGCGGCGCGCGGGACACGGAGGAAATTGGCCTCGACAAGAATATTCAGGGGACGGCGCTTTTCCTCGCCTCGGAGGCCGTCTTCTTCGTCCTGCTGATCCTCGCGTTCGTCTACTACCACAAGAACTTCTTCAACGAGCCGAGCGCCGCGCAGCCGAATGCCGGGCGGGTGCTCGATCCGGTCAAGACCGGCCTCTACACCGCCTGCCTGCTCGCCAGCAGCCTGACGATCTGGTGGGCGGGGCACAGTTTGAAGCGCAGCAACCAGCGGATGGTCCGCCTGTCGCTGCTGGCGACGGTGATCCTGGGCGCGATCTTCCTGTTCGGGCAAGGGCAGGAGTATGCGCGCCTGATCGGCCAGAATGTCACCGTCAGTCGCAACCTCTTCGGCTCGACCTTCTTCACGCTGACGGGCTTCCACGGCTTCCACGTCTTCATGGGTCTCGTTGCCATCGCGATCCTTTGCGGCCTCGCGGTGGCGGGCTGGTTCAGGGGGCCGCACTCCGTCGCGCTCGAAGCGGTTTCACTCTACTGGCACTTCGTGGATGTCATCTGGATCGTCATCTTCGCGACGGTCTATCTCTGGGCGCGCGTATGACGACGTGGCGGCTGCTGGCGACCGCGTGGGGCGGCGAGCCGTCCGTGCTGCTCGGCTGCACGGCGCTGGTCGCGGCGTATGTCGCCGCCACGCGCCGCCGCCCGTCGCATTTGTAGCGCTCATGCCCTAAATTGGATATCCTGTTTCGGCGTCCGACGAAATCTCCCCGTCATAGCGATGTTGGACTATTGAGAGATTACATAGCCCGTTTATGTCGTTATGGACTTGTGGGCTTTGGCTCAACTGCGTAAGTCCTAACGGCCTTTTACCGGCAGGCCCGGTCGCAACCGGATGTGCTTTGGCTTGGGAATTATTGATCGGCCGGGGATTGGCCCATGTATATCATTCATGGCACGTGGATTCCTGAAGAAACGGACGAGTTCGTCCAGCAGGGCGGGTTTGTTCTCTGGGTGGAGACCGATGCACCGACAGTGAAGCAGCGCCGGGGCGATCTCACCCACCCCCGGCAGTTGTCCGGCGAGGCGCTGGCGGCATTCCTCACGGGCACGGCGGGTGTCGTCGTGTCGGCTCCTGCCACATTGCACCACACATTCGTCACCCGGCAGTTCCTGCTGCCGAGCGATGCGGACGGGCCGCTCCCCTCGCTGGAATTGCTGCGGTATCGCGGCGACGATGTCCCCGAAGCGGTCGCGCTCCGCCCGTGGCAGGTCTGCTGCTATCCGTTGCCGGACGTCATCGCGGCGCTGAACGAATTGCACTTCGTCGCCCTCCACGATCCGCCGGACTATCAACTGGGCGCGGATCTCCGCTTCTGGTATCAGTACACGCAGACATTCAAACAGATCGTCGCGCGCGACCAATACATCCCGGCGTTGAAGTACCGTGAGCCGCCCGCTGAGGTCAATAAGAAAGGGAAGCGTGCGGAGCGGTTCGCGCTCATCCCGGCGTGGGAGATGCTGTCCGAGCGGTACGAAGCGGCGATCCGCGACTATGCCACCGCCATGCCGCTCGCCTGTACGTCCGGCATGGTGGCGACCGGGGAGGGCGCGGAATGGTACGACCGGGAAACGCTGCTGCGGCACTGCTCCGAATGCCTGCTGCGCGACATTGTTACCGGGACACCTTTCACGGCGGCGTTCGACAAGCAGATCGCGGGGACGATGCTCCACGACTGCGTCTACCCGCACCGCCCCAGCCTCCTCACCCGCCCTGCGGACGAGATGCTCGCGGAGTACAAACACTGGCTCGGCTGGCGCGCGGGGTTGATCGGCGCGCACGCGACAGCGGAGTTCGCGCTTTGTTTCCGGTTGGAAGACCCGCCCGACGATGATCGCGACCAATGGCGCGTCCATTTCCTTGTCGCACCGAACAACGACCCGTCGCGCAAGATCAGCCTCGCCGAGTATTGGCGACTGACGGGGAAGGAGAGAGAAACGTTCCTGAAGCAGATGGGCAGCGACTTCGAGAAACACCTCCTCCTCGCCCTCGGCTATGCCGCGCGGATTTACCCAAAAGTCTGGGATGGGCTGGACACCGACCAACCCGTCGGTTTCTCCCTCGATCTGGACGACGCGTTCGCCTTTCTGCAGGAGCACGCGTGGGTATTGGAGGACGCCGACTACACGGTTATCGTCCCGTCGTGGTGGACGCCGGAAGGTCGGCGGCGCGCGAAGATTCGCCTCAAGACTGCCGCCCACACTGGCAAGAAGAGCACGGCTACCGCTACTACTACCGCCGGGAAGGGGCTGCTCAGTCTCGACGCGCTCATCGAGTACGAGTATCAGCTATCCATCGGCGGCGAGATCGTGACGGAGGCGGAATGGCGGCAATTGATCGCGGCGAAGACGCCGCTCGTGCGCTTCCGGGGCCAGTGGATGGAACTGGACCGGGACAAGATGCGGCAGATGCTCGAATTCTGGCAGACGCGCGCGCTCGCCGATGCCGACCTGACCCCGCTGGACCTGATGACGATTGCCGCCGAAGCCGAGGACGACATCGAGTGGGATCACGATGCCACCGTGCAGGAGATGATGGCCCGCCTGCACGACAAGAGCAGGTTCGCGCCCATGCCGGACTCGCCCCACCTGCACGGCACATTGCGCGATTATCAGCGGCGCGGCGTCGCCTGGCTGCACTATCTCGAAAGCATCGGCCTCAACCCCTGTTTGGCGGACGACATGGGATTGGGGAAAACGCTTGAGGTGATCGCGCATCTCGTCAACGAACGGGAGCGCGTTGCCGATACACCGCCGACGCTGGTCATCGCGCCGACCTCGGTGCTGGGTAACTGGCGCAAGGAGATCGAGCGGTTCGCGCCGCACCTCCGCGCACTCGTCCATCAGGGGGTCGGACGGGCGAAGCAGGAGGCGGCGTTCCAAGCGGCGTGCGCGGCGCACGATGTCATCATTACGTCCTTCGCGATGGCTCGGCTGGATGAGAAACTACTCCGCAGCGTGACGTGGCAGCGCGTCGTCGTGGACGAGGCGCAGAATATCAAGAACCCGCAGGCGGCGCAGACGCGCGCGATCCTGAAACTTCCGGCGCGTCACCGGATGGCCCTGACCGGGACGCCGGTGGAGAATCGCCTCCTGGACCTCTGGTCCATCTTTAACTTCCTCATCCCCGGCTATCTGGGCAAGGAGGCGCAGTTCCGCAATTCCTTTGAAACGCCGATCCAGAAAGGGAACGACCGCGAGCGGGCGACGACGCTGAAGAAGTTGGTGGAACCCTTCATCCTCCGACGCGTCAAGACTGACAAGAGCATCATTGACGACCTGCCGGACAAGGTCGAACAACGCATCTTCTGCAACCTGACGCGCGAGCAGGCCTCGCTCTACGAGGCGGTCGTCGAGGATGTCGCCGAGCAACTCGAGGAGAAGACCGGGATGGAGCGGCGGGGGTTGATGCTCGCGACGCTGATGCGGCTCAAGCAGATCTGCAACCACCCCGCCCACTTCCTGCAGGATGGCAGCGCCTTCACCGCCGAGCGATCGCTCAAACTGAGTCGCCTTGCCGAGATGGTGGCGGAGGCAATCGAGAATGGCGAGAGCGTGCTGATCTTCAGCCAGTTCACCGAGATCGGCGCGGCGCTGGAGCGGTACATCGGGCAGACGCTGCACGCCACTACCTTTTACCTCCACGGCGGGACGAGCGCGAAGCGGCGAGAACAGATGATCGCCGCATTTCAGGACCCCGAGACCGAGCCGTCCGTCTTCCTGCTCTCGCTGCGGGCCGGCGGTGTCGGCATCACGCTGACCAAAGCGAACCATGTCTTTCACTTCGATCGCTGGTGGAACCCCGCCGTCGAAAATCAGGCGACTGACCGCGCCTTCCGCATCGGGCAGCGAAAAAATGTCTTCGTCCACAAATTCGTCGCGCTCGGCACCGTGGAGGAGCGGATTGACCAGATGATCGAGGAGAAAAAGGGGCTGGCAGCCGCGATTGTCGGTGCGGATGAGTCGTGGCTGACCGAACTCGACAACGAAACCTTCAAGGATTTGATCGCCCTGCGCGCGAGCGCGGTCGTGGAGTAATAAAGGATGGCGACATTTAGCCGTACCTGGTGGGGCCAGCGATTCATCGCGGCATTGGAGGAATTCACCGATGCGGGCCGGTTGGGGCGTGGGCGCTCCTACGCGAGCAACGGTCGCATCCTCAAATACACCATCGCGGATGGCAAAGTAAAGGCGACCGTGCGCGGCTCCGTCAACCCGTACTACGGCGTCCACAAGGAGCCGCGCTACACGACGACGATTGCCTTTGCCCCGATCCACCCCATTGAGTGGACGCGAGTCATTGACCGGATCGCGATGAACGCGGGGTTCGTCGCCAAACTACTCGTAAACGAGATGCCCGACACCATCGA
The DNA here is from genome assembly GCA_038231255.1 of Thermomicrobiales bacterium. Classification (GTDB taxonomy): domain Bacteria; phylum Chloroflexota; class Chloroflexia; order Thermomicrobiales; family JALYUS01; genus JALYUS01. The sequence continues at coordinate 2,429 of JBBRLR010000163.1, read as the reverse complement.
GCAGGCGTTTCAGCCCCTCGACCTCCACCTTCTGCCGCAAAGCGAGGCCGATTTCTTCACCGACTGCACCTGCCCGGACGACGCCAACCCCTGCAAGCATATCGCCGGTGTCCACTACGTGCTGGCCGCCGCACTCGACCGCGATCCCTTCCTGATGTTCGAACTGCGCGGGCTGTCACGCGAGCGGCTGCGGGAAGAACTCGCGCATTCGCCCCTGGGGCAGATCCTCTCGTCGGAGATGGCGCCGAAGGACGTTCCGGTCGTCCCGGCGGTTTCCTACTACACGCGACCGGAGCGGACACAACCGGACGCGAAGGTCAGCCTGCGCGAGTTCTGGGCAGGCGCGCGACGTCTGCCGCCACCAACCGACCTCGCACCGCCGCTCGTCCCGGCGCTGCTCATCAGGAAGCAGGGCGACTACCCGCCCTTCTGGAACAAGGACGCCTCATTCATCGCCGTCATGGAAGAACTCTACACACGCGTCCGCACGAAAAACAGCCAGATGAAGTAGCCTTGAGCCTCGCACTTCGCACCTCGTTCGTCGCGTCGTTCCGGTAGCGTAGGCTTCAGCCTGCGTCCCCGTTTCTCTTACCACATGGGGACGCAGGCTGAAGCCTACACTATCACGGTTCAACCCCCGCTCCGCACGGGGTGGTTCAGGGGGCCGTGGCCGTGGCCGTGGCTGGGGGCGGCGGCGATACGCACCAGCGAGAGTGAGCCAGAACCCATCTCTCGTGAGGTAATTCGCCGGCAATGGGTAATTATCGTTCATCAGCGGACCTTGGTGGGCGGCAAGCGACAGGCTGGCGGCGAGCGTCCGGTCCCCCGAACCATGGTCGTCCCGGGCAGTCGCACGGTCGGTTGCGTGCCGGGTCGAGCCGATCGGACGGCACGGTCGTCCCCATTTGGAGACGGGCGGAGACGTCGTGACGGTCCGATGCTCCGGCGATGCGTGCCCCCATCGTGCAATCGCACGTCCCGCACCGAATCGTGCGCGACCCTGATCCGGCGCGACTGTCCTGGAAGCCGCTACCGTGGTTCCCGGGAAATGGCCCAACAAGGCCGCACGGTCCCCGTGTCCGCCCTCGTGCGGAGCGGATGCGGTGCATGTGCCACGACCGTCTCCGACCGCGCGGTGGCCCGCTCCGCGCGTGCGGCCGGTCACCGCCGCCCGTGCATCCACCGAGACCGGTTGGGTAGCCCCGCAGCGACACCGGCGGCGATCGCTCGACGTGCAGAACCAAGAGCAATTCTCCCCTCGCGCGGTCGGTCCGCCGGGGCAACCGTATCGTTATACACAGGGTTGTTTGGGCGTGTTGCCCTCAATCATTTGCTGATCCAACACTACCTGCGCAATAGACGCCCCGCAGGGGCGTCTCCCCTTCCCTCCTCCAGAATTAACATCAGTCTCCGTACGGGCGCCCCCTCTTTCAGAGGGGGGCGCCCCGTACTGAAGTGACCCGGCGATCCAGCGAACCGGAAACGGAGCGATGCGTACCGTGTACCGACGAGCGAGCGAAGCCGGCAGCGACAGGGAAAGCGACGGCGAGCGGCGGCGAACCGATCCGGGCAGCGTGCGATGCCGGGCGGCGGCAATGCCCCGATCGGTACGCGGACGAAGGTCGACGTCACTTGCAGTTCCATGACGATCACCCGTTGGATGCACAAGCATTGACCCGCTCCCTTGAAAATGCGCCCGATCGTCACAAGACGCGATTTCTTCGCCTAATCCCCTTCGGCGAAGGACGACGCTTTTTCGTCTTGTCGCCAATATCCGTCACGCCAAAGAGATTGGCTGCAGGTGTACGTGCTGTTGAGCGGTTCGACACGGAGGAGCGCATACCGCGCATTCGCGAGGTCTGCTGCCAATCTCCACAGATGTCGAGATGACGCTCCTGTAACCAAATAATGCTCTTAAGTAGATAATAATGCCATGACCCCCCCTTATCTTTGGGTGTAATCGGGCGGTGTGGTGCCGTGGCGACTTTTGGGAACGGTTTTGGTCCCGGACTGGGAAGATCGAGGAGTTCGACATGGAAATATCGGCCGCGTCTCGGACGACGCATCGCCCATCGGATAGATTGGGCGATACCATGGATACGAGGGGAAAAGTGCATACCCCGTTCCCGCAACGCGGAAGGTTCCCGCGCCCCTCGCTGCGGGAGCGCAAGAAACTCCAGACGCGCTCGGCGATCATCAATCGCGCCGTCGAACTGTTCAACACGCAGGGCTTCTACAACACCTCCATTGACGACATCGCCGACGCGGCGGACGTCAGCCGGGGCACGTTTTTCAACTATTTCGGCTACAAGGAGGCGGTGATCGTCGAGTTCGGGCGCGACCTGATGATCGCCCTCACCGCGCAGGTAGACGAGCAGATCGCCGCGAACGTCACTGCGGAGCGGATCATCTATCGCATCTGGCTCGAG
>JBBRLR010000162.1:0-8665 GCA_038231255.1 Thermomicrobiales bacterium | reverse complement strand
TTGGAGAAGAGTGGTGCGAAGGGGCGCAGCAGCAGTATCATCGCGGGCGGCAGGGTATGCATCGGGACCTCCTCTTGGTCGAGTGGTACCGAGCATACTCTGTCGCTTCATCTCATGCCAAATGGGGAAAGTCGAGCTAAGAATGTCAGCATATTCCTTCCAGACGATGATGGCTACTTACTTAGTGGAGACCAGCAAGCGTGGCAGGTGCCGTGTGAAAGAAGGGCAAGCAGATGGACAGTCGGTTGATTCTCGTCGTGGATGACGAGGACGGGATTCGTGAACTCATCGCGGAAGTGCTCAGTTCCGAGGGGTACACCGTCCAATCTGCCTGTAATGGACGAGATGCGCTCCGCGTGATGGAGAGCACGATTCCTGCGCTCATCCTGCTCGACTTGCACATGACCGTCCTCGATGGGTTCGGCTTCGTGCGGGCACTGGTCGCACGGGGGATTACCGTGCCGACTATCCTGGTCAGCGCGGCGGCGAATCTCGCCCAACACGCCAGGGATTTGGGGGCGGTGGCGTTCATCGGCAAGCCCTTCGAGATCGGGCACCTGCTGAGAACCGTCGAGCGACACCATCAGGCGGCGTAACAGCGCGCATCTTTGCATCCGAGCCAGCGATTCGCCACTTTTGGGCTAAAACACTTCCGCCTTTCAGCTTCCGCACGGGCGGTATCTTTTACCGTGAAATAACGTTATACTGTGATTTAGAGGACCCGGTAGCCGAGCTATCGGAGCACGAACAAGCGGTAGCCACATAAGGGGATGGGGGAACAAATGGATAGGCCCGTGGTCGCTATCGTGGACGACCATACCGCACTCCTCGCCCTCCTGTGCGAAGTCCTCGACGACGAGGGCTATCGCGTCATCACGGGCGCGAATGCGGATGATGTGGGAGGAATGCTGATCGGCGAGCGTCCCGACCTGCTCGTCCTCGATGTGCGCCTTCCCGGTGCGCTCACGGGACTACCGCTGCTCCATACCATCAGGGAGAACCCCGCCACCGCCCATCTCCCCATCCTCGTCGCGACCGCCGACCTGGCCTTCCTGCGCTTGAACGCGGGGGCGTTGAAGAACCTCGGGTGCGAGACATTGCCGAAGCCATTCGACATCGGCTCTTTGCTGGATTGTGTCACTTCGTTGCTGCCACGGCAGCCCTTCGATCCCTTGCCCGTTGCACATACCGCGCATGAAGGGAATCGGCTCCCTATATCCTAAACCGTGGTGCGATCCGCTCCTCGGGTGGTAGCGGCACGCAAATACCACTGAATCGTCGCAATGGGCAGCCGCGCTTCCTCGCGCAACGTCGCGATCATGCTCACGAGCCCGACGCCGAACCGCTGCCGCCCCACGACCGCCTCACGCAAGTCCACCGCCGGGGTCTGCCGGGTGCGACAGTGCGGGCAGCACCGTTCCACATAAACATGCTCCGTCACTACGGCGGGGACAAGCGGCAGCGGGTTTCAAGCCGGGCATCTTCTGCGGTCGTCCCGTGCCCCCGCCAACATCATCGCGGGCGATCGCCAAAGTCGTCAGTAACTCCCCGACCCGCGCGGTCAACTGCCCGACCGTCGCTTCCAACACGGCAATTCGCTCCTGCTGGGCAGCGATCACGACCTCCTGCCGCGCGATCGTTTCGTGCTGTGAAACAATCAGCCGGATCAGCTCGTCCCGACCGGCATTCTTCAGGTTGATGATGCGCAGAGCATACCGCCTCCCCTCATCTCTGAACAGATGCCGAGCGCTTTCCACTTGCGGGGCCGGGTGGAATTGGTGGCCATCAGGAGTGAGCATCCCTGGTCGCGCCCCGGGGAATTTCTCCGTTGCCGGCGACTCCGCCGACTTCACGGGGCGGCAGTCGCCCGCCAATGCGGCGTGGCAGGGCGGCCACTGCCGCCGGACGAGCCGGTGCGGGATTGCGGCGTAAAGCAAAGGGGTGGAGTGGCGGGAGGCTGGTGCCTTCGTGACCGCAGTCGCAACCTGTATCCGCCGATCGCGGCCAAAGATGCTCACGATATTGCGAAGGCGCTCCTCCTCAGGACATGAGCGCCTTCGCAATATCATGAGCATCTTTGTGCGCCGACGGTGGGTGGCGCTACCGCCATCGATCGTCCCGCAGGGCGCCTGCGGACGATTGCCAACGATGCGTCGGGTCCCCTTGCATGGGAGATGACACCGCGGCGGGGCACCCGATCTCGCGGAACTCGCCGGTGAGGATGACGGCGTCGGATCGGTCGAGCCACCCCGGGATCGGCGCGCGAGCGGAGTATCTTTGGAGGAAAAGGAACGAAAGAAACGAAGAAAGGTCAGGTGCGTCGAAAAGACGGGTCGGTATATGCGGAACGGTGGTCATCTCGCCCATCGCTCCACGAGCGCCTGCGACCCAGAGCCGGGTCGCGACCACCATCGTCATCGCCCACCCAGACGACCCGTTCTTGCTGCTGTACCCGGATCTTGTCCGCCTGCACCGCGCCGAGATCGCGCGGCTGGCAGACGCGGCACCGATGGACCGCTTCGCACTGCGCCCCCGCCGCGTCCTGCGACGCATGCACCGTCTGCCGCTGCACCCCGAACGCGGGCGCGATGGCGGCGGGCAGCTGTAGGCGACCAACGGCACGATCTGCGTGATGATCGCTTCGTCGGTCGCGCGGCGATGGAAGGGTGTGCCCGCCCATGCGCCGAGGGTCTTGGTGCAGACGGTGCAGCGATAGCGCAGCGGCGTACGGGAGTGAATCCAGATATTCCCTTCGCCCACGCGACCCCTTGCCGGACAGTCGGGATGGGGACAGAATACCTCGTGCGAGTTCACGTCTCTTCTCCTCCACAAAGAAGAGTCTATCGAACGCGCATTCCTCTGTCTCGCCCCCTACTCCACCGTTCCGCATACACCTACCCTCCGGATGCCAGCTGACATTTATTCGTTTCTTTCGTGGCAGCCGCTGCACCGGTGCAACTCCGAAGGCGATCGCGTGCCGTGGCGCAGAACGCGAAGATGACGCACCGTTTCCTTCGTTGCCCCAAGGTATTCGCATCCGAGGTGGTGGAAAGCGGTACCCCACTTCGCGGCACTTCGTCGTCCCACCTCGCCATTGTTACGCCGGGTGACCGATCACGTTTTTGCCGTGCTCAATCCGTTTTTGGCGCCTGACGATTAGCCGACCCGTGCTCCTGTTCCTCGGCATGCCGCGCCAACCCGTCTTTCTTCATGCAGGGCGAGGGAAGCGAGATCGCATCTCGCTCAGCACCATCTGGAGCGACCGTGCCGGCGGCATGTGCGCCTCAGGGGATCCGCGCGAAGACGACGACCGGGATTTGCCGCGCGGTCACCGCCCGCTCGTACGCGGCGAAGAACGGCATCTGTGCCGCCTGCCGTCGGAACAAGCGCGTCCGCTCCGGCTCCTCGGCGGTCGTCGCCCACGCCCGGAATGTCTCATCCCCCAACTCGATCGTCACCTCGGGGTTGGCGACGAGATTGCGGTACCAATCCGGGTGGGCCGGCGCGCCGCCCTTGGAGGCGATGACCACAAGGCGATCACCATCAGTGCTGTAGTTGAGTGGGGTGACACGGGGCTGGCCGCTCTTCGCCCCGGTGGTGGTGAGTAGGAGCAGCGGACGCCCGCCGAACCGACCAGTGACGTGGCCGCCGGTCGCCCGATACTCGGCGATCACCGGGGCATTCATCTCCCGCCATTCCTCCGCCTGCTTCATGCGCATGCTTCCTCCTGACAGTGCCAACGACGATCGCACGCTTCGCGATACCCTCTCGGTCTGCGTGTACATCCTCCGAAGGCCAGAGCATACTCTGGCCACCCTGAAAAATCCAGCGGACGATGCGGGGCCACAGGGAATGTCTTTGTGGCCGAGCAGCGCACCGGCACGATCCAGGTCTTCGCCAAGTGGTAGCAGTTTGGAGACCGGCACCCGTTCCATGGTCATCAGCTGACCAGGTGCCGGTTGGAATGTTGCGATGTGCTGGCTCGATTGGGAAGTCCTACGCGCGACCATCGCAGCGCACGCGCGCCCCAGTCCTGCGCAAAGGCCTTTCGATTCCACGAGCGCATCGTCAAATCGCTGTGCGGCCGAGGCGCATCGATACGATCACCGCATCATCGCCCCCGCTTCTTTTCCTGCGTCTGCCGCCGCTCCCAATCCTCCATCTCGTTGACCGCCAGCGGATGGCCCACCAGTCGCGACATGTTGCCCCGCGCATCCACGACCTCCATCGTGCAACTGTGGTACCCCCGATCGTAGTCCCGCTGCGCTTCCGTCGCGCTGAATGCTGCTTCCACCGAGTCGTACGGCCCGGCGATCACCTCAGTCGGTTCCCCATGTCCCGTGGCGAACCGCATGATCAGGTAGAATCCCTCTGCCTCGCTCCCACGGCGCATTCCTCCTCCGCTCCGGCCAACCCGCGTGCCACTCGCCTATCGATGGCGCATTGTATGCCAACCGACCAACCGGCGTGGACCATTACGGAGCGCTCCGTAACATTTCCCATGGGTGCTCCGTTAGGCTAAGTGATAGTGGATTACCGCTTGTGGCCTATGGAGCAAACAGGTACCGAATGGATGGTCGCGCGGACTGCCCCGCTCGATCGGCACCGCGATGGAAAGGACGACGCTGATGCAGCACGTCGACACCGGCCCCGATGGCAAGCCCGATCTGCCGAACATCCACCTTCGGCTGCAGGAAGTGCAGGAGGCGGCGCGGTCGCTGTACGAGTCGCATCCGCAACGATCCAGCGTCGGGGCGCTGTACCAGGCGTTGCTGCACGCGCTGGTTGAGGTCACCCTCGAGATAAGCAAACTGCCGCGCTGATCCGGAGGCTGGGACGTCGATCCCATCTTGTCTCGCCGCGTCCGAACCCCGTGGCGATCGCCCCGTGGTGATACCAAACAGCGTATGTGTCCACACCGTACAAACGATCTGGCATTATCGCTGCCTGCTCGCTCCGAGGAGGGAAGCAATCCGTAGGTGCACGACGCAGGTGACTATGACTTACAAAATCGGGTACAGAGCGCGCGACGCCTCTTATGGATTGACAATCGGTACGAACGAAACGAATAAATGCTCATCGGCATTTCATTGACGTGGTTTCTTCGTTTCTTTCGTCTGTCACGCGTCACCTCTGAAGACAAAATACGCCCTCAGTGCCTGTTTGGCGCAGGGCGCACGCGCATCGTCGATCGGCAGCATGCGTCCGTGCTCCACTCCTCTCGCACGGTCGAGGGACACCCGGATAAACACGAAACCAACGACCACGCCGCGTCGTTCTGCGTGGTAGTGCCAGCAAACCGTGCTGCTGAAGCAACGTTCCGCCTGCGCTCGCTGGGCCAACTCCTGCGCCTGACACCGACACAGTTCGAGGTGGCGATCGGCGACCTGCTGCACGACCTCGGCTATCGCGATATCCGGCGCGTCGGCGGCGCCGGGGACCTCGCCGCCGACCTCCTGTGCCGCGACGAGCGGGGTCGCTCGGTGGTCGTCCAGCGCAAGCGATACGCGCTGGGCAAACACGTCGGCTCCCCGGCCGTGCAGTCCTTCATCGGCATGGTGGCGGTGCATCACCACGCGGACGGAGGGATCATCGTGACGACCTCCGGGTTCACCCGCCCCGGCGCCGCACTCGCTCGCCAACACGACATCGCGCTGATCGGCGAGGAGGAACTCAGCCGCCTGATCGGGAGGGTGCATGCGCACAGTCGAGCCGGTGGAGCGGGCGACGACCCGGGCCATCGCAGCCCGCGCACCGAGCGCTGGCGGGCGACGGCGTTAGTCCCCCGGCGACGCGGGCGATCCTGACGAGTCGGGACGCCGTACAGGCATCACGGAGGAATGGGGCTGCGGTCAGCCGGAGATACCACGATCCCATGTCCGATACCGACGACGATGACGACCATGACGACTGAAGCGCACCTTTCGTTGTCAAGGTCGTCATCGTCGTACACGGGACGGATCGCGAAGTGGGCGCTATGGCTACAAGGTGACGGAACGGGTTCACTATCACGCGATCGCCATCGCCTGCCCACGCCGCGGGGAGCAGCCGTGGTGACGAGGCGCCGGCCTGCGATCATAGGGCGTGGTGCGGTGGTGCGGTTGAAGACTCCTGTTCTTATGAGCGTATTCGCAGCCCTCCATGCCGATCGCGGCCAAAGACGCTCATGCCGTGGGGGTGAGCACCTTCGCAACATGATGAGTATCTTTGGCGTCCGGTGAGCACCTTCGCGCCGATCCGGTGTGATGCGATCGGCGCCCCTCGTCACGCAGCGCTCCTGCGGGCGATTGCCAACGATGCGTCGGGTCCCCTTGGTTCGTCTCCTCCCGTCCGGTGCACGCGCGGCATGCGGCTCTCGAGGGGAAAGGGCGAGATGCTATACTCGGCGTAGTCATCGAGCGCGTCAATGTCGTCTACGGGGAGGGTGCATCGTGCCCGGCGCCGCCGACCGTCCCACCATCAATCAGCCCGACGGCTTCGTCAGTTATGCCAGTGCCGACCGCGATCGGGTGCTGCCCGTCGTCGACGCGCTCATCCGCGCCGGGGTGCCGGTCTGGATCGACCGCGATGACATCCACGGCGGCACGAACGACGGGCGGGAGATCACCGGGGCGAACGGGGGTGCCGCCGCCGTCGTTTCGTTGGGAGGGGTGCCGTGACCATACCCTCGCTCTTCAGCCCGTCGCCGCTGGTCGGGCGCGAGCGCGAACTCGGCGTGCTGCGCGACTGCCTCGACGCCGCCCTCGCCGGGCATGGCAGCCTGGTGCTGATCGGCGGGGAGGCGGGCATCGGCAAGACCGCGCTCGCGGAGTCGCTGTGTCGGGAAGCGGCGGCGTAGGGCGCCCTCATCCCCGTCAGCAAAGATTATTCAGGAGCGCGAAGCGGGTCGCCGCCGCGCGCGTGGAAACGCCGAGCCGGTTGTAGATGGACGACAGATGCTGCTCAACGGTGCGGCGGCTGAGAAAAAGGCGCGCGGCGATCTGCCGGTTTGTCAGTCCCAAGGCGACGAGGCCGAGGACTTCCCTTTCCCGCGCGGTCAGGCGGCAATCGCGCGACGGCGCCGATGCGGAGGGAACCGACGACTCCGTCGCCACGCGCAGCTGCTCCGGCGGCGCGTGGCCGGGCGCGCTGAGGAGTGTCAGGATGCACCAGGTGAGCGTGCGTTCGTACGACGTGAGCGCCCCGACCGGCGTGCGTGCAATCGTGTTCAGCATCGCGTATCGCTCCCCTGGCAGTGCCGACGATGGCGGCACGACTGGCGCACATCGCCACCCCGCGCCATTGCCTCCCCTGGCTCTTTCTGACCCCTTGCACATAAATGAACGGATGCGGTGGCGGTTTTCGCGGATGCTGTCTTGGCATCAATGATTGGCGCCTTACCATCGTTGATGCGGAATATTGCCAGCACGATTCATATGGTGTATTGTGAACGAATAGCATCGAAACATTCGGACACGCGGGCAATCGGTTGGGGAGCGGAAGGGCGAGGTCGCGAGCGGTGGAGACTCGGCGTATCCCACTGGCTGAACTGGTCGTCGCCTGTCGCGAGGAGACGGAGCGGTTCCTGCGGCGCGAGCCGTCGCGCGATGCGTTCTGCTTCGAAATCTTCCGCCGCGCGGTGTGCGACCGCGACCAGCCCGCGTGGGGCGCCGTCTTCGCGCAGTATCGTGGAATGGTCTTGTCCTGGGTGCGGCGGCATCCGGTCGCCGCGACGACGCGCGAGGATGACGATTATTGGGTGAACCGCACCTTCGACCGCTTCTGGACGGCCGTGGGGCCGGAACGATTCGGCGATTTTCCCGGCATGGCGGCGCTGTTGCGCTACCTCAAACTCTGCGCCCATAGCGTCCTGCTCGATGAGGTGCGTGCGCGCGCGGCGGCATCCGCCGAGCCACTCAACGACCGGGTGGCGGATCGTGTCGAGACACCCGATGTCGCGGATGCCGCGATCGGGCAACTGGCGGGCGGCGATCTTTGGGCGGTGATCGTCGCCGAGATGCAGGATGAAGCGGAGCGTGGGGTCGCGTATTGCTGTTTCGTACTCGATCTGAAACCGCGCGAGGTGCAGGAGCGTCATCCTCAATTGTATGCGACGGTGGGCGATGTCTACCGGATCAAGCGGAATCTGCTCGACCGGCTGCGCCGCAACGCAAGGATTCGCGGGTTTCTGGATTGAATGCGCGAAAAACGGCGCGCGCCGCGTTCAGTTATCGAGAAAGGGGACGACGGTGACGAATGGTGCGAGTTTTGGCGCGGTCACTCCGGAAGACCTCATCGCGTATGCCGATGACGAGGCGCCCGGGCAGATTGGCGAAGCGATCCGGGCCGATCCCGCTTTGCACGCCGCCGCCGATGCATACGCACGAAACCAACGTCGTCTCCAGGAGCGATTGTACCGCTTCGATTGTCCGTCGCCGCACCTGCTTGGCGAGTACGACCTTGGTCTGCTTGCACCGGCAGAGCGGACGCACATCGCGGCCCATGTGGTGGGCTGTCCGCGCTGCACGGCGGAAATGCGGATGCTGCGCGACTTCATGGCATCGGCGGACGCTATGCCATCGGTCGGAGCGGTGGAGCGGGTGCGGCGGATCGTCGCCACGCTGTTGCCGCCGCCGCCGCGCATCTCGCCCTACGCGAGCCTGCGCGGGGCGGACGACGGGACGAC
>JBBRLR010000161.1:0-8847 GCA_038231255.1 Thermomicrobiales bacterium | reverse complement strand
GGGCGATTCGTGAATCGCCCGTTCTCGGCGGCTCGGCGCTCTCCTGTCACGCCCTGCCGCCACGAGCGGGCGATTCACGAATCGCCCCACCGTACCCAACACGCCATCGCGCAAGAGTATTAGAGAAGGGGTCGGGGGTCAGATCGTCCCCAATGAAACATCGGCGCTGGTCGGGCGGTCAGAGTGGGTGTAAGGATGTATTGCACGATGAGGAGTATGAACGACGTGAAAAAGCGCATTGCGATCATTCTCTTATCCCTAACCCTGGTGCTGATCGCGGTCGGGATGGTCGTCTCGGTCGTCGGGGCGAGCGGCGCGATCGGCCAGATCGGCGAGTTGGGTAAAATGGCGACTACCGATCAGACCTTCGCGGTGACGGGCACGCCGACGATCAGCCTCCACGATCGCAACGGCACGATCACCGTCACGCGCGGGGAGGAGAACAGCGTCGTCATCCATGCTATCAAGCGCGCCGCGACGGACGAAGCACTGGCTAAACTCCAGGTGAATCTCCAGCAGGATGGCAATCACATCACCATCGAGACCACTGGCGACACGCTCTCGGGCTTCGCCTTCTTTGGCCACAATGGGATGGCGGTGGATTACCAGATTCAGGTGCCCGCGCACGCCGATCTCGGCCCGATCAACAGCAGCAACGGACGGATAGAGGTCACCGGCATCGCCGGGCAATTCGACCTGAGCACGTCGAACGGCGTCATCACCGCGCGCGATGTGGATGGTACGGTCGCGGCGCAGACCGCCAATGGCCGCGTCAGCGTCATGGGAGGGAGCGGTACGTTGCGGCTCGGTTCGAGCAATGGGGTTGTCGAGGTGCATGACGTGCACGCCAACGGCATTGATCTACACACATCGAACGGTCGCATTACCTTTGTCGGCTCACTCGTGCCCGGCTCGAAAAACATTGTTGATACGAGCAACGGCACGGTTTCGCTGACGCTACCGCCGGACAGCGCGCTGAACGTGGATTTGCGCAGCGGCAATGGCAGCGTCACGGTCGGTTTCTCTGTCACGACGCCGCCGAATGGCCAGACTAAGCGCAATGCGGTGCAGGGCGTGATTAATCGCCCGGACGCCGATCTGACGGTGCATACCGGCAACGGTTCGATTACACTGACGAAACAAGGAATCTAGGAGGATTATTCGATGGCTGGTGTGCTGACGGCGTTTATCATCTTCGTCCTGTTTCCGGGCGTAATCCTCGGTTTCATCCTGCTCTCGCGATACCTGAAATATCGGGAAACGCTGACGATGATCCAGCATGGCATCACGCCGCCCCCGCCGATGAGGTCCGGACCGCCGATGCCGCGACCGCCCGTTGTTATGCAGCAGGGCAACGGCGGTGGGGGCCGCGGGATGCTAGTCTGGGGCCTTGTGCTTGCCGCCATCGGTCTGGCATTGACGCTCGCTCTGTGGCCGATCGGCTTTATTGCGAACAGCGCCAGCGGCAACAGCGTCAACTTCCCGCTCGGCCTCGGGCCGTGGATGCTCGCCGGGTTCGTCCCCCTCTTCGTCGGCCTCGCCCTGATCCTTGGCTACGTCATCACGCGGCCGGAGCGGGATGCGAACCTCCAACCCGCCTGGACGCCCGCGCCCGGTTTCCCCACCGGAGCGGCGGGAACGGGGATGGCGTATCCTGCCCGGCGGACACCCGGCCCACCCATCGTGCAGGAGCCTCTCGTTCCCGCAGCGTTTCCCGTTGTTGAAGAGAAAACGGCGGACATCGCGCCGCCGAGTGCGACCAACCCGTAATGCCCCGCCGCAGCCATATTCACGGCGTCGCGGCGGTGTCAAGGAGGATGGCAGTGCCGTCCGTCGTGACCGCGACGATGCGCTTTCCGTCACGCTCGACCGTCCCAACGCCTTCGAGCGTAATCATCGGGCCGCGACGGTGTGGCGCAACCGCCGTGATGCGCCACACCATGTGCAGCGTGTCGCCAGCGATGATGGGTGCCCGGAAGCGGATGCCCCACGTCCGCCCGAGCGACGGCGCGCGATTGGTGATCTGCGCCGCACCGAAGGCCATCACGACCCCGGCAATGTGCGCGCCCGACGCGATTACCGCGCCGAACTGCGGCGACGGCGTGTGATGCACCGGGTTTGTGTCCCCGAGCAGCGCCGCCATCTGCCGAATCTCGTCCGCCGGAAACGCAAACGTACCCTCGAACGTGTCGCCAACCTTGATTGGTCCGGCGGGGGCCGCTGCGTTTTCCTGATTGTTCTGATGCTTCATCATCGTATGAATCGTATCCGACAGATACCACCGGCTGCAATCGCATCAAGTTCATGATGATCCGACGTTACCAACTCGCCACCGACGCGATTCGTGAGCGCGATGGCGGCACAATCGGCGAACGACGCTCTGTTCGTGGCCTTATATCTCCCGATTTCCTGCCAGAATAAGCGATCCATGTCTTCTCTCACATTCCTCTTGCTTCTTTCGTGTGAAAGCGTCGCTGCTGGTTGGAATATGCGCGTACTTGCCGCGAACAGCGCGCACACGAGTAACTCGATCTCGTTCCGCTTGCTCCCAATCTTGCACAAGAGTATCGCGTACATGATCAGGCAACGCGTGCGCCACTTCGGCTCGGATCGGTTCGAATTGCGAATGGGCGACCATATTCATCACCCCGTTGAACCATCGTCTACTCGTCCGAATGCCCACCGTATATCGGTTATTATAGAATGGCAGGCCTCGGTTATCTATCCCCCCACTCGCGGGCGGTCGGGGTATTCGGAATCGGACCACCACCGGCATCGAGCCAGCCCTGGGCGGCGAGGGCGTCGTTGCCGATGGAGCCGAACCAGACGGCGTCGCCGTGCAGTTCGAGGCGGCCACGCTCGAAGTATTGGACGGCGAGACCGTTCTCGGTCACGACGCCGGTGCGCGGCATGCCGAGGAAGACGAGGCCACCCGCCTGCTGCCACGCGGCGCGGAAGGGCGACGCCACAATATGCCCGGCGACGGGGAACCAGAAGGCATCGGGAACGGCGGGGGCCGGTTCGGGAGCGGCGGGACCGCTCGCTGTGCCCGTTTTCGGATCAAGCCAGCCTTTCGCCTGCAAGACGGCGTTGGCAATCAGATCGGCATCCACGCGCGCGGGCTGGCCGCTTTCGGCGGGGCGGACGATCAGCCGTCCGCGCTCGAAATCCTGCGTGCGGTACCAGCGACCGTCCGCCGGGTCGCGCCGGGCGTATTCGGCGGTGCGCGGCAAGCCGAGCGTTGTCATGCCGCCCAGCCGCTCCCACGCGGCGCGCAGCTCGCTCTGCACGACATGGCCAGTCTGCGCGAAGGCGAGGATGCCGGGGCCGCTCGGGGCCGCGCCCGCGACGGGCTTCGGGAAGTATCGGTAGGCGCTGTAGTACGGTTCTTTCGGCACGAATTTGGTGCTGGCGTCAATGCTCCGACCCGTGCCATAGATCGGTATCTCGGTAGCCAGCAGGCCGTAGTGCTCGCCCGTCCAGTCGTGGAGCATGTGCAGGTTCGCGACCTCGATGTAGTCCTGCGACAGGAGCCACGGCAAGCCTTGCTGGAGGAACGCCGCCTGCTGGTCCGGCGTTGTTTCCCAGCCGTACTCGGTGATCCAGAGTTTCTTGCCCGCGTCGCCCGCGTCCACCATCCGCTTGCGGACATCCTGAATCGGGCCGGGGATGATCGCGGCGACCTGACCATTCGCGCCCGACTTCATGATCGAGCCGTACGGGTGAAAGGAGATCGCGTCCCATGGGCGCTTGCTCGGGCCGTTCGTGTTGTCGCTGACGCCGTAGAGCCAGTCCACATAGAAAAAGCCCGCGAGCGTGTTCGCCGCGACGACCGCGCCGGGATTGACAGCATGAATCTCGTCGTAGAACGGCCGCAGCCAGCGCAGGTAATCCGCCACCTCGTGACCCATCAGGGACCAGAGTTCCGGCTCGTTCCAGAACTCCCAGAGGCGAATAAAGGGGTAGCGCGCGGCGACAGTGCGCACCGTCGCGCGGAACTGCGGCTCAGCGTCGGCCCGGATGCCGCAGGTCAGCCGTTCCTTGTCGAACTCCTGCTGCGCCTTGGCGCAGGCCGCGCTGTCCGGGCTGGCCCACGCGGGCGCGGCGACGAACGAGGCGATCACCTCGATATTCTCGGCGGCGAGGCGGTTCAGGACGCGGTCGAACTGCGCGAAGTCGTACTGCCCCGGCTGCGGCTCAACGGTTTTCCAATCGAGCGACAGGCGGACATTCGTGATGCCGAGTTGATGGTAATAGGCCATGAACTCGTCGAGGTGCGAGTCGAGCCACCACATATGCCCGGCGATGCCGAACTTCAGGCGGTTCGCGTCCGGTTCGTGCCAAATGGGAAAGGGTGGAGGGCTGGGTATACCTACAGGAACTGAGGACTGAGGAGCGGTGAGCGGGTCATCGGCCAGGGTCGTGATTGATGGGAGCACGAAAGTGGCGCAGAGGAGCAGGAGGAAGAAAGCCATCACGGCCCGCCGGGTGTGTCGCTGTCGTTCGATCACGGAGGATGCCTTTCAAGTCAGCAATGAGCCATGAGAGTGTTTCCGTTATGTCTAACGAATGAGTACGCCGAATGTTGCGAAGTCCGTGCCCTCAGTCCTCATGCAGCCCGCAGGGTCCCTGGAGTCCTACTATCGTCATGCCGACGGCGATCTGGTTTGGGTCGGTGAGGCGCGTGATCATGCAGAGCGCGGGCACGCCGGTCAGTTTGCCGACCGCCTCCGTGCTGGCAATCATCGCATATCACGCGGACGTGGGTGAGTCATCTACAAACCGTCTCAAAACCCCGGATGATGCTACGCTGTCTGCGTGGGAAGGCCAACCGTTAGAAAGAAGCCGCTGCTCAAACGATACTGGATCGAGTTCCCCCGTGAACTGACACAGCGTGGTACGCTTTGGCTTCCTACCGCTGTCGGTGTGACTGCCTACTCGCTCGGTGACGCACTCGATATCATTCATCAGTACCTCGATCACCACCTCCGCCTCCCGCACGAGCAGCATCTTTTGCCGCCTGTCGTTCGAGTCACGGAAGATATTGATATCTCCACACTCGCGGACAAACACGGACGCCCTCTTGCAACGGGTATCTCGGTCTGGCGCGGCATTTGGTATCCCTATATCGGGTATTGGGCCTGGCTCGCGCCGCAGTTTTAGGACGAGTTGTAGAGGCCTGTGGACGCAACGTGCGACTGCGGCATGCGCTATACTGCGTACGTGCCATCATTGAGATGATTACCGGTGATTAGACGCCGGAGGAGGGGATACCAGCAATGAGAAACCAATTGCGACTATCGCGACTTGGGCGGCGGGGCATCGGCGCCGCGCTGATTGCGCTCTTCGTCTTCGTCGGCGGCGCGCTGCCCGCGCTCGCTGCGGGGCCGATCCAGGACGACGCGAACATGCTTTCCGCCTCGGCGCGGACATCCGCCGAAAGCAAGAGCGCGCAGATTCAGCGCGATACGGGCAAGACGATTACGGTGAAGAGCGTGCCGAATTTGGGCGGCAAGGACATCGGCGCCACCGCCGATCAGTTCTTCCAGCAGCAGAAGTTGAATGGAGTCCTGCTCTACCTCGCGCGGGACGACAAGAAGTTCAAGATCACGATCGGCACGGATACGCGCCAGGCGATCTCGACGAGCGAAGAAGGGGCGATCCGCGATCAGATGACGCAGCGATTCGCCGCCAATGATTTCGATGGCGGCGTCCTCAATGCGATGGACCGGATCGGCACGGATCTGCGCGCCGTCGCGCCCGCGCGCACCGGCCAGACGCAGACCGCACCGGTGGCGAAGAAGAGTAGTTCCGGCTTCCCCGCGATTCTCGTTGTGCTGCTTGTCGTGCTGGCGGTCGGCGCGATTGTCTTCCTGCTGATGCGGCGCAATCGGGGTGGCGGCGTATCGGGTGGCTCATCCGGTGGGTACGGCCAGAATGCGCAGGGTGGCTATCCCCCGCAAGGCGGCTACGGCCCCGGTTATGGCCCCGGCTACGGGCAGCAGGGCGGCGGTGGCCCCGGTATCGGCGGGAGCATCATCGGCGGCGCGGCGGCGGGGATCGGCGGCGCAATTGTCGGCAACGCGATCTACGATCACTTCCGCGATGATAACAACAACAATAACAATAATAACGACAACAACCGCGATAATTCCTCGACTGGCGATTACGGCGCGTCCGGCGACGACCGGGGCAATGTCAGCGATTCGGGCCAGGATGTCGGCAGTTGGGGTGGCGGAGACAGTAGCACCGGCGATTGGGGCGGCGGTGGCGACTCTAGTGGTGATTCCGGCGGTGGCGGCGATCCCGGCAGCGACTAGAGAGGCATCACCGCGATTGGCATCGGTGGTAGCAGGCTTTCCAGCCTGCTACCACCACGAAAAGCGGACGCACGGCTGTGCGTCCCTACTCGCTACTGATACATCGGCTCCCCGGAGCGGACGAGTTCCAGGATTTCGTGGGTTTGCTTCTCTAGTAAATCAGGCGTATCCGCCTCGATGTTCAGGCGCAGGAGCGGCTGAGTATTCGATGGGCGTAGGTTGAACCACCAGTCCGGGAAGTTGGCGGTCAGGCCGTCGAGGTGATCCAAGTGCGCGCCGGGCTGATCGCGGTAGTGCGCTTCCACCTTCTGCTCGGTCGCCCGCACATCGCGCACCTCGGAGTTGATCTCGCCGGAGCGGACGCGGCGGTCGAGCGGTGCGAGGGCCTCGGAGAGCGGCACATTTTCCACCGAAAGTGCGTCGAGGGCGGAAAGCAGCGCGATCAAACCGCTATCTGCGTACCAGTTGTCGCGGAAATAGAAGTGGCCGGAGTGCTCGCCGCCGAAGATCGCGTCCTGCTCGCGCATTACCTGCTTGATGAATGAATGGCCGACGCGGGCGCGGATCGGCCTGCCGCCCGCCTTTTCGACCGCCTCCGGCACGCCGCGCGAGCAGATCAGGTTGTAGACAATCGCCGCGTCGGGGTTGCGCCGGAGCAGGGCGGTGGCGACGAGCGCGGTCGTCATGTCCCCGCCGACGAACTCACCTTTTTCGGTGACAAGGAACATCCGGTCGGCATCGCCGTCGAAAGCCGCGCCGAGATCAGCCTTTTCCGCGATCACGCGCGCTTTCAGATCGGCGACGTTCTCCTGCTCCAGGGGGTTGGCATCGTGGTTCGGGAAGGTGCCGTCCAGTTCGAAATACATCGGCACGAGCGTCACCTGCGGCAGTTTGGCGAAGACGCGCGGGAGGACCTTGCCCGCCATGCCGTTGCCCGCGTCCACAACAAGTTTGAGGGGCCGGATGCTCGCCGGGTCAATGAAGGAAAGGCAGTGTGCGGCGAAATCGTCCAGCACCTTGCGCTCGGTGACGCTGCCGGTGCGGGTGGCGGGTGGATAGTCGCCGGAAACGACCATGTCACGGATGGCGAGCAGGCCGGTCTCGTCCGAAACGGGGATGGCGTTTGCGCGGCACATCTTCACGCCATTATACCCGGCGGGGTTGTGCGAGGCCGTCACCATCACGCCGCTCGCGTAGCCGTATTTGCCAACCGAGAAGTAGAGCGCATCCGACGAGACCGCGCCGATGTCCACGACATCCGCGCCGGCGGCGGTGATGCCCCGGATCAGGGCGGTGGCCATTTCCGGCGAGGAGACGCGCATGTCCCGCCCGACGCAGACCTGCCCGACGCCGAGCACGGGCGGGATCGCGCGCCCGATCTGCTCCGCCTCCGCCGGCCCCCATTCCTCAGGTACGAGGCCGCGCACATCGTATGCCTTGAACAGCGCCGGATTCATTGCCATCGTCGTTTCCCCTTCCAATCGCTCGTCGTCGCACACACGGAGTGTATCGCACGCACCCTGCTATCCGCGACGGGAGAAACCGGGAGAACCGCAAAGGCGCAAAGGGCGCAGAGAGCGCAAAGTGAAATACATGACAAAGAAAAAGAAGAGAAAGGTATACAATTTACGTGCGTCACCCATTTCCTCTTTGCGTCTTTTGCGTCCTTTGCGCCTTTGCGGTTCTCCCCGGTTTCAATTTTGTTTGACCTGGAAGGGCGCGGGGGGTATGATCGGCGGACTATGGCGAAGCAGGCGGCGCGGCCCGCACTCATGACCGCGAAACCACTCGAAGAAAAGACGATCTCCTCGAACCGGCAGGCGCGGTTCGAGTATGAGATCATGGAGCAATTCGAGGCCGGGATTGTCCTGACCGGATCGGAGATCAAGTCCGTGCGGGCGGGGCGGGTGAACCTGCGCGAGGCATATGTCCGTATCGAACGCGGCGAAGCGTGGCTGGTTGGGGCGCATATCTCGCCCTATGAGCACGCCGGATACACGCTACAGGAGCCCGACCGCTCGCGCAAGCTCCTGCTGCACAACAACGAGATCATCACCCTGCGCATTCAAACGCAGACCAAGGGGCTGACCATCGTGCCGCTCCGCCTCTATCTCAAGGGCAGGCGGGCGAAGGTCGAGATTGCTGTCGGGCGCGGCAAGAAGCTCTACGACAAGCGCGCCACGATGGCCGAGCGCGACGCCCGCCGCGACATCGAGCAGCGCCAGCGGGAATACGAGCGCGGCTAAATGCCCGCTACCACTAGGGAAAAGGGTCACACCAAGGATGTCAGACGACCATTGCTGCCGCTGGTGTTCTCTGTTATACTTCCTCTGTCGAAGACGTACGCGAGACGATACGTCGGACACCTTAACAATGTGGGGATGCGTGGTTTCGACAGGGTGCTAGGTCGAGATGATGCAGGCCGAGGTTGACCAGGCCTCGTTAAATAGGGTTACGCCAGTAACTGGCACACCTGAACTTGCCCTCGCCGCCTAAGTAGCGACGACGTTCACCCTCTCCTCGGCCC
>JBBRLR010000160.1:0-8936 GCA_038231255.1 Thermomicrobiales bacterium | reverse complement strand
CGCGCCTGAGAAGGCGATGCCCATCAGCAGGTTGCCGAAACTGACGACGAGGATGTCCCGCTGACGCAGAATGTGCCGCATGCCACCGAAGAGCGATCCGGTGCGCGGCGCGACGTGGCGCTGACCGCCCGGCTCGCGCAGAAAGCGCCGGGCGACCAAACCGCCGACCAGTGCGATGAGGCTGCCCGCGACATACGCGCTGCGTGGCCCAAAATGCTCGGCCAATTGGCTGCCGATCAGCGGGCCGACCGTGAAGCCAAGCCCCATCGCCGTCGTTAGCCAGCCGTACGCCACCTCGCGCTGGCCGGTGACGGTGATGTCGCCGAGGTGCGCCGAGCCGATCTGGAAGATCGCCACGGCGGCGAAGGCGGTCAGGACGCGCCCGACGATGAGCATCTCCGGCCCCTGCGCAACCGCGAAACTGGCGAGCGCGGCGGCGTAGATCACCATGCCCACCGTAATGACGCGCGGGCGACTCAAGCGATCCGAGACAAGGCCGATCGGGAGGGCGATCAAGAGTTGGGTGAAACTGCCGAGCGTGTTGATCGTGCCGAGCAGCGCGACCGCGATGCCGAGGTCTTTCGCGAAGAGCGAAAACGTTGGTGCGACGATGCCGAAGACGACGTCCGCGAGGAAGATGACACCACACAGCAGCGCAATCGCCCGCCGGACACTGTGTTGCTCTCCCGAGGTGGCTGCTGGCGCGGACATCGTGATTCACCCTCCCAGCGTATTCTCGCATACTCTCACCCCGCAGCCTCCTGACCTTGACGGTACCGTGCATCCGCCCTACGATTACGCGCATGAATTCACACGGCGACCACACAGCGCAACCGGCGTTGCAGGGCATTCGCGTGCTAGAAATGGGCACGCTGATCGCTGGGCCGTTCGCGGCGCGCATCCTCGGCGATTTCGGCGCGGAGGTAATTAAGATCGAGCCGCCCGTGCATGGCGATCCGCACCGCGAGTGGGGCGCGATGACGGACAAGGGCGCGCTCTGGTTCCCGATCCAGGCGCGCAACAAGCGCTCCGTGACGGTAGATCTGCGCAAGCCGGAAGGGCAGGCGATCATCCGCCGCCTCGCGCCAGAATGCGACATCCTGATCGAGAATTTTCGCCCCGGCAGCCTGGAAAAGTGGAACCTCGGCCCCGACGTGCTGCGCGAAGCGAACCCCCGATTAATCATGGTGCGCATCTCCGGGTTCGGGCAGACGGGGCCGTATCGCGCGCGCCCCGGTTTCGGTAATATCGCCGAGGCGATGGGCGGCATCCGCTACATCACCGGCTTCCCCGATCGTCCGCCCGTGCGCGTCGGCATGAGCCTCGCCGATCACGTCGCCTCGCTCTACGCGGTGGTCGGCGCGCTGACCGCCCTGCAATCGCGGCACGAGACGGGCAGGGGGCAAGTCGTGGATGTCGCGCTCACCGAGGGGATGTTCAGTCTTTTGCAGGATGCATTGCCGCAGTACGCGATGCTCGGCACGATCCAGGAGCGCACGGGCAACGACCTCTTCAAAACTGCGCCGTCGAATGTCTACCAGACGAAAGACGGCGCGTGGATGGCGATCAGCGGCAATAACAACAGCATCTTCGTCCGCCTGATGGAGGCCATCGGGCGGCCCGATCTGCACCGCGACCCGCGCTTGCAAACGAACCCCGGCCGCGCCGAGCACGCGCGGCTGCTCGACGAGGCGATTGCCGACTGGGCGCGCGAGCATACGGCGGCGGCAGTTGGGGAAATCCTCGAAGCGGCGGAAGTGCCGTTCGGCCCGGTATACAATATCGCGGACATCGCCAACGACCCGCAGTATCGGGCGCGCGAGATGATTCTCGATGTGCCGCATCCCGTTTTCGGGAGCATTGCTATGCCGGGGATCGTCCCGAAACTGTCCGACACGCCGGGCGCGGTGAAGTGGCCCGCCCCACCGCTCGGTGCGGACACCGACGACGTATTACGGCGATTGGCGGGCATGGACGACGACGAACTGGCGTGGCTGCGCGCCGCCGGGGTGGTCTGAGATGGCAGCAACGCCGGAGACTGCCATCGAATTGCATGGCGTGACGCGCGCCTTCGCGACGGAGCGGGGGCGGTACGTCGCGGTCGAGGACATTTCGATTGCGATTCCACGCGGTCAGTTTCTCGCGGTCGTCGGGCCGAGCGGCTGCGGCAAATCCACGATCCTCGGCATGATCGCCGGGTTGGCGAACCCGAGTGCGGGCAGCGTGACGATCTACGGCGAGCCGATCAAGGGGATCAACCGCCGCGCCGCCTATATGTTCCAGCAGGACGCGTTGCTGCCGTGGAAGACTGTCTTGGACAATGTCGCCTTCGGCCCGATGCTGCAAGGCGTACACAAGCGGGAAGCGCGGGCGCGGGCGACGGACTGGCTCGGGCGCGTCGGCCTGCACGGCTTCGAGGATCGCTACCCGCACCAACTCTCCGGTGGCATGCGCAAGCGGATCGCCCTCGCGCAGGACCTCGTCAATGAGCCGGAAATCCTGCTAATGGATGAGCCGTACAACGGTCTCGATGTGCAGACGCGCGCGATGGTCGAGAACGAGGTGCTGGACTTGTGGTCCGGCTCCAACAAAACCGTCGTCTTCGTCACGCACGATCTCGAAGAGGCGATCGCGATGTCCGACCGCGTCATCCTGCTCACGGCGGGGCCGGCCTCGCACATCAAGGGCGACTACATGGTCTCCTTGCCCCGCCCACGCAATGTGCAGGAAGTCCGTTTCCTGCCCGCGTTCGTCGCACTCTACGAAAACATCTGGGACGGCCTGCGCGACGAAGTGCTCGCGAGTTACGAGAGACAACGGCTGGGAGTAGTCAGTGGTCAGTAGACAGTAGTCAGAGAAATACTTCCGCTCTCAACTGACTATTGACTACTATCTACCGTCTACTCGGAGTGACCGAAGGGAGCGCGGCATGGGGGCGGTGGTGCGGCCCATCGAAGCGGAGACGCCGGTAGCGGCGGTGGTGAAGCCCGTGCGGCGGCGACGGATCGAGCCGGGGGTGCTCGCGCTGCAACTGCTTGTGCTCGTCGCGATCCTCGCGTTCTGGCAGTTCGGCGCCGAGTACGGGATCATCCGCAAGTTCTTTTTCAGCCAACCGACGGAGGTCGTGCAGCGGCTCGGCGACTGGTTCATCCGCAACCGGACGATCTACCGGCACATCGAGGCGACGTTCATCGAGACGGTGCTCTCGTTTGTGATCGGTGTCGTCGCCGGCATCATCTTCGGCTTCATCATGGCGCGCAGCGAACTGGCGGCGAAGGTGCTCGGGCCGTACGTGACGATGCTAAACGCGATGCCGCGCGTCGTCCTCGCGCCGATTTTCGTGCTCTGGTTCGGTTTGGGCCAGAATTCGAAGGTCGCGCTCGGCGTCTCGCTCGTCTTCTTCATCGTCTTCTATAACACCTTTCAGGGAGTGCGCGAGGCCGATCAGCGCGTGATTGACAAGGCGCGGATGCTCGGCGCGAGCGACTGGCAGGTGGTCCGCTACGTGCAGTTCCCGTCCGCCATGACGTGGATCCTTTCCAGTCTGCACACCAGCGTCGGCTTCGCACTCGCGGGGGTCGTCGTCGGGGAATATCTCGGCTCCACGAAGGGGATTGGCTACCTCGTCTCGTTCGCGGAGGGGAATTTCGACAGCACGGGCGTTTTCGCGGGCATGACCGTTCTGGCGGCGCTCGTGATGGTGATCGAATTGAGTATCATCCCCATCGAGCGGCGACTGCTGCGGTGGCAGCCGAAGCGCGAGGGCGGTGTACGCGCGCGGGAAGTCTAGCGACCCGCAGAAGGAGCATCGGATGAACGACCGTCGGTACGGGAAGCACGCAGTGAGCCGCCGCAAATTTCTCGTCGGCGCGGCGGTGTCGGCGGGCGCGGCGATCCTCGCGGCATGCGGAGGGTCGAGCAGCGCGACCAATACCGCGCCGCCCGCCGCGACCGCTGCCGGGACGAAAGCGCCGACGACCGGCGCGGCATCGAGCGTCGCCGCGACCGCACCGGCGGCGGCAAGCGCCGCCACTTCCCCGCCGTCCGCGACAACGGCGGCGACGACCGGCTCGGCGGTCGCCGGGTCGCCCGTCGCCGTCGCGCCGATTAAGCCGGAGAAAAGCAAGATTACGGTCGCGGGTGGCGGCGCGGAGCAGTTCATCTACGCGCCGATCACGCTCGCCAAGCAGTTGGGGTACTTCAAGGACATGGGCCTCGATGTTGAGATCGCCAGCTTCTCCGGCGGCGCGAAGGCGGCGGAAGCGTTGATTGGTGGCAGCGCGGACATGGTCGTGGGCTTCTACGACCACACGATCCAGACGCAGCCGAAGGGCGAGAATCTGCAAATGGTCTGCCTGTACGACAACTTTCCCGGCATCGTACTGGAAGTGAACAGCAAGAGCGCGGACAAGATCAAGACGGCGGCGGACCTCAAAGGGCAAATCGTCGGCATCACCTCCGCCGGTTCCTCGACGCAGTTCCTGCTCAACTACTACCTGACTAAGAACGGCGTCCAGCCCGATCAGGTGAGCGTCGTCGCCATTGGCACGGGCAGCACCTCGATTGCCGCGATGCAACAGGGCAAGGTCGTCGCGGGCATGATGGTGGACCCGGCGGCGACGAAAGTGGAAACGACGGGCGACGCCAAACCGCTCTGGGACACGCGCACAGAGAAGGATACCGTCAGCCAGATCGGTGGCCCGTACCCGGCGGGCGGCGTCTATTCCACCGCCGACTTCATCGCGAAGAACCCGAACACGACGCAAGTGATCGTCACCGGAAGCCTAATGGCGCTCAAATACATCCAGACGCACACGCCGGACGATATCGCCAGCAAGATGCCGCAGGAATACATCGGTGGCGACAAGCAGAACTACCTCGATGCCCTGAAGAAGGACTTGCCGCTCTTCTCGACTACCGGCGTGATGCCCGCCGATGGCCCGCAGAGCGTCTACAATGTCCTCAAACTCTCCGATCCGGTCGTCAAGGGCGCGGCCAGCGTGGACCTCGCCGCCACCTACACGAACAAGTTCGTTGATGTCGCGGCGAAGCAGGTGAAGTAGTGGGTTCGGGGTTCGGGGTTCGAGGTTCGGAGAGGAATCGGATACCTCGAACCCCGAGCTCAATTGACCGGAGGTCGGCGATGCAGGTCCCGGGGCGCGTGACGATCATGGAAGTAGGGCCGCGCGACGGGTTGCAGAACGAATCCGTCCTTGTGCCGACAGCAGAGAAAGTCGAACTGATCCGGCGGCTGGTCGGGGCGAGATTGGTGGAGATCGAGGCGACGTCGTTTGTGCATCCGAAATGGATCCCGGCGCTCGCCGACGCAGACGACGTGATGGCCGCTCTCCCGCGCGACGGTGTCCGGTACAGCACACTCGTCCCGAACATGCGCGGCTACGAGCGCGCGGTAGCGCTGCGACCGGACGAAATCGTGCTGTTTTGCTCGGCGACCGAGAGCCACAATCGCGCGAACCTCAACCGCTCGACCGCCGAATCGCTGGAGCAATTGGCGCTCGTGGCGGCGCGGGCGAAGGCGGACGGCTTTCGGTTGCGGGGGGCGATCTCGACATCGTTCTGGTGCCCGTTCGAGGGGCGCGTGCCGCCCGCGCGCGTCTGCGAAATCGCGCAGGCGTACGAGGCGATGGGCGCGGACGAGGTCGGCATCTCGGACACGCTCGGCGCAGCGGACCCATTGCACGTTAGCACACTCGTCGCGGACGTACGCAGTGCCGTCGAAATTGGGCTGAGTCTGCATCTCCACGATACATACGGCATGGCGCTCGCCTGCGTTGTTGCGGGACTGGACGCGGGGATAACGCGATACGATTCGTCCATCGGCGGCCTCGGCGGCTGCCCGTATGCGCCCGGTGCGGCGGGCAACATCGCCACCGAGGACTTGGTCTTCATGCTGCACCGCATGGGCGTCGAAACCGGCATTGACGAGGATGCCCTGCTGGACGCGGCCCGCTATGCCCAATCGCTCGTCGGCCATCCGCTGTTAAGCCGCCGGATGGCCCTCGCAGGAGCAGTGGAGGTCGCAGTCCGGTAGGGGCGCAGAGCCGTGCGCCCGGTTCCTTTTCATCGCGTTGGCAGATTCCGTCAGACGCGGCTGTGCGCACGGCTGTGCGCCCCTACATCATTACGGGTCAGTGTGCCCGCTCGCGCGAAATACCCGCGTCCTCGAATGCCTTGGAGACGACCTGATACGATTGCGTCGCGGCGGCGAGGGCGTCGAAGTCGGGGCGGGATTGCACCATCAGGCTGATCTCGACGGTGATGTATTCCTTCCAGCCCGCGCGATCCATCGCCTTCAGATAGCCGACGTAGTCCATGTCGCCTTCGCCGGGGATCAGGAACTGGTGATCCGGCGCGATGCCGCGCTCGTCCTTGATATGCGTGTGAACGGTATACGGCACGAGTTGCGCGACGACCGTCTCCATGTTCATGCCCTGCACATTGAAATGGCTGATGTCGAAATGGAGGCTGAGCGCGGGCGAGCCGATCTTCTCGACGAGCCAGATCGCCTGCTCCGGCGTGTGCAGGGCGTTGCTGACGTGCGGTTCGACGCCGACGATCGTGCCGGTTTGTTCCGCGTACGCAGCAGCGGCGCCGAACAAATCCACCAACTCATCCTTCACCGCATCCCAACTGCCGGGTCCGCCCGCTGATGTCGTGCTGACGGAAAGGCGCTCGCCCGGTTTCTGCAATTCCGCCGCGAGGTCGAGGTAGGTCTTGAACGTTTCGATATTCCGGGCGCGCTCGGCGGCATCGCCCTTGAGTAGCGGCGTGTTGCCGGAAAGGCCACAGAGATCAATGCGATGGTCGTCGTAGAGTTTGCGGATGCGCTTGCGCTCGGCGGTGTCCATCGTCGCGGCATCGGTTGGCCAGCGGGGGATGACCGTCAGCTCAAGCCCGTCATATCCCAGTGCGGCGCAGTGCGCGACCGCCACGTCAATCGGCGTCTTCTGCATGCCCCAGGTGCTAAAGGCGAGCAACATACCCATATTTCGCTCCTCGTTGGTGGAGCAAACTTCAGCCTGCAATCCGGGACGGCAGGCTGAAGCCTACGCTACCATTATTATGCTTGCGCCGCAGCCGGAAGCAGGCCGAGGTGTTCGTCAATCTCGCGCTGATAGCCGTCCACGGCGCTCGATTCGACTTCTTCGATAGTGACGGGCCGACCGGCGACTTGCGACTCGAACAGGGCGCAGACGAGGGCGACATCGCGCCGCGCGACCGCGCCGTTCACCTCCGGTTGCGCGCCGGTGCGGATGCACTCCGCGAGTTCGTAATATTCCAGCGCGAGAATCTTGCGATCCGTCACCGGGAAGTCGAAGTTGTATGTCCACGGGCGCTCGCCGCCGAACAGCCGCGCCGCGACGGGGCTGAGGCGGTAGCTCGGCGCGTAGTCGAGCACCCGCTGATCCATGATGTCCGTGCCGTCATCCAGAATCAGGCGGACGGGGCGACCGTTGCGGTCGCCGGGCGAGACGATCGAGCCTTTTGTGCCGTAGATCGTCCGGTGCCGGAAGGCCAAGCCGTGACCCGCGTGATGGTCAATCCAGTGGGCATGCGCGCCATTTTTGAAGTTAATCATGCCAAAAATGGCGTCTTCGCCGGTCGCCTCGAAGGAGTCGGGGAAGTTCTTGCCCCATTTCTCGTAGAAGCCGCCGGGGCCGCCGGTGCTCCGCTTGTAGCGCGTTTTCTCGTACAAGCGCGTCTGTCCGAAGGCGCTTTCGGCGTCGCCGAAGTAGTACTGGAGGATGTCGGTGTTGTGGACGCCCGCATCGAGCGTGATTGTGCCCGTCATCTTCTGGTGCCGCCACGGCGTGATAATCATGGTGTCGCGCCCGCCGATGCCCGCTTCGAGGATAAACTGCGGGTCGCCGATTGCGCCGTCGTCAATCAATGCTTTGATCAGCCGGTTGATCGGGTCGCGCCGGAAGTTCTCGGCGACGGAAAGAATCTTGCCCGACCGCTCCGCCGCTTCGATGATCTTGTTGCAGCCGCGAATGGTGATGGCGAGCGGTTTTTCGCACATCGTGTGCAGGCCGAGATCGAGAAGTAGCGTCGCCGCGATGTGGTGCGACCCGGTGTCGGTCGGGCAGTCCGCGCCGTCCAACTCGACTTCCTTAACCATCTGCGCGGCATCGGTGAAGACTTGCGGGCGCACCCCCAGGTGTTCCAGCGCCTCGTCCGCGAGGTCTTCGGCGTTCTGCCGATTGAGGTCGCAGACGGCGACAAGGTCCGCATTGCGGAACTCCGTGCGCGCCAGTTCCGTGAACCCGGTGAGGTGCCGTCGTCCCATCCCGCCACAGCCAACAATTGCCAGTCGTACACGCTCCGCCATTCTGCCCCTCTTTCAGTAGTCAGTGGAACCAGACCCATTCTGACTACCGGCTACTGGGTAATGCCTCAGAGTTTCAACCCGCTGAGCAAGCCGCGCACAAACCACCGTTGCAGACCAAGAAAGAAGAGGACGACAGGCGCGGCGGCCATGATATAGGCGGCGGACTGCGCCCCGTAACTCGTGAACTGCCCGGTCTCGATCGTGCTTTGCGCGAACTGCTGGACCATCCCGATGCCGAGGGTGAACTTGCGCTGATCGTCAATCATCGTAAGCGTGAAGAGATATTCGCCCCACACGCGGATGAACTCGAAGATGGCAACGACGACCATCGCGCCCGAGACCATCGGCACCATGATGTGCCGGAAGCTCTGAAATCGGTTGCATCCGTCGATCTTCGCCGCATCCTCGAACTCGCTAGGGATGCCGAGAAATGCCTGCCGCATGATGAATGTCGGTACCGCCAGCCCCGCCGAGAAGGCGAGGATGAGGCCGTAGAGTGAATTGCGCAGTCCGAGCGAATTCATCACCTCGTATTGCGCCGTCAGAGTCACGGTGCGCGGGACGAAAATAAGCAGCAGCATCG
>JBBRLR010000159.1:0-9025 GCA_038231255.1 Thermomicrobiales bacterium | reverse complement strand
TGGTACCGAGCATACTCTGTCGCTTCATCTCATGCCAAATGGGGAAAGTCGAGCTTAGACTGGCTCCTGTGGGCGGTGCGGCAGCGGCGGCAGTTCGACAGCGACGGCATCGCCCGGTCGGACGTGGCCACCGGCGATGACGACGGCCATGATGCCCGCCTTGCGGATCAGGTTGCCGTGTGCGTCGCGACCGAGCACCGCCGCCATCAGGCCGTCCTGAATGCCGTCGAGTTGCGCGCAGGGGTTGCGCAGGCCGGTGACCTCGACGATCGCCGCGTCGCCGAATCGCAGCCGCGTGCCGGTCGGCAGGCCGAGCAGGTCAATCCCCTCGGTGGTGATATTCTCGCCCATCTGCCCCGGAACCAAGTCGAAACCGGCGGCGCGCAACTCCGCGTGCAGCTCGGCGTGAATCAGGTGGACCTGGCGAAGATTCGGCTGGTTCGGATCACGCGCGACGCGCGAGCGGTGCTTGACCGTAACGCCCGCATGGGCATCATCCTCGACACCAAGCCCCGCCAGCAGACAAATCTCCGACTGGTCGCCCTTGTGCATCGTATGGGTCGCGCTGCGGCTCACCGCCGCGACTTTTCCGTTCATGTTTCCCCTCCTGTCAACGATTGGTAGGACTGAGGACTGAGTGAGGAGCGGAATCCTCAGTCCTCAGTCTTTATTTTTTGATCTGCCAGTACGCGATGTTCCAGACGGACCAATCCCACGGCGTCGGGTTGGTGTTGATGAGGTCAGTGCGGTGGCCGTTGACGGAGGCGCGATCGACGATCGGGATTTCGACGTGGTTGTTGATGAGGTAGTCGTTGCATTGGATCTGCAACTGGGCGCGCTTCTCCGGATCGAGTTCCTTTTTCAACTGCTCCACGAGCGCGTCGTACTTCGGGTCGCTGAAGCGGTCGTAGTTGTCGCCGGACCAATTATTCGCCTTCTGCGCGATGGCGGCGGTCGTGAATCCCTCGAAGAAGACCTGTGCATCCGGCAGGAGCGGGCCGAGCGTCCACATCTGGAGGTCACGCTCGAAGCGCGCACCGGCGTCCGCATTGGTCGGCGCGCCGAAGAAAACGCCCGCATCCACATTCTTGATGTCCATGGCGATGCCCGCTTGCTGAAATGCTTGCTTGATCACCTGCTCGGTCTTCTCGCGGATCGGGTTGACGGTAGAGGTGAAGACGATCTTCATCGGCACGCCATTTTTGGCTCGAATGCCGTCGCTCCCCTTCTTCCAGCCCGCGTCGTCGAGCAGTTGGTTCGCCTTCGCTACATCGAAGCCACAGGTCGTGTTCTTCGAGTTCGTTTGAGGCGGCACACTGGGGATGATATTGCAGGTCGGCTTGCCCGCCGCGCCGTAGAGGTTCGTCGTGATGCTGTCGCGGTCCACGAGGTACGAGAGCGCCTCGCGCACTTTCGGGTCGCTCAGGAAGGGGTGGGGCGCGGTGGCGGACGATTTCTCGCCGCCGACATCCTTGTTCGGGTCGGAAAAGTTGATCTGCATCTTCTCGACGCCGAAACCGAAGGTGACATCGAGCGTTTTGCCGGAGTCCGTCACCTGCTTCAAAACATCGGGCGCGACTTGCAGGTTCCAGGCCCAGTCAATCTGCCCGGTCTGGACGGCCTTCGCCGCCGTCGCCGCGTCGCCGCCGCCCTTCCAATCCACCGCATCGAAGTACGGGGCGTTCGGCTCGCGGTAGTTGTCGTTGATCACGTACTGGACACTGTCACCGGGGGTAAAGGATTTGACCTTGAACGGCCCGGTGCCGATCGGGTTCGTGTTGATCGGGCAGTTTTTCGGGTCAGTGCAGGCCGCGATTTGCGCCTTCTGCAGGAGCGCGGCGATGCCGGAAAGGTACCACGTCGCGGTCGGCTGCTTGAAGTTAATCACGATGGTCGTCGCGTCCGGCGTGTCCACCGTCGCGATGGCGCTGTAATCCGCGACGGTGCTCGTGCTATTCTCCGGTTTGATCGCGTACTGCCACGTCGCCACGAAATCCGCCGAGGTGACGGGCGAGCCGTCCGACCACTTCAAACCGTCGCGCAGTTTCCATGTCACGCGCTTGCCGTCCGCCGCGAGGCCGCCATTGGCGGCGGAGGGGATGTCCGCGGCAAGGATCGGCACGTCGGGCGCCGCCGCGCCGCCGGAGATGACGGCCAGCGGCTCCTCGACGACGCGCGCCGCCTCGGAGTTGTTGCCGCCCTGCGAAAGGTGGATGTTGAGCAGCGTCGGCGCTTGCCACGACAGGACTTTGAGCGTCCCGCCGCCGCCCCGCTTCGTCGGCGCGGTGCCGCGCGCGGCGGCGACCGGCGCGGTCGCTGCCGCCGCCGTCCGGCTCACCGCCGCGCCCGACGCGCTCGGCGAACTCGCCGCTG
The DNA here is from genome assembly GCA_038231255.1 of Thermomicrobiales bacterium. Classification (GTDB taxonomy): domain Bacteria; phylum Chloroflexota; class Chloroflexia; order Thermomicrobiales; family JALYUS01; genus JALYUS01. Next base: position 6,652 of record JBBRLR010000159.1, on the reverse strand, counting down.
CCGTGCCCGTGACTGTCGTACCGGCGGTCGCCGGTGCGGTCGCGGGGGCAGCGCTAGTCGCGGGGGCGATTGTATTGGCGGCTGCCGACGCGACCCCTTTGGTCGGCACGGGCGTGTCGGTCGCCTTCGCACCGCCGCCACACGCCGCGAGCAAAAGCGGCAGCGCAAGCAGCGTGACCGCGCCCGTGCAGGACCATCTTCGGCCGTACCGGATACCCCTTCGCATCAAACCCCTCCTTCTCATCTCCGCCGCGCAACGCGCATCAGCACGCCATCAGACACAATCGGAGTGACAAAATGTACTGTTTCCGCCCACTTCGCGCAATGTGATGGGGCGGACATCGGATCGCCTTCACGTTTCGCTTCCGCAGCCAATCAGACGGACGTATCGCACCAATGAAGGTACCTGTTGTGTTACGATATGCATAGCGTGCAATGCTGGACGCCGCAGTGGCCACTGCCCATCACACAGTGGCGTGGAACGTGGTAGGAGGAGAGCGACGGGATGCCAGTCATTCGGTTCAAGCGGGAACATCTTTCCGTTGACGTGCCCGATGGCGCCAACCTCCGGCAGGTGGCGCTCGACAACGGGATTGAGGTCTATCAGGGCGTGGATACGGTCACGAATTGCCGCGGGCGGGGCCTGTGCGGCACCTGCCGGATGGAAGTCTCGCCGGAACGCGCCGCCTCGCCGCGCACCAAGGCGGAACTGAAGCAGATCAAATTCGGCTCGGATCGCCTTTCCTGCCAGACGCAGATCCACAGTGACTGCACCGTGGCGACAAAACTCCAGCCGCCGCAGCATGACCGCGTTATCCGGCGCAGCCGCGTCGTCACGCACAGCTAGGGCACCGATAATGTCTTCAGCCATCTATCGCGCGCTCCACACACCGCTTCAGATCGCACGGGAAGCATTCGACCGGCTCCCCGCCGCAACCCGTGCCCATGCCCGCGCGGCCGCCACCGAAGGCGTCGCCGCGCTCCGCTCCCTCGCCGATGGCGCGACCGACGCGACCGAACGCGCGATTGATCGGGTCGGGACGTTCGCGAGTCGGCACTAGCTAGTCGGCGGCCGACAGCGGAACTGACGAACGGTACGGCGCGCTCCGGCCCGCTCTCTCCGCCACCTCCCCACCACAAGCGGATTGCACGTCATCGGGGCCAGTAAAACCGCTCACCGATCACCGCGAGGAATTGACACACGCGGATTCAGTCGCTAGGATACGAGACATAATGTTCATCTGTTGGGGAGCAGATACCCCGCTGGCGGAGACGGACGGTTCCACACAGCACGTCCAATCTCCCCCAGGATCGCGTTCGGTTCGGGAAGACGGGCGCGCATGCGGGCGTAACGGGAGGGGATGAGAACGTGAGGGAAGGGAAACTCCCGACGCGTGCGGGACGCGCCCATCAGCGCTATCTGCACGCGGACGCGCCATCCGGCTCCGGCATCGCCGGTCGCGGCCTCCCCTTTCTCGCCCCGTACATAAACCGACTCATCCCGCCACTCCTCCTCGTTACGGTCACGGCGGTCGTGCTACTCGGCGGCGGTTTCTGGTCCGCCGCGCCCCGCCTCGATCCCGTTACCGGCCTTCCGGCGCAGACAAGCATTGGTCAGAGTACGCGTACCTTGCCGGACGGCACGGTCGTTTCCGACGCCACTCCCGGTCCCGGGAATGATGGGACGGTGGATGTCACCGTCGCGGTACCGGGCGGCAGCACAACGACCGCGCTGCGTGGCGCCGCCAACGATTCGACCTTCACTGGCTACCTTTCGCGCCCCGGCACGATCATCACGACGGTCCCGCAGCGCGTCAGCATCGTCCCCGCCCGGCGCGGCGACTCGCTGGAAACGATCGCCGACCGGATGAACTCGACCGCCGCCGCCCTGATGTGGTCGAATGGCATCACCGATCCGACGCGCGTCCTCCCGGCCGGGCAGACGATTCGTGTCCCGCCCTCCGGTACGATGCTCCACCGGGTTAAGGAGACGGACACGCTGGAAAGCATCGCCCGCGCCTATCAGATCAAGGTGCAGGATGTCACCGCGTACCCCGGCAACAATGTCCTCGAAACGTCCGATCTCGTGCCAGGTAGTTTCCTGATTATCCCGACGACAAATCTGCCGACGCGCGACCACATCGTCTTTTATCAGGTGCAGGATGGCGACTCGCTCGCCCGTATCACGGCGATCTACGCGCTCCGCAACCCGCTCACCTTGCAATGGGCGAACAATCTTTCCGGCAACCTGATCCACCCAAGCCAGATCATCGCCGTCCCGCCGACGGACGGTATCATCCATGTCGTCGAGCCGGAGGATACGCAGCGGAATATTGACGACGCGGTGACGCAGATCGCCAAGAACTTCGCCTGTGCCGCCATCCCCTGCAAGGACCCGCCGAGCGACCTACGCGTTAATGACATCGCGAGCCGGGTCTTCGCCTTCGGCGGCAACCATCTGACGCACGGCGGCAAACTCGTGCCCGGTCAGGAAGTCATGATCCCCGGCGGCATCCCGTACATCGAGCCACCCCCGGTGATCATCCCGCAGAATGTCGCGCTCGATAACCCCAATACCCGTGCCGGCGCCGCAGACGACACCCCGTTCACGACCACCACGACGCGGAACACGACATCCGCCGTCCCGAGTGTCGGCGGGAGCGGTGGGATCGTGCGCGTGGCGCAGCGGTACCTCGGCGCGTATCGCCAGCCGAGCGGCTTGCCGTGGGCGTTCTGGTGCGAGAAGTTCATCGGTGATGTCGCGGACGGGGCGGGTGTGCCGCATGTCCGTTACGCGACCGCGCTGGCAGATGCGTATTCGGGGCCACTCTATCGCGGACGCGCCCCGGCGGGTAGCCTCGTCTTCTTCGACGCGTCGTGGAACTACGCGGGGCACGTCGGCATCGCGATGGGCGATGGCACGATGATCTCCGCACTCGCCAGCGGTGTCGTGCGCACCACGTATGAGGGATCAGGCGGTTACATGGGATGGCGGCCGTATCCGTAGGGAAGTTCGAGGTTCGAGGTTCGGCGTTTGAGGAATGAGAATCCGGTTCCTCCGAACCTCGAACTCAGAAAGGACATTTGCGCACCGTGGAACGACGAACGCCGGATGCATCGAAGCCGCAAAGCCGCTATCTCCGCGCCGCCAGCACGCCGGGTGCGACGTCGGGGGGCGCGTTTGCTGGTGGGATAGTCTTCGTGCGGCTGCTTCCTGCGCTCGTCGTCTTCAGCATCGTCGGCGTTGTCTTGATCGGGCGCGGTTTCTGGGGTGCGGACCAGCACGTCGTCGTACCGGGCGGCGCGACGGAGACGATTGACATTACGGCGACCGGTCAGCCGTCGGACGGCGTGACGGTCAATGTCCCCGGCGGGCAGACGGTCATCAACACCCCAACCAACCCAGCCGACCTGACGACGAACTACCTCGCCCGCCCCGCAACCACCCTGACGGTTAAGCCGCAGCGGATTGATGTCGTGCGCGCCCTGCGCGACCAGACGCTGGACGACATCGCCAAGCAGAAGGGGATTAATACATCTGCCCTGATGTGGGCGAATAACATCAGCGACCCGACGACGCCGCTGCCCGTCGGCATCGCGATCAAGGTGCCGCCGAAGGGGACGATGCTCCACCGCGTCAAGGATGCCGATACGCTGGAAGGGATCGCCCGCGCCTATCAGGTGACGCCGGAGCAGATCGCCAACTATCCCGGCAATAATGTGCAGACGACGAGCGACCTGATTGCCGGATCGTATTTGCTCATCCCGACCGAAGCGCTCCCCGCGCGGGACCGGACGATCTTCTATCAGGTGCGGCAGGGCGATTCGCTCTGGAAAATCACGCAGTCGTACGGCCTAAGCAGGCCGACGACTGTCGTCTGGGCGAACAGCCTACCGGAGAACTGGGTGCTCAAGCCAGGACAGATCATCGCCATCCCGCCGACGGACGGCGTCATCCACGTCGCCGAGGAGATGGACACGCAGCGGAATGTGGACGACGCGGTGACGCAGATTGCCAAGAACTTCGCCTGTACAGCGATCCCCTGCAAGGACCCGCCGACCGATCTGCGCGTCGGCCAACTGCGGGATGCCGCCTTCGCCTTCGGACCGAACGGCCTGACGCACGGCGGCAAGTTGGTGAAGGGGCAAGAGATTATCGTCCCCGGCGGCATCCCGTATATTGAACCGCCCCCGGTAATTATCCCGCAGAACGTCCAGATTGATAACCCGGAGACCCGTGCCGCCGTACCGGCCAGCGCACCCGCGCCCGCCGCGCTCGCCCCCCCCGTGCCCGCCCCGGCGGGTGCCGCCGCACCCGCACCGGCGCCCGCACGCGCGGCCCCTGCCCCGGCGCCCGCACCGGCGCCACAGCCTGCACCGCAACCCGCCGCCGCGCCACAGCCCGCCGCCGGTTTCCCTGGCGCGTACCCGGCGGTCTACTACCCGGCGCAGTCATATAGTTGCAGTGGCCGCAACCCCGGTCTCACCTGGCCGGAATCGGGCACAATCACCTCGACCTTCACCGGTAGCCACAACGGTATTGACATCGCCACGACGGCCGGCACGCACCTCGCCGCCGCCCAGGCCGGCTGGATCGTCTATGCGAGCTGGACCTCCGACGGTCTTGGCAATGCGGTCTACATTGACCACGGCAATGGCTTCGTCACTGTCTACGGGCACATGCAGAGCATCGCCGTCAGCGTCGGCCAGCGCGTCACGAAGGGACAGTACATTGGCGCCGAAGGCAGCACCGGCAACAGCACCGGCCCCCACGTCCACTTCATGGTGATTGACAACGGTCGGTCGTGTAATCCGTTCAGCTACTTACCCTAGAGGTAGTATAGCCCAAAGAAGTAACGAGCTCAAGGTTTGGAGTTCGGAGTAGTACTCATCGAACTCCGAACTCAGGAAAGTTGTCGCCGGTCCACGACGCGGACGGCTTTGCCGACTTCGATGCGCTCCATGCCGCCCGGCTCGACAAGCATGACGCGGCATGTGAGGCCGAGACGGCTTTTCAGCGCGTCCACGAGCCGACCGTGCAACTCGCGCACGGCGGGATGATCCGGGTTCAGCGCCCAGCCCGCGATGCCGTGGAAGGAGGGCGTCACCTCCGCCATCACCTCCATCGTGTCCAGCGTCCCTTCCCGGTCGAGGATGATCTGATAGAAGGGCGCGATGCCGCCCATGCCGAGCAGCACCGCCTCGACTTCCGACGGGTAGACGTTGACGCCTCGCACGATCAGCATGTCGTCGTGTCGGCCGCGCAACCGTGCCATCCGCATGCTCGTCCGCCCGCAGGTGCAGGGTTCGGGGATCAGCGCTGTGATGTCGCCGGTGCGGTAGCGGATCAGCGGGAAAGCCTCTTTGGTCAGGCAGGTGAGGACGAGTTCGCCCTGCTCGCCGGGCAGGAGCACGTCACCCGTCTCAGGATTGATGATCTCCGGCAGGAAGTGATCTTCCGCGATGTGGAGGCCGTGCCGCGCCTCGACGCACTCACACGCGACGCCGGGGCCGATGATCTCCGACAGGCCGTAGATGTCCACCGCCGCGATTGCCAGCCGCTCCTCGATCTCCTCGCGCATCTCCTCCGTCCACGGCTCCGCGCCGAGGATAGCGAAGGAGAGCGGCAATTCTTTCGGATCAATCCCCTGCCGCTCCATCTCGTCCGCGATGGTCAGCGCGTACGACGGCGTGCAGCAGAGTATCTTCGCGCCGAAGTCCTTGAGCAGCATTACCTGGCGGGGCGTGTTGCCACCGCTCATCGGCACAACCGTCGCGCCCATCAGTTCGCCACCATAATGCATGCCGAGGCCGCCCGTAAAAAGGCCGTATCCGTACGCATTATGAACGACATCGCCCGGCTGCCCGCCGCCGAGCGCAAGGGCGCGCGCGGCGACCTCCGCCCAGACGCCAAGATCGTGTCGCGTGTAGCCGACGACGGTCAGTTTCCCTTTCGTGCCGGACGACGCGTGGATACGCACGACCTCGGACTGCGGCACCGCGAAGAGGCCGAAGGGATAGTTGTCACGCAGATCGCTCTTGGTCGTAAATGGCAAGCGAGCGAGATCATCCACGGATTGCACATCGTCCGGCGCGATGCCGTGCGCGGCGAACCGCTCGCGATAGAACGGCACCCGCTCGGCGACGTACGTCACCTTCTCGCGCAGCCGCGCCGCTTGCAGATCGCGGAGCCGGTCGTGGTCCATCGCCTCCGCATCAGGATTCCAGAGCATCGCTCTCCTCACTTCCCATCTTGTCCGCGACCATCGTGTGCCGGGACTATAACATAAGGTCAGTTCGGGACCCGGAAATCCCGGCGCGGAATCAGCGATATTGCGCCTTGCGCCGCCGCCCGGAAACGTGTAAGATTCCCTGTGCTGCCGTGAGTGGCAGTGTTTGTTTGTCGTGCGGGGAATCCGCGCGAAAGAAGTGTCTAAACGGAAGGCGCAACGCGACGGCGCGCTCCGAGAAGCAACAACAGATGCGTGGAAGACGCAGGAGGCGGTATCAGTGGGCAAGGCGAAGTTTGAGCGGACGAAGCCGCATGTGAACGTGGGGACGATCGGGCATGTGGATCATGGCAAGACGACGCTGACGGCGGCGATCACCAAGACGCTCGCCCTCAAGGGGCAGGCGAGCTTCAAGGCGTTCG
>JBBRLR010000158.1:0-9273 GCA_038231255.1 Thermomicrobiales bacterium | reverse complement strand
TGACGATCCACGCGGTGGAAGCGGAGCACGCGGCGATCTTCCGGGACCTGGCGGGGCTGGCGGCGGCGCCGGACGTGGTGGCGAAGGGGAGGACACCGGATCAGGTGCTCGCCCTCGTCGCTCCCTTCTTCGCCGCGCCTGCCGCTGCTCCGGCGCCAGCCCCGGCACCCGCGCCGACGGCTGCACCGGCTCCGCCCGCACCGCCGCGAACCGGTGGTGGTGGTGAGTCGGCCTTCATCCGCCGCCTCGGCGACGGATAAGGGAAAAACCGGGTCTTAGGGTTTGATTCGTTGCGTTTCTGGGCCGTGGAAGAAACCCTTCCACGGCCTTCCTTCGCTATCATTTGTTCTTGTTGGGACTCGCGCTACCGGGTGCATGAATGGCGGTATGATCTCCCCCAATGAAGAGACCGGGTCGAGGTGTGAGGTAGATGAATCGCATGCACTCCGATAACTTAATTGCGTATTCCCGCACGCAGATTGTTCGTGTTGCGTTTGCGCTCGCCATGCTCTTCAGCGCATGTTCCCCGCTGATCCCTCCCGCCGGGAGCAGCGTCGCGGCCGCGAATCCGCCGCCCCCGAACACGATCACGACGACCGCTCCGGGGCGGACCTTTATCCGCAGACTCGGTGACCCCGCGCCGGTGAAGCCGCGTGCCGGGCTTCCGGTTCGGTTGAAGATTCCGACGATCAATGTGGATGCTGCTGTGGAGCAGGTCGGGCAGACGTCGGATGGCTCGATGGATGTGCCCAAGAATTTCGACAACACCGCCTGGTACGATCTCGGCGCGCGGCCGGGCGAGCAAGGCAATGCGGTCGTCGCAGGGCATGTGGATTCGACCAGCGGAAAAGCGGTCTTCTGGGACCTCGGCAAACTGGTCAGCGGCGATCAGATCGTCGTCGTCGGCGACGATAGCGTTGAGCGGACCTTCGTCGTGACGGCGTCGGAAGCCTATACGCGCGCGGACGTGCCCCTCGATCGCGTCTTCGGCGCGGCAACCGACACCCATCTCAACCTGATTACCTGTGATTCTCGCAGCGCTTTCGACCGCACACGTGGAGAATACGCGGGCAATCTCGTGGTGTACGCGCGGGCGGCCTCGTAGACGAATTTCTGTGACAGACTAAACCCCGCTGCTATCGGAAAGACCCCGAGTCTATCGCACCACCAGTTCCGGCACGCGATACAGCACCTGCTCCGGTATGGCGATGCGGACGGTGTCGCCCGTGCGGATCATGCCCGCACGCTCCACCCAGCCGACCACACCGCGCAGATGATGCGCCGCCTTCGGGAATTGCTTGCCGATCCCCGGTCGGTCCGGGTAGTGGCTCTGGATTGCCTTGCCGGGGTAGACGCACGGGTGATTCTCGCCTTCGAGCGCGATGGCCGCGACTTCCGGGAAATACATGCGCGTCAGCGGTGGCAGGGACGAGAGGTTCGGGACGCCGCGCAGCACAAGGTTCGCGCCGATCCATTGCGGCTCGACGACCGGCACGCCCAGGTTGGCCGCGATCTGCGCCAACTCCTCCTCGGCGACGAGTGAGACATGCCGGCTGTTGTGGATTTCCGTGCCGCGCGGATACTGCGGCACGCGGGCATCGGCGCGGCGTGTGAAGCCGGCGTGCCGGTCGCCTTCCAGCCCTTCGAGCGTCGCGCGCACCTCTTGCACGCACGAAGAGACGAGGTAGTGCCCGTCCGGCGATGCCTGCTTCTCCGCTAGTGGCACGAGCGGGTGGAACCCGATCAACACGCGCGTCACCGTCGCTTCCAGCGTCATTGTCACGTTCATGCTTCACCCCCTCGCGCATCCTGCCGGAACGTTCCTCACATGATACGCGAAGATGGGGTAGGTTCTCCGTGCAATTTGACACATCCATCATGTCCGTGCAGTCTGTTGCGGTCATGGCGGGGTGGGCTGCATACCGCTCCCGGATGGCATGCGATGGGACTGTTTGACGGAAGGACGAGTGAGGAATGCGGCGAACACTGACACTGACGGCGACCTTTTTGCTCCTGGTTTCCCTTGTCGGGATGGCAAGTATCCAGGCAGCATCGTCATACTCGGATCCGCAGTTCGATGCCCAATGGAAGCAGGGCGAGGCGATCACGCCGAACTTCTGGGGACCGCTGGCAAATGCGAAGGATGGTCAGGACGAGGCATACAAAGAGGCGACCGGCGGCAAGCGCAAGGTGCAGTATTTCGATAAAGGGCGGATGGAACTGACCAACGGGAAGGTCACGAACGGTCTGCTCGCGAGCGAGATCATCAAGGGGCAGATCCAGATCGGCGATGCCACCTTCCAGGGGCAGCCGCCACCCGCGATCGCAATTGCCGGCGATCCGACCAATACCGTCCCGACCTACGCGACGCTGGCCACCAAAGCGGTCTCGCTGCTCGGCGCGGCGCAGTCGAAGACGGGCAGCAATGTGACGGCGACGATCTCCGCCACCACCGGTGATGTGACGGCGGGCACGCCGCCCGCCGCGCCGGAAACGACGATCAGCGCCTTTGATACAGACACCAAGCACAACGTGCCCAAGGTTCTCGCCGATTACCGGGACAAGGCCGGGTTGCAGACGATTGGGCTGGCGATCTCCGAGCCGTTCCGCGCCAATGTCAAGGTCGGCGGCAAGGCAACCGATGTGATGATCCAAGTCTTCGAGCGGCGCGTGCTGACCTACACCGCGACCAACGACCCGGCGTTCCGGGTCGAAATGGGCAACATCGGTCAGCACTACTATCAGTGGCGCTATCCGAGCAAGCCAGTGGCTAGTGCGCCCGCGAGCGCATCGCCGTCGGCCCCCGCTCCCGCGCCGAGCGGTCCAACAACCGCCCCCGGTGTTGCCGGTTCGAAGACGCTGCCAACACCCGTTGCCCCGGCGGCGGGGTCGGGGATCGCTGTCACCCTTTCCGATGTCCTTCCGACGGTAAAGGTCGGCGACATCCAGACGGTCAATATCCTGACCAACGGTAAGATCGGCTGCGCGATAGATGTCACCTATGCCGGCAACAAGCCCGCGAAGTCGCCGGGCCTCCAGCCGCGACAAACCGACGAGCAGGGCAAACTCAATTTCACCTGGACGATCGGCCCTGAGGCGCAACCGGGCAACGCGACCATCGCCGTCAGTTGCTTGTCCTTCGGCGCCACGACATTCGGCACGGCGAATGCCTCATTCAGCGTTTCGGGGTAAGGGAAACCTCACCCTCCGGCCCCTTCTCCATTGCTTGTCAGCAATGGAGAAAGGGCGTTTTTTTGGGGATCAGGTACAATCCTGGCTACTGACTCTGGCTGCTTGCGACGAAGGAGCACACAATGGCGGAGATGCGCGGCACCTGGTACATTGTCCCGACGGCGTTCGCGGCAGACGGCGCGCTCGATCTGGACAGCCAGCGACGGCTGATTGATGCGGCGATCACCTGGGGCGTGGATGGCCTGACCGTCCTTGGCGTGATGGGCGAGGCGAACGCGCTCTCGGACGACGAGCGGCGCGCGGTGCTCGATGCGGTGCGTGAATCGGCGGCGGATCGCGTGCCCGTGGCGGTCGGCTGCACGGCGAGCGGCGCGCGGGGCGTCGTCGCGCTCATCCACGAGGCGCGCGCGCGGGGCGCGTCGGCGGCGATGGTCTCCCCGCCGACGCTGCTGGGCAACATTGATCTGTTGCCGGACTTCTACGCCCGCATCGCGAAGGAGGGCGGCCTGCCGCTGATTATCCAGGATCACCCGGCCTCCAGCGGCGTGATGATGCCAACGAGCGTCATCCTCCGCGCCGCCGAGGCGAGCGGCTCGACGACGATTAAACTGGAAGACCCGCCGACACCGCCGAAGATCACGCGCCTGCTCGCCGCGCGGCCCGATTTGCAGGTTTTCGGCGGGCTGGGCGGCGTTTCCGCGCTCGGCGAGATGTCGCGCGGCGGCTGCGGCACGATGACGGGTTTCGCCTTCCCCGAAGTGCTCCGCGCCGTCCGCATCGCCATCGAGGGGGGCGACACGCGCACCGCCGCGCTGATCTTCGACCGCTACCTGCCGCTGATCCAGTTCGAGGGGCAGGCAGTCGTCGGATTGGCGATCCGCAAGGAGATTCTGCGACGGCGCGGCGCACTGGCGACCAATGTCACGCGCGGCTTCTCGGCCAGCATTGACAAGATCACCAACGCCGAACTCGACGACCTCCTCGACCGCCTCGGCATCACCCCGTCCATCGAACCCCTCATCGTCGAGCAGCCCGCCATCGCGCACTGATCGAAACCGGGGAGAACCGCAAAGGCGCAAAGGACGCGAAGGACGCAAAGGGGAAGAAAGAAAAAAGGGGTAGGAAGAGTAAAACTCTATCTTTCTCTCCTTTGCGTCCTTTGCGCTCTTTGCGCCTTTGCGGTTCAATCGGTTAGACGAATGGAGGCCGCGATGGCGGGTGAGGCGAGTAGGAGCGGGACGTTTTTCGGGGAGCGGGGGGTGGCGGGGTTTACGCATCGGGCGTTTACCAAGGCGATGGGCTACGACGATGCGGACATGGACCGGCCCGTCATCGGTATCTGCAACACCTTCAGCGAGCTGAACAACTGCAACAGCAACCTGCGCACGCTGGCGGAGGCGGTCAAACGCGGCGTTTGGCAAGCAGGTGGCTTCCCGCTGGAGTTCCCGACGATCTCGCTCGGCGAAATCTTCCTCAACCCGACCTCGATGCTTTACCGCAACCTCGCCGCGATGGACACCGAGGAGATGATCCGCGCCCAGCCGATGGACGGCGTCGTGCTGCTGACGAACTGCGACAAGACGACCCCCGCCGCCCTGATGGGCGCGGCGAGCGCTGATTTGCCGACGATCCTCGTTTCGGGCGGGCCAATGCTTTCGGGCCATTTCGAGGGGCAGATTCTCGGCGCGTGCACCGATTGCCGTCGCCTGACTGCCGAGTACAACGCGGGTACGCTGGACGAGACGACCTATCGCGCCATCGAGGACGGCATCGTGCGTAGCACGGGCCACTGCATGGTGATGGGCACCGCCTCGACGATGAACTCGCTCGCCGAAGCGCTCGGTATCGCCCTCCCCGGCAATGGTGCGATCCCCGCACCCGACTCCCGCCGTCTGCGCCTCGCGGAGGCGGCGGGGCGGCAAATCGTCGCGCTCGTGGAACGCGGGATACGCCCCTCCCAGATCATGACGCGCGACGCTTTTGAGAACGCGATTGTCCTGCTCTCGGCGCTCGGCGGCAGCACGAACGCCGTCGTCCACCTGCCCGCCATCGCCGGTCGCCTCGGCGTCGAACTGCCGCTGACGCTCTACGATGAGATTAGCCGCCGCACGCCGCTGATCGCCAATATGCGCCCGGCGGGGAAGTACCAGATGGAGGACTTGTTCTACGCGGGCGGCATCCCCGCCGTGATGAAGGAACTGCTGCCGCTGTTGCACGGCGACGCACTGACCGTAACGGGGAAGACGCTCGCGGAGAATGTGCAGGGCGCGCGGATTTCCAACCCTGATGTCATCCGCCCGCTCGACAATCCGTTGCAGCCGGAGGGTGGCACGGCGGTCTTGTGGGGTAATCTCGCCCCCGACGGCGCGGTGATCAAGCACGCCGCCGCGACGCCTCGTTTATTGCAGCACCGGGGCCGTGCCGTCGTCTTCCGCGACCTCGACGACCTGAACGCGCGGATGAACGACCCCGACCTTGATGTGACCGAGGACGATGTGCTCGTCTTGCAGACCGTCGGGCCGGTCGGCGGCTTAGGGATGCCGGAGGTCGGCAACTTCCCGATCCCCGGCAAGCTGCTCAAAGCGGGCGTGCGCGACATGGTGCGCATCTCCGATGGCCGGATGAGCGGCACCGCCTTCGGCACGATTGTCCTCCACGTCGCCCCGGAAAGCGCGATTGGTGGCCCGCTCGCCCTCGTCCAGAACGGCGACGAGATCGGACTCGATGTCGCGAACCGCCGTCTCCACCTCCATGTTGCCGACGACGAACTCGCCCGCCGCCGTGCCGCCTGGCAACCCCCCGCCCGTTCCTTCCGCCGTGGCTACGGTCGCCTCTTCATCGAGCACGTCAACCAGGCCCCCCTCGGCTGCGACTTCGATTTCCTCCTCGGCTCCGATCCCGTCCACGCAACGGAGCAAGCGAAGTTCTAGGGCAGCGTCGCTGTGCGCCATATACGTGCGTGCCCAAGCATCTGTAAGGGATCAAACCCAGAGTATTATTCGTACAATAGTTCCTCAGGTGGCTAATCAGGTACCAATACCGAAAATGTGTGTGGATCATCTCCCGGAACTATCCTGATCAGTTCTCGCTTCACCAGGATTTCCGTAGCGGTTCGAATTTCGTCATTGCAAAGCCTCAATGTACGCCCCAATGAACTTGTAAACGTAGGATGTGGGAGTCCTTCTTGGATTTCTTTGTACGTATACGATGCTGCTTGCAAATAGAGTATTGCCACAGACTCCGCATTATTGCGGCTCAATTCAGCTACCACATCATTGATCCACGTTGGCATTAAAAACGATTTGAATCATTTGGTAACTCGAAGCCCTCGAACATATAGTCCATCGGCATGATCTCCTCTTTGTGCAACGTATAGAAGATGCATAGTGAATATAGCACTTTCGTGGGCTGCTACGCGCAATAACGGCGCGCTGTGCACGATTCTTGCATATGGTCAGTAGCCGCGCGACGGGTGCGGGCTTGTTGCAGCGTGTGCGGATGCACAGATGCCCCGGAGGAAGAAGCGATGTTTGATCCGAATTCCCAGTTGGATACCTCGCAAGTCAACGATCAACGTGGGGGCGGCGGAGGCGGTGGCGGCGGCGGCGGATTCGGACGCGGCGGGATCGCGATTGGCGGCGGGGCGGGCACGATCATCCTGATCGTCGTGTCGCTGCTGCTCGGCTTCAACCCGTTCTCCGGCTCCAATAGCGGGGGGGTCGCGACACAGGCGCCTGCCGGGACATCGGGGCAGCGCGCCGCGCCGGGGTCGGGCAATATCGCCCAGAATTGCAAGACTGGCACAGATGCGAACAATGAGACGGATTGCCGCGTCGTCGGCACCGTCAACAGCGTGCAGAAGTACTGGACGGATGAATTCGCGCGGCGCGGCATGCGCTATCAGCCCACGCCGACAACAATCTTCTCCGGTCAGACGCAGACGGGCTGCGGCCCGGCGACGACCGATGTCGGGCCATTTTATTGCCCGAATGATAAGACCGTCTACATAGATGTCGGCTTCTTCGACGAACTGCACACGAAGTTCGGCGCGACGGGCGGGCCGTTCGCGCAGGAATACGTCCTCGCGCACGAGTACGGCCACCACGTGCAGGACCTTGTCGGCGGCATCCTCAATCGCGCCGCTTCCGACCGCACCGGGCCGCAGAGCGCCTCCGTGCGCACCGAGTTGCAGGCGGACTGCTATGCCGGCGTCTGGGCGAACCACGCGACACAGACCGGCTACCTCGCGCAACTGACGGACGCGAACATCGCCGACGGCCTCAATGCCGCCGCGTCGGTCGGCGACGACCGCATCCAGAAGGAGTTTCAGGGCCGCGTCAACCCCGAATCGTGGACGCATGGCTCCTCCGCCCAGCGGCAGCAGTGGTTTTCCACCGGCTACAAGAGCGGTGACATGGGTGCCTGCGACACGTTCAAGGGGAATATCTAAGCGGGAACGGTTGGGAAAGGCCCCTTCCCCCGGCCCCTCTCCCGCCGCAGCGGGGGAGGGGATAGGGAGGGGGAACCCCGCTATCCCTGCGGTACATGCACCGTAAACGTGCTCCCCGCGCCGGGTATGCTGCGGACGGTGATGTCGCCACCGTGGAGTTGGACCAACTGGCGGGTGAGGGCGAGACCGAGGCCGGTACCCTCGTGGCGGCGGGTGAGCGAGCCGTCCACCTGCGAGAAGGCCTGGAAGAGTTTCGCCTGATCTTCCGGGCTGATACCAATGCCCGTGTCCGTGACGGACAATTCCACGCCGCCCGCGACCGTCCGTGCGGCGAGGGTGACGATGCCGTTCGTCGGGGTGAACTTGATCGCGTTGGAGAGCAGGTTGAAGAGCACCTGCTTTAATTTACGCGCGTCGGCAGCAATCGTCGCCACATCGCCCGGCTCCTTGACGAGGGTGATGCCCCGGTCGTAGGCCCGTTCGCGCAGCAGCGTGACGATCGTGTCGAACAGGCCGGGCAGCGCGATCGTTTCCCGATTGAGGTCCATCCGCCCCGCCTCGATCTTCGATAGGTCGAGGATGTCGTTGATCAGCGAGAGTAGATGCTCCGCGCTCGCGTGGATGTCCGACAAACAGCGGTGACGTTCCTCTTCCTCCTCCACGATGTCGTCGTGCAGGAGTTCGGCGAAGCCGATGATCGCGTGGAGCGGTGTGCGCAGTTCGTGACTCATGTTCGTCAGGAACTCGCTCTTTGCCTGGTTCGCCGCGTCCGCCGTCTCCTTCGCCTCGCGCAGTTCGGCCATGATGCGACGGCGCTCGGTGATCTCCGTGAACGAGGCGACGATGGCGTAGGGCGTCGTCTCACCGGGGTGGAAGAGCGGCGTTGTGTTCGCGTCCAGCCACGCAACTGTCCCGTCCGGCTTTTCGACACCGAAAACGACATCGGAGAGCGGCTGCCCGGTCACGCGTGTCCGCACCGTCGGGTAGGCGTCGGGCGGGAGGGGCGCACCATCCTCGCCGATGATGCGCCAGCGCGGGTCGAAACTGGTCGTGCCGGTGATCTGGTCGGTGCATAGGCCGAGGATGCGGGCGGCGCTGGCATTGCTCGTCTGAATCACCCCGTCCGCGTTGAACAGGCTGATACCTTCTTCCAGCGCCTCGATGACGGAGCGGTAGCGATCTTCGCTCGCCTGCAAGGCGTGCTCCGCGCGCCGCTGCTCCGTGATGTCGTGGATGACGCTGATAATGCAGCGGCACGCGCCGTCGTCGCCGAAAACGGGCGTCAGGTGGAGGACGGAAAGGAGGTCGCCGCGCGGCGTGATGATCGTCTCCTCGACGATCACCGGCGCGCGGCTCGCGATCGCCCGTTCGAGAGACGGGACGGTGCGGGCAAGGGCATCCAGTGGGTAGTATTCTTCGAGCAGCTTGCCGACCCGCTCACTCGCCACAGTGCCGGTGAGCGCGATCATCGCGTCGTTGATGAATGGAGTTACCCCGGTTTGGTGGACAGTGAAAGACTACGCGACACGGTCGAGGATTGTCCATCTCCTTTCGTATACTGCGGGTGACAGGTAGTCGAGCGCCGAGTGCCGCCGATGGGTGTTGTAGAACCCTTCAATGTAGTCGAAGAG
>JBBRLR010000157.1:0-9296 GCA_038231255.1 Thermomicrobiales bacterium | reverse complement strand
GATTGTGGCAGCGACGCGATACTGGAACGCCCATCGGCATCCGTTCGTGTGGGGACGGCGGCGCCGACAGCAACCGCAGCGGCGACCAGGGATCGCGCAGGTCGCCAATGTCGCATGAACTGACCGGATGCACCACTTAGTACGCTTTCGATGACCCGCGACTGACTGTGCGACAATCATTGCGCGACATATATAATCAGCGCGCGGGCGACCTGCCCGATCTGCCATCATTCCGGCACAATCACGGCATCGTTGTGACGCTTTTGCAATGCTCGCGGCACTACGATGAGGATCATTCTCGAATGATGGGCCACGCCCTGATCGGTTGGAGAGAGGAATCGCGATGAATATTCTTGTATACGGAGCTGGCGTACTGGGCAGCTTGTACGCCGCACGGTTGCACCATGCGGGACACACCGTTTCGATTCTCGCACGGGGGCAACGGCTGGCCGACATCCGCACGCATGGTCTCGTCCTCGAAGATGCCCGAACCGGCGAGCGGGCGATCACCCACGTTCCGGTCGTGACGGAACTCGCGCCCGACGACGCATATGACCTCGTGATCGTCTTTATGCGTGAGAATCAAGTCTCCGCAGTATTGCCGACGCTGGCGGCAAATCGGAAGACGCCGACGATCCTCTTCATGGGCAACAATCTCATCGGCCCGGAAGTCCTCATGGATGCGGTGGGGAGTGAGCGCGTTATCCTAGGCTTCCCGGGTGCGGGCGGTCTCCGTGACGGGTACATCGTCCGCTATCGCGTGCTGACTCGCTGGCAACAAGCGACGACACTCGGTGAACCGGGTAGGCGACAAACCCCACGGTTGGCGCAGTTGGTCGCGATCTTCACCGGCGCGGGCTTCCCGGTCGAGACCAACCCCGACATGGGAGCATGGTACAAGACACATGTCGCCTGGACACTGCCGACGACAACCGCGCTCTACATGGCCGGTGGTGACAACCACCGCATGGCGCGCACACGGGATGCGGTGGTCTTAATGGTGCGTGCGGTGCGCGAGAACTTTCGGGTGCTCCGAGCGCTCGGTGTCCCTATTACCCCGGCATCGCTCCATATCTTTGAGTGGCTACCCGAACCGTTACTGATCGCATTTTTGTCGTCACTCTTCAATACCAGAACCGCTTCGATTGTGATCGCGGGGCACGCGAATGCCGCTCGTGACGAGTACCTCTACCTCGCAAACGGATGGCGCGCGTTGACGCGCCACGCGTCGGAGCCGACACCGGCAGGCGAGCAGCTAAACCATTATTTGGATCCGGCGGTCCCTGCCGTCGCGGATGGCAGCGCGACAATACCCCTCTCCTGGCATGGTGTCGTACGAGGAGCGGGCGCGTGTGTTGGTGTGATGACCCTCGTGATCACGGCACGCCGACGCATAATGCGATGAGGAAGCGCGTGCATCATCCAGACGTTTCGCCAGACTCCACGCCGCGAATCCGTTTGCTCAGTGCCGTATACTAAGGAGGAGGCGCGAACGTACGGCGGCGGAGGCGGCATGGCAGTGGGGGGCAGTCACGATCTCGACCTCGGGTCATTGGAACCGGGCAGCGGCACGCCGCTCTACCGACAGATCGCCGATCGCGTCGCCGCCGGGATCGCGAGCGGCCAATTGCCGCCCGGCACGCGCCTGCCGACCGTGCGCGGCTTCGCGAAGACGCTCGGCGTCGGCGTGATTACGGTCGCACAGGCGTACGAGGCACTCCGGGACGCGAGCCTCGTCTCCGGGCAGGTCGGGCGCGGGACGTTCGTGCGGGACCGCACCGCCGCCGAAACGCCGCCGCACACCTCCTACCTGCCCTCGTACGTTGTGCCGCCGATCGGCGACCCCGAGATGCTGCCCCCGTCCCCCGCGCTGACGCTGCCGCCCTTCCCGCTGCCGGTGCGCGCCGCCCGCCCGAACCAGTTGATGACGCCCGCCCACCGCGCTGGGGTGATCTCGCTCGCCTCCGGCCAGCCCGCAGCCGATCTGCTCCCCGTCGTCCACCTCAAGAAGGCGTGGAAGATGGCTGTAGACGAACTGGATGGCGACATGCTCGGCTATGGCCCCGCCCTCGGCGACCCCGATTTGCGCCTCGCCATCGCGGAGCGGTGCACCGGGTGGGGTTTCGTGGCAAGCGCGGACGATGTAATGATTACGACGGGCGGGCAGCAGGGGATTGACCTCGTCGCGCGGTCGCTCGTCGGTCCCGGCGAGCGGGTGGCGTGCGAGGTGCCGACCTTCGCCGCCGCGCTCGACATCTTCGCGGCGGCCGGCGCCCGGATCGTCCCCGTCGCCACCGACGATCAGGGCATGGATATGTCATCTCTGGCGGCGGTCTGCGAGCGAGAGCGACCCCGGCTCATCTACACCGTGCCGACCTCACACAATCCGATGGGCACCGTCCTCCCCGTGGATCGCCGCCGCGCGATGCTCCAGATCGCGGCGCGGCACGGCATCCTGATCCTCGAAGATGACCACTGCAACCCGTTTGTCTACGACCGCGAGCCGCCGCCGCCGATCAAAGCGGGCGACACGGATGGTCGCGTCGTCTATGTTTGGAGTGCGGCGAAGACCGTTTCGCCCGATTTGCGCGTCGGCGCGGTGATCGCCGGATCGCCCCTGATGGCCCGGCTGACGGCGATGAAGATGGTGACGGATCGTTTCACCGCTCGCCTGCCACAACGCGCCCTTATCCACTACTGGGGCCTCGGCGGCGGCAAGACAGCAGTGCGGGATGTCGCCGCGATGCGCGCGACCTATCGCGAGCGACGAGACGCGATGCTCGACGCACTCACTGCCTCTTTGCTCCCGTATGTGGATTGGCTGCCGCCGAAGAGCGGACTAAATGTCTGGCTGACGCTGCGTGACGGCCTGACGGCGCATGAAGTAACCGCCGTCGCGCTCGCGGAGGGCGTGGCGACCGTCGCGGGGGAAGCGTTCTACCCGGCGGGCGTGGATGTCGCCGCGAACCGTCTCCGCCTCACTTACGCGGATAACAGACCCGAGGCGCTGATCGAGGGCATCCACCGTCTCGCGTACACCTTCGAGCGCGTCACCGCCCTCGGGCCCACCATCCGCCGCGCCGTCACCGCCCCGGTCTGAAACCGGAGAGAACCGCAGAGACGCAGAGGACGCAGAGAGAGCAAAGAGACTCCTGTTTCTTTGCTCTCTCTGCGTCCTCTGCGGTTCTCCCCGGTTTCGATTCCCGTTACTTGCGGAGGGCGCGGGCGGCCATGTAGCCGAGACCAGCGGCAACGAGGACCGACTCGACCGGCTTGCGCGAGATCAGTTGCTTCAAATCCCCCATCCAGTCATCCGGTGTGCTTTGCTGGAGGTATGTTCCGGTTTGTTCGAGCGCGCCGGCCGCTTTGGTCGCGGCATTGGCGACGGGATGATCCGATTCGAGCGTCTGCGTCTTCTCGCGGAGCGTGTCGGCAAATCCGGTCAGCTTCTCACCGGCCTGCGTGGACTTCTCGTTCGCGGTCTGCTTCGCCTGGTCGCCCTTCTCGCCAACAGTGCCGACGAGTTGATCCGTCCTGCCAGTGACAGTCTCCTTTACGGCGTCGAATTTGCCCTGTGCCTGAGTCTTGGCGTCATTAAACGCATCTTGCGCCTGCCCTCGCATATCGGTCAGCCGCGTCTGGGCCTGGTCTTTCACTTCGCCCGCTTTGTCTTGAGTCGTGTCTTTCGCGTCGGCGATCTTGTTCTGAGCCTGATCTTTCAGGTCGCCCGCTTTGTCTTGCACGGCGCTCTTCGCATCACCCGCCGTACCCTGCGCCTGATTCCTAGCGTCGTCAGTCTTCGATTGCCCCTGAGTCGCGGGCCCTTGCCCCTGAGTCGAGACGTTCTGGCCCTGCGGCGTCTTCACCGTCCCGTGATCCTGCGTGCCACCAATCGTGCCCTTGTTCGCCTCAGTGCCGCTGTTCGTACCGGATGTCGGCGCGGGGCTGCTGGTCGTGCCGTGCTGCGCGCTTGTCTCCGCGCTCGATGGTCGCGGGGTGTGGCTTTGCGGGGTGCTGCCGGTGCCCTGGCTCGGCGGCAGGCCACCCGTACTTTGCTGGCCGCTATTCCCGCCCGCGCCGGGCTTCTGCCCGGACGAGGAGTGCGAATGGTGTTGCTGCTCCTGCTGCTGCCGCGTCGTCGCGCTTTTGTCGTTCTCGTCGGTGCGTTTCGGGCTGTTCGTGCTTGTGCTCATCCGTTTCTCCTGCTCGCCGTAATCGGCGCTACCTTCCCCGGCGTACCCGACGCCGGTGCCCAGCGGGTTATCGGTACGACCCGGATCGTCCGTCGCGCGGGAAGGATCGGCCATTTTCTCGCGCTGCGCGTCGAGCGTTTCGCGCTCATGCTTCCCGCCCGCGCCCATCTCGACCGCGTTGTCGCGCGATCCCTTCGGCTTGGTGTTCTCGGGTGTCGGTGGGACATACGTCTTGCCGCCCTCACCATCGTGTCGTTCAACCATCGTGTCGTTCAACCATCGTGGCTTGCCTCCTTCTTTCTCCCGGCGCGACCGGATGGTGCGGCGCCGATCATACCAGGTAGCGAGTAAGGTGAGCAACGAACGTGCCATTGCCACTGTGTCGGTAGCAACTATCTCAATGGAACGATGGATTGCCACGCGCTTCAGAGGACGAGAGGCGCTATCGGGAGGAACCGCCGGCTGAAGCCTACGCCACCTATCGCCGTGCGCGCAAACAAAAGAAGGGGGAGTCGCGCGACTCCCCCTTCTGGCTACTGGCTACTGGTTACTGACTACTGGTTACGCGTCACTTCTTCTGCCAGTACGCGACGTTCCACAGCGCCGAGTCCCACGGCGTGTAGTTCGTGTTGATCAGTTCCTTCGCGTGGCCGTTGTTGGAGTAGCGGTCCACCATCGGGATGTGGAAGTAGTTGGTGACGATGATGTCATTCATCTGCTTCTCGATCCCAGCACGCTTCTCGGGTACCAACTCCTTGGCGAGTTGCGCGGCCAGTTGATCGTACTGATCGCTCTTCCAGCGACCGGGCGAGCCATTCTTCCAGCCGTTAGCCTTCTGCGGGATGAACTTCGACTGAAGGTTCGTGAGGAAATCTCCCGCATCCGGATCGGAAGGACCGGTGGTGTACATAACGATGTCCTTGCCGTCCGCCCGCTGTGCCGCGTCCACGTTGTCGGGCTGGCCGAAGAAGACACCGGCGTCCGCATTCTTGATGTCCATCGTGATACCGGCCTGCTGGAAGGACTGCTTGATGACCTGTTCTTCCTTCTCACGCACGGCATTGACACTGCTCTCGAAGACGAGTTTCAGCTGGACGCCGCCCTTTGCGCGGATGCCGTCTGATCCCTTCTTCCAGCCCGCATCGTCGAGGATCTGGTTCGCCTTCGCAACATCATAGCCACACTTGTTGGTTGTGGATTGCAGCGCGGGCGGGATGCCGAGCAGCACGTTGCAGGTCGGCTTCGCGGATGCATACAAGTTCTTGGCGATCGAATCGCGATCCACGAGCCAGGACATTGCCTCGCGCACCTTCGGATCGGTCAGGAAGGGATGCGGTGCCGCGAGCGAGGACTTCTCGCCATTGACATCCTTGTTCGGATCGGTCTGGTTGAGGATCATCTGCTCGACGCCGAAGCCGGGGCCCTGATCGAGGACCTTGCCTGCGTCCGTTACCTGCTTGGCGATATCCGGCGTCACTTGCAGGTTCCACGCGAAGTCAACCTGTCCGGTCTGGACGGCCTTTGCCGCCGTGCCTGCGTCGCCGCCACCCTTGAGGTCAATCGCGTCGAAGAACGGCGCGTTCGGGTCGCGGTAGTTGTCGTTCATCACATACTGCACATTGTCACCAGAGACGAACGCCTTCACCTTGAAGGGTCCGGTACCGATGGGCGTGTTGCTTATAGCGCACGTCTTCGGGTCCGTGCAGGAGTCAAGCTGCGCCTTCTGGAGCACGACACCCTGGAGGTTCGTGAACGGCGTGTACCAGTTCGCGGTCGCTTCCTTGAAAGAAATCTTCACGGTCGTTGCGTCCGGTGTGTCAATCGTGGCAATGTTGTCGTACTGCGCCAGGTCGGACGCGCCGTTTTCCGGCTTGATGACGAACTGCCACGTCGCCTTGACGTCTGCCGAGGTCATCGGCGTGCCGTCGGACCACTTGACGCCGTCCTTCAGTTTCCATGTCACGCTCTTGCCGTCCGCCGCCACCGAACCATCGGCAGCAGTGGGGATCGCCTTGGCGAGCACCGGCACATCGGGGACGACACCAACCAGCGAGGTCACCGCGAGCGGCTCCTCGATGATCCGCGAGGCATCTTCGTCCTTGGTCCCGTTGGCGAGGTGGTCATTGAGGATTGTCGGGGCCTGCCACCAGAGCAGATGCAACGTGCCGCCGCCACCACGCTTGGTCGGCGCCGTGCCGCGCGGGTCAGGGCCTGTGCTGGCGGTAGTTGCAGTGGTCGCGCCCGCTGTGGTGCTACTGGCGGCGGTCGTGCTGGACGCCGTCGTGCTCGCGGCCGGAGCAGTCCCGCCCGCCGCTGGGGCAGCGGTAGATGCGGGAGCGGTCGTGGATGCAGGCTTGGTGGCCGCAGCCGCCGAGGCGCTGGTCGTCGTTGCCGCGCCGCCAGCGACGGTCGCCGCCGTGGTGCTCGCCGCTTTCGGCGTGTCCGTCGCCGCGCTACTGCCGCAGGCAGCGAGCAGCATCGGCAGAATCAGGGTCAGCATCGCGAACGCGGTGACGCGCGCCCATGATTTCCTACTCCGTTTGAGAAGCGTTGCCATTGTTTCCTCCTGATGTCCCGTCAGTGTCGAACCCACTCCCCGGCATGCCCAAAGACACGTCGCGACTCGCTGGTGATGACTTGCGTGTTACGCCAAGCCCCTCCTCTCATCGGCCCCAAAGTGACAGTCCCAGGCCGGGCGTCGCGCCGACGGTGGGAAGCAACCCAACCGTTGGCATTCGTTGCTCATGGCGGCGTTATGTGTAGCGGGTATGCGGGACTTTGTCAAATTTTGCGCGGCAACTGCCGTGTTGAGCGGTATATGAACGGGATAAGGAGAGGAAGCGGCTGCTCCCTCTCGCTCAGTCCTGATGCCGTCGGCAGTCCCTTATTTCTTGATCTGCCAGTAGGCGATGTTCCAGACATTCCAGTCCCACGGGGTGGGATTGGTGTTGATCAGATCGGCCCGGTGGCCGTTGACCGAGGTCCGGTCAATGATCGGCAAAACGACGAAGTTGTTGATCAGGTAGTCGTTGGCCTGGATCTGCAACTGCGCGCGCTTCTCCGGGTTCAACTCCTTCTTCAACTGGTCAACGATCGCGTCGTATTTCGGATCGCTGTACCGCGAGTTGTTGGTCAGCTTCCAGCCGTTCGCCTTCTGCGCGATATTAGCAGTCGTCCAGCCATCAAGATACGATTCGGCGTCCGGGATACCGGGGCTGTTCGTGTACATCTCCATGTCCTTCTCGAACCGGGATGACGCGTCCACGTTGTCGGGCTGGCCGAAGAAGACACCGGCGTCCGCGTTCTTGATGTCCATTGTGATACCGGCCTGCTGGAAGGACTGCTTCATCACCTGCTCTTCTTTTTCACGCACTGCGTTGACGGAGGTGCTGAAGGTGAGCTTCATTTGCACGCCATTCTTGGCGCGGATGCCGTCGCTACCTTTCTTCCAGCCCGCATCGTCGAGCAGTTGATTCGCCTTCGCCACATCGAAGCCACATTTTGTGTTCTTCGAGTTCGTCTGCGGCGGCACGCTCGGGATGATGTTGCAGGTAGGGTTACCGGCGGCGCCGTAGAGGTTTTTCGCCATGCTGTCGCGATCCATCAGCCAGGAGAATGCCTCGCGCACCTTCGGGTCGGAGAAGAAGGGATGCGGCGCCTTGATGGAGGACTTCTCGCCGTCCACGTCCTTGTTCGGGTCCGTGAAGTTGAACAGGACGCGCTCGACGCCGCCGCCCGGCGGGGTATCGAGCACCTTGCCGGCGTCGGTAACTTGCTTGAGGATTTCCGGCGCAACCTGCAAGTTCCACGCGAAGTCTACCTGGCCGGTCTGGACGGCCTTCGCCGCCGTCGGGGCATCGCCACCGCCCTTGAGGTCAATCGCGTCGAAGAACGGCGCGTTCGGCTCCCGGTAGTTTTCATTCATCACATACTGCACGTTGTCACCGGAAATGAAAGATTTCACCTTGAACGCGCCCGTGCCGATCGGGGCGGTATTGATCGCGCAGTTCTTCTGATCGGCGAGGCACTTTTCTGTCTGCGCCTTCTGTAGAATCGGCCCGCTCACGCCGACAAAGGGGAAATACCAGAGCGGCGTCGCATTCTTGAAGGTGATCTTCACGGTCGTCGCGTCCGGCGTGTCAATCGTGGCAATGTTGGTGTAATTCGACAGCGTGTTCGCGCCCGTCTCCGGCGTGACGACGTACTGCCAGGTCGCCTTGACGTCTGCCGAGGTCATCGGCGTGCCGTCGGACCACTTGACGCCGTCCTTCAGTTTCCACGTCACGCTCTTGCCGTCCGCCGCGAGGCCACCATTCGCTGCCGAGGGAATCTCCTTGGCGAGGATCGGGACATCGGGCGTCGCGGAATTGATGGAAATCGAGGCCAGCGTCTCCTCAACAATGGACCCCGCCAAGTCGTCCTTCGTGCCCTGTGCGAGATGGACATTAAGGATCGTCGGCGCCTGCCAGTACAGCAGCTTCAACACGCCGCCGCCGCCGCGCTTGGTCGGCGCGACGCCGCGCGGGTCCGCGCCCGTGCTGGCGGTCGTCGCGGTCGTCGCGCCCGCCGTTGTGCTACCGGCGGCAGTTGTGCTGGATGCGGTCGTACTCGCGGACGCCGTCGTGCTCGATGCGGTGGTGCTCGCCGATGGCGCACCGGTCGCCGCTGGGGCCGTGGTCGCTCCTGCTCCTGTTGTCGCTGCCGGCTTGGTCGCTGCAGCAGTGGGTGCGGTCGTCGCGCTGCTCCCGCCACCGCAGGCGGCAAGCACGAGGGGAAGGATTAGCGTGAGCAGCGCGAACGATGTCACGCGCGCCCAAGAGTGCCGACGATGTTTCGGTACGGTGCCCATTCCTGCCTCCGATTACTGCTGATCGCTCATCGTGGTGTCCCGCTGAAAGAATGCTGCGTCGCGTTGTGTGCTGCTACGGTCCCTCCTCCCGTCGAACCAGATGCTGGGGTAGTTATTGTCAAAGGCGCGGGAAACCGGAAAGGGTCGTCCGCAGCGCTCGTGTTCGCACGTCTGCGTCCCAGCGTGATCGCCACCATGGGGATGTCGCAAGTGCATTTATCATACAGTGATGTGTCAAGAGTGCAGCGGTTAGG
>JBBRLR010000156.1:0-9296 GCA_038231255.1 Thermomicrobiales bacterium | reverse complement strand
TTGCCCCCACAGCGGCCAAAACCCCCCCCCCGGGGCCCGGGCGTGGGGGGGGGGGGGGGCGGGGGGGGGGGTTCCCCCCCCCCCCCCCCCCCGGCCCCCCCCCACCACTCACCCCGCGTCCGCCACCGCGCCCAGAGCGAGGCAGCACCAGCCTGCCACCTCGCACCCGGTGCGCAGCGCGTTGTAGCGCTCCCAATCCGCGCGCATCTTGTGCCAGTCTGCGGGGGGATCGTCCGGCGACGCCGCCAGCGTCCGCTTGTTGAACGGTATCTCAAGGGCTGTCATCCCCAGCATCGCGACGAACCCCGCCGTCCCGGCAAGAGAGAGCCGGAAGGAGGCGGACGTGCGGTCGGGCATGAGGCCGAGCATCGCAAGGCAGGAGAGGATGCAGGCGGACATCAGCGCTCGCATGGCGGGCATGAATCGGCGCGTGATCGCCCGCTGGGCCTCCACCTGCGCCGGGGTGGGGATGGTGTCGAGCGCCGGGTGGAAGAAGACCGTCGCCCCGACTGCGTTCCCGGCGAACAGGGACGCGAGCAGGAGATTGACGAAACGCAGCACCTTGAAGACCATCAATTGTCCTACCTTTCCTTCAGTTCCGACTTTGTCGCAGGGCGCATGAGACCCACAACGGCGACCATGCCCGCCCCGTACAGCACGACGGCCCCGAGCATCGCGAGGAAAACGGCGATGACAGGCGCATCGGTCAAGGCGATCCGGGAGAGGGAGACGGTGACCACCACGCCGACGAGCAATGCATAGCCCGCGGTGGCCAGCCACACGAGGCGAACGCGCTGCGACTCGTCCCGGTCGGCGAGTGACAGCAGCCAGGCCAGCGCGGGGAGGATGAGGATCCCGTGCATCGCCACCGCGTGCGCCGGTTTGAGGGACCCCGCGATGGTGTAAGCCCCCTGCTGATCGCCGGCGAAAACGCGCAGCATACCCTCGGCGATCATCGCGGCACCGACCGCCAAGGCGAGCAGCAGGGCGATGAACCCGGCGCGGATGGCGAGGCGCATGCTCGGCGGTGTGCCGGGGTTGGCCCGGAAAGCGACGACGGCGAACGCGACGACGATTGCGATGAGCGCGCCACCGCCGATCGCCAGCGATCGCGCGACGATCGCGTCGAAGGGGGTTGCTAAATCGAAATGCGAGGGGACCCGCCGCCACGCTTGCAGGGCGATGAGCGCAACCTCAAGGACGCAGGCGACGGCGAAGAGACCGAGCATGATCCGGCGCGCGCGCTCGCCCAGCGCGAGGAACGAGGTAACCCAGGTAATGGTGAGCAGCGTCAGCCCGAACGACAGCCCGAACGTGGTGGGCTTGCGCCACGATACCGGGCCCTGCCACGGCCCCCCGGCCACCGCGAACACGCCAAGGTGGAAGAGGCCGACGACGATCAGGAATGCACCGATGCGGTAGCACCAACGCTCCATCGGCCGACCGTTGGCCCAGAACGATCGCAGACCGCGCGCCACCGCGCGCCACGGCGTGCCGCCCGAGTCAGCCGAGTTTGCCCCTGCACCGCGCGACCGTACCACGGTCATCGCGCTACCCCCGGCCCGGCGGTGCATCGGGGATGGGGCCGCTGGCTTGCCAGCTCACCAGCAGCCAGCCGTCCGCCTGCCGTACGAAGACGAGTGTCACGCGGAACTGCCCGCTGACGTCGTTGCCTTGAAACTGCGTCCGCTGGACCTGACGCCCATTCATCACCGCCGCTTCACCGTAGCGGCGCACCGCCACCTCGTTCAGGGCGAAGGATTCGTGTCGCAGATCGCCGGAGCGGAAGCGCGCCAGCCATTGCTCCTTCGTCAGCGTGAAGCCACGCGGCCCGACGCCGACGAAATCGTCTGCGGTGATCGCCGCGAGGTCATCCGCATCGCCGCGCAGTTCGGCGGCGACCCATTCCTCCGCGCGCCGCGCGATGGCTATCATGTCACGGTCTTGCCCTTGTTCCATTTCCATCGATCCCTCCTCACGGTTGGTGCGCGGCGGTTGTCACATCGCCGTCGCGCGCCACGGGGTACTGAATCTCGATGACGGCGCGGTCTCCCTCGGTGCCATCGAAGGCGTGGGGAAACGTGCGCGTCGGCCCCGCGATCTGGTAGCCGTTCGCCTCGACCCAGCCGAGCAGCGCGATGTATGCCCCGCCAATCGTCGCCAGTGGGCCGCGATGCGTGACGCACGCCATCTCCGCCACGGCGGGCAAATCGCGCGACCGGACGCGCCCATCCGGTGGCAGTGGGCCTGCGCTGGTGAATGCGGCCTCGGCGTCCACATCGGCGTCGCGGTACTCGGTATCGTGCCAGATCGCCAGCCGTGCATCGGCGCGGATGCCGTGCCGCTCCCGGTAGGCGTCGAGTTCGCCGAAGAGCGCGCCGATGGCGCGGTGCTGCGGCAGGGTGGCGCGGATCGCCGCCACGCGCTGCGCCGGAATATCCTTGATTGTCACCGGGTAGTCCGGCTGTACGTCGAGTCCTCGCAGCCGCTCCACGATGCGCTCCAAGCGCGCCTGCTCCGCCGCGATCGCGCCGTGCACCTCGTCTCGCTTGACGAGGAGCATCCCGTGCATTTGCGCGGGCGAGAGGTCGACATCGAGCAGTTGCCCGATCTGTTCGAGCGAGAAGCCGAGGTCCTTGAGGGCGAGGATGCGGTTCAGCCGGGGGACCTGCGCGCCGCTGTAGTAGCGGTAACCGCTCGCGGAGTCAATGGATTCCGGCGCGAGCAGCCCAAGGCGGTCGTAGTGACGCAACGCCTTGACAGTCACCTGGGTCAGCCGGGAAAAGTCGCCGATTTTGAACACCCGATCCCTCGCCTTCCGCGCATTCGCGCCCTTCGGAGCAACCGTAAACTCTTCCCATGGGGGAGAGTCAAGGGGTACGGGCGGACAGCCATGCATAACTGAGGCGATAGTGTGAAAAGGTGGTGGCAGGCTGGAAAACCTGCTACTGCTACCACTGGGAAAAGCGGAATTACTCGGCTGTCGCCGCGACGGGGAGCCAGAGGGCGAACGTCGTGCCGCGCCCTTCGCCATCGCTCGTCGCGCGGATCCAGCCGCCATGTTGCTCGATGATGTTGCGGCAGATGAAAAGACCAAGGCTCATATCTGGCAGGTTGCCCGCCACGGCGTTCGCGGCGCGGCCAAACGGCGCGAAGATCATCTCTACCGGGAAGGGAAAAGAGATGGCGAGGAAACACACGCCGAACATTCTGAGGTGCAAAAGCCGGGCAGCGCCAAACGGACGGGCATATTTCTTGCGGCTCGATTGGCGGCGAAGGCACGAGTGCATCGTGCGGCCATCGCCGCGCTCATAGCAAACGCGCTTGCGCGAGAACGAATCACGCTGATTGTTGCCATCAAGTCGGTTCGGACTTTGATCCGGCTGACTGGGCAAATGTCGCCGGTGGGTTCATACTCGCGCCAGCGACGCCGTGAGGCGACCAATCACGGAGTTCCTTCGCCTTTATCGCGCACCGCGTTCCGGCATGTAAGGGCCTTAGGGCAGGCAACAAGGAGAGCGTCATGGGTAGCCGCAGGTCTTCACAGCAGCGCAACCGTTTCTTGCAGGTCGGCGACGCACCGCAACCCTTCAGTCCCGTCTCGGTCGTCAAGCACTCGCGCCTGCGCGGCGCCACGGCGGTGAACGGCGTTTGCCCGTATTGCGCCGTCGGCTGCGCCCAGTTGGTGTATGTCAAGGACGGCCAATGCATCGACATCGAGGGGGACCCGCGCAGCCCGATCAACGAGGGCGCACTCTGCCCGAAGGGCGCGAATACCTTCCAACTCGTCCAGAATCCCCACCGTGTCACTACGGTCCAGTATCGCGCGCCCTATAGCGACCACTGGGAGGAGAAGCCGCTGGACTGGGCGATGGATCGCATCGCCCAACTGACCAGGGAGACGCGCGACGCGACGTTCATTGATCGCGATGCGGACGGCGACGTCATCCGCCATACCACGGCGATTGGCCACCTCGGCGGCGCCACGTTGGACAACGAAGAAAACTACCTTATCAAGAAATTGTTCAATAATCTCGGTATCATCTCCGTCGAGAATCAGGCGCGGATATGACACAGCGCCTCGGTGCCCGGTCTGAGCACCTCATTTGGGCGTGGCGCGGCGACCTCCTTCCAGGAGGACCTGCAATATAGCGATTGCATCCTGATTATGGGATCGAACATGGCGGAGGCCCACCCGATCGGCTTCCGCTTCCCGATGAAGGCGCGTGCAAAGGGCGCGCGGATCATCCATGTGGACCCGCACTTCAGCCGGACGTCGGCATCCGCGACCGATTACGTGCCGATCCGCGCCGGCACGGACATCGTCTTCCTCGGTGGCATCATCAACCAGATCCTGACCCAGGAGCGCTGGTTTACGGAGTATGTCCTCGCGTACACCAACGCGACGACGATCATCAGCGATCAGTACGTGGACGCGGAGGCGGATTGCAGCGGCATCTTCTCCGGCTACAACGCCGACGACCGGGCATATAACCTGCACGAGGCGAACTGGAACTATGCCGAGGATGCCGGGCCGGAACGCACGGAAACGCCGACGCATATCGGCGCGATGTCCCGCACGGAGACGCTGAGCGATGTCGAGCATCTGCCGCCCAGGCAGGACCCGACGCTGCGTGACCCGAACTGTGTCCTGAATATCATGCGCCGCCATTACGCCCGCTACACGCCGCAGATGGTCGCCGAGCAATGCGGCTGCACCGAGGCGCAATTCCTCGGCGTCGCGGAGCAATTGATGGCGAACTCGGGGCGGGAGCGGACGAGCGCCGTCGTCTATGCGGTCGGCTGGACGCATCATTCGACGGGCGTGCAGATGATCCGGGCCGCCGGCATCATGCAGATGCTGCTCGGCAACGTCGGTCGCCCCGGCGGGGGAATCATGGCGATGCGCGGTCATGCGAGCATTCAGGGTTCGACCGACATCCCGACCCTGTACAACCTCCTGCCGGGCTACATCCCGCAACCGGCCAAGATGCGCGACCACAACGCGTTCAGCGACTATCTCGCGCAGGAGCATGTGGATCACGGCGTCTGGTCGGGATTTCCCGCCTTCATGATTAGCCTGCTCAAGGCGTGGTACGGCGATGCCGCCACCGCCGAGAATGAGTGGGGGTTCCCGTGGCTGCCGCGCATCACGGCGGATCACTCGCAGTTGCCGTTTGCCATGAACATGGCGGAGGGCAAGGTGCGCGGCTTCTTCCTGATGGGGCAGAACCCCGCCGCAGGTAGCCCCAATGCCGGGCTGAACCGCGTCGCCCTACGTCAATTGGATTGGTTGGTCGTGCGCGACTTCTTCGCCATCGAAAGCGCGACCTTCTGGAAGGAGGGGCCGGATCAGCCGGACCCGGCGACGATCGCGACGGAGGTTTTTTTCTTACCCGCCGCGTCCGGCATCGAGAAGGGCGGCACGCTGACGAACACCGACCGGCTCTTGCAGTGGCACGATCAGGCAATTGACCCGCCGGGCGATTGCCGTTCCGAACTCTGGTTCATGTGGAACCTCGGTCGGCGGATGAAGCGACTCTACGCCGGGAGCACGAAAGAGTATGACCAGGGCATCCTCAACCTGACGTGGGATTACGCGCGCGACGGGCTGCATATTTTGCCCGATGGTCGGGTCAGCCTCACCGCCGATGAACCCGACCCCGCGAAGGTCCTGCGGGAAATCAACGGCTATACCGTCGCCGACCGGCAACAACTCCAGCGGTACCAGCAACTTAAGGACGATGGCAGCACGGCCTGCGGCTGCTGGATCTACTGCGGCGTTCACCCGGAACCGGGGCGCAACCGCGCCAACGAGCGCACAGGCGATCTCGATCAGCACGTCCATCCCAACTGGGGCTGGGCGTGGCCCGACAACCGCCGCCTCCTCTACAACCGCGCCAGCGCCGACCCGGACGGCAACCCCTGGAGCGAGCGCAAGAAATACATCTGGTGGGACGCAAAGGAGCGCCGCTGGACCGGACTCGACACGCCGGATTTCGAGCCGACCAAGCCGCCGGACTACCGCCCCGCCGAAAATGCGAAGGGCATGGACGCTATCGCCGGGGATTCCCCCTTTATCCTCAAGCCGGACGGCAAGGGCTGGCTCTTCGCGTCGGGCGGGACCAAGGACGGGCCGCTCCCCACACATTACGAGCCGGTGGAGTCGCCGGTTCGCAATGGCCTGTACACCCAGCGGGAGAACCCGACCGTTTTGCTCGATGCGGCGCTGCTCAATTCGCTGGCGGCCCCGGAGGACCCCGATTACCCCGTCGTCGCGACGACGTACCGTCTCACCGAGCACTACCTGAGCGGCCCGATGAGCCGTTTCGACAGTTGGCTCAATGAACTCCAGCCGGAGATGTTCGTGGAAATGAGCCGCGACCTCGCCGCCGAGCGCGACATCGTGCATGGCGATTGGGTGCTTGTCACGAGCAAGCGCGGCGCAATCGAGGCGCGCGCGATGGTCACGCCGCGCTTGCACTCGCTGCAAATCCAGGGGAAGACCGTTCATCAGATCGGGTTGCCCATCCACTTCGGCTGGGCGGGCGAGGTGGCCGGGAGCCAGGCCAACGATCTGACCTCGATCCTCAGCGACGCGAACGTCAGCATGCACGAGGGTAAGGCTTTCACCTGTCAGGTGCAAAAGGGGCGGCTCGCCTTCCGTTCGGACATCGCCTCGACCGATGTCGCGCCACGGCCGCACGCCGCGCCGATGGCGGATACGCACCATCAGGCCCAACCGGAAGGAAGAACGGCATGAGTGGCATCACGGCGATCGGTGGGCAGGATGCGGCCCTACCCGAATTCCGGCTCGCGCACGCATCGGGGGGCACCGAGGTATCGGCGGGGCTGTTGGAGGGGATGATGATTGCCCTGCCGCCACCAACCGTGGAGCCGATGGGCTTTTTCACCGATTCGACCGTCTGCATCGGCTGCAAGGCGTGTGAGGTTGCCTGCAAGCAGTGGAACGCGCTGCCGTCCGATGGCATGACGTGGAGCGGTCAGAGTTACGACAATACGCTGCATCTCTCCGCGACGACCTGGCGGCATGTCAGTTTCACGGAGTTCGAGCCGCCGGGCGAGGGGGTGCGGTGGCTTTTCAACAGCGATGTTTGCAAGCACTGCACCGCCGCGCCGTGCCAGGAGGCCTGCCCCACCGGCGCGCTCGTCTACAACGAGTTCGGCGCTGTGTATCTCCAGCAGGACATCTGCAACGGCTGCGGCTATTGCGTCGTCGCCTGTCCATTCGGCGTGCTCGGCCGGAGTGAGGAGGACGGCGCGGCCCACAAATGCACGCTCTGCTACGACCGGCAAAAAGATGGCCTGGAGCCAGCCTGCGCCAAGACCTGCCCAACCGATGCGATCGTCTTCGGCCCGGTTTCCGAGTTGCGCGAGCGGGCGGAGCAGCGCGTCGCCGCGCTGCACGCCCAGGGAACACAGGAGGCGTATCTGTACGGCGCGGATGACGCCGGCGAATACAAGCGGCTGAACGCGTTCTTTCTGCTCACCGAGGAACCGGAGGCGTATAACCTCCCGACGGCTCCCCGCCGCCCGGCGGCGCATATGCGGTCGCGCTATCTGTGGAGCGCCGTGGTCGGCATCGGCTTGAGTCTGATCGGCGCGGCAGCGGTCGCGAAAGGAGATCGCCCATGA
The DNA here is from genome assembly GCA_038231255.1 of Thermomicrobiales bacterium. Lineage (GTDB taxonomy): Bacteria > Chloroflexota > Chloroflexia > Thermomicrobiales > JALYUS01 > JALYUS01. The sequence goes on along the minus strand of JBBRLR010000156.1, from coordinate 1,640 downwards.
CGCGCGGCGCGACAATGGCGCAGTCCGACCACGAAGACAGGCGTGCCATGCGTCCGGGCCGCGCGGGCGCCGCGCACACGCAGGCGCGCGATGCGTACAAAGACGTGCCGATCCTGCAAACCCCGACGTGGAATAACGACATCGCGGCCTATTTCTTTCTGGGCGGCATTTCGTCCGGCGCGTTCGTGCTTGGCACGCTGCTGGAGGCCGGTGGCACGGAGCGGCGGGGGCTTGCGCGCACGGCGCGGATCGTCTCGTTCGCGGCGATGCTCCCCTGCCCGGTCTTTCTGATTGACGATCTTGGCAAGCCGTCGCGCTTTCACCACATGCTGCGCATCTTCAAGCCCTCGTCGCCGATGAACCTCGGATCGTGGGCGTTGACGTGCCACGGCCTGTTCGCGACCCTGACCGCCGCGCGCCAGTTGGCTGCGGCGGACAAATTGCCGCTCGGCGGCGATCTCCTGCGGGCGATCCCGGAGCGGGCGCTGGCCGTCGGCGGCTTCCCGACCGCGCTGACGCTCGGCGGCTACACCGGCGTGCTGCTCGGGACGACGAGTATCCCCGTTTGGTCCACCAGCCCGCTGCTCGGCGCTTTGTTCATGGCGAGTGCGCTCAACACCGGTGTGGCGGCGACCGTCGCGGCGGCGATCCTCACGGGCAATGACGATCCGAGGGATCACGCGGCGCTCGGCCCCTTCACCATCGCACTGGGGTGCAGCGAGATCGCGCTGCTCGCCGGATACGTCGCGACATCGGGCCGAGCAGCGCGATCCCTACTGCATGGTCGAGAGGGGTTTCTGCTCGCGGGCGCTGTCGCCGCGTCCGTCGTCGCTGTTGCGCTCGATGGCGCGGCGATGCGCGCACCCGCGCATTCTCGGCGCTTCAATCTCGTGGGTGCAATCGCGGCGCTCGTCGGTGGTGCATGCCTGCGGTGGGGGGTTGTGCGCGCCGGCCACGTTTCCGCCGCCGACCGTGAGCAGACGCTCGACGCCACGAAACCGTCGCGCGAAGCGCCGGGGTGGGGACCGGCGAATCGCCGCGTGTGAGGGGAACCTAACCCCCAGCCCCTTCCCGCGAGGAAGGGGAGGGGATTCTCCGCGAGATCGGAACGTTTAGCAAACACCACAGCATTACGAAGAGTCACCCCTTCCCACGCCGAGGGACGGAAGGGGCCGGGGGTTAGGTTCTTTCCAGAACGCATACGCCCCAATACGTATGGCGCCTCTACGGTAACAGCGATCCGTAGGGGAAACATGGCCAACTCGCTCTCGACAAGTGCATGGTTTCGGTAGGAAGATGGGGATCGCGCCGCACCGATTTCTCCGCTTGGCATGGCGATAAAGGGGGGTGTGATGCAGGGCACGCCGTTCGACCCGATTTCCCCGCAGGAGCGGGAGATTGCCCATCTGTTCGTCGGCATCCTGATTGTCGGTGCGGTCGTCTTCACGCTTGTCACGGCGCTGGTCGTGATCGCGATGATCCGCTTCCGCCACCGACCTGGCGCCACGGGGGAGCCGCGCCAGGAGTTCGGCAGGCGCAATCTGGAAATTGGCTGGACGATCGCGCCCGCCGTGCTGCTCGCCGTCATTCTCGGCTTCACCGTCCGGACGATGGCGGCGACCAGCCCCGGCCCCGGCGAT
>JBBRLR010000155.1:0-9336 GCA_038231255.1 Thermomicrobiales bacterium | reverse complement strand
TCTCTTTCACCCCCCGCTTCCGGGGTGCTTTTCACCTTTCCCTCACGGTACTGTCCACTATCGGTTCGTTCGCGTAACTAGCCTTGGAGGGTGGTCCCCCCAGCTTCCGGCGGGATGTCGCGTGTCCCGCCGTACTCACGGTATGCTCGCACAGTCCCCCCACTTTCGCCTACGGGGCTCTCACCCGCTGTGGCGGCCCGTTCCAGCGGCCTTCGGCTAGTAGGAGGATTTCTGACTGTGTGGGAGCCATGCCGGCCTCCCTCGACCACCGTACAACCCCGCGTGCGCAACGGCGGCACCCTTGGCACGCACACGGTTTGGGCTTGCACCGTTTCGCTCGCCGCTACTCCGGCCCCTTTTTACTTCCTCCGGGTACGTGAGATGTTTCAGTTCCCCGGCTTACCCCCACGCCGACTATGTGTTCATCGGCGGGTCGCAAGGCTCACCACCCTGCGGGGTTTCCCCATTCGGACATCCTCGGCTCCCAGCCCGCGCGCGGCTCCCCGAGGCATTTCGCTGCTACGCCACGTCCTTCTTCGGCGCGAACGACCTAGGCATCCACCCGACGCCCTGTGTCACGGTCATCTCCCGACGCGGGGTCGCCCCCGTCGCCGCACGCCCGTGCCACGTCCTTGCTGCCACTTGAATCAATCTATCTCCCAACGCGCGCCCACCACAATCTCAGGGCGCACGCCTTCGCTGCTTTCCTCGTCTCACTCCTCATCTGTTAACGTGCCCCGTGCGGTGTTCCCTCACCGCAGATGAGGAAGGTATCATGCCACTGGAACCGTGTCAAGGGTATGCGCAACGGATCGTGAAACGCCTCGATATTCAAGACTTGCACCCGATCTCCGTGATGACCCTGCCCGACCGTTGCGGTACGGTTGCGCCCAGTGTACGCGACAAAGATAGGCAGATATGACGCGGAAAACGCTCGACATATTCCATTGTTAGTGGTACTCTTTGAGAGTACATGCGTATCTTCGATGGCGTGAAACGCCCAATTGGGTATGAAGCGTCACGTAGATGATCGGTCACCCCGGTGAATCCGCGACCGACGCACAGGGCGCAAGATCATTTGATGGAACGGGCACAACGCTTCGCCCTTTCCAATCGTGTCACGGGCGGTGAAACGTATATGTCAGTCACGCTCCTCGAAAAGGGTAAGCAAAAAGGGTATCTCCTTCAGGACGAGATCATCGCGGCGTACCCGAATTTCGAGAACGATCTCGATAGCATGGAAGAGTTGTTCGCGACGCTGCTCGAACAAGGCATTGATATTGTCGAGCAGGAACCGATTGTCCGCCCCACCTCGCCAGCACGCGCTAAATCGCGCAGCGAGCGTGTGGACGATGAGCGTCTCGATAGCCAGCAGGCGGCGCAAATTGCGGCGGATTCCGTGCGGCTGTATTTGCAGGAGATCGGTGAGACGGACCTGCTGACGATGCAGGAAGAAGTCTGGCTCGCGAAGCGGATGGAGCGTGGCCTCGCCGCCGAGGAGCGGCTTGCGACCGATCTCACGCTTTCGCCCGAAGACCGTGAGGAATTCGAGTATGACCGCAAGGATGGCGAGGACGCGCGCGAACACCTGATCCGCGCGAACCTCCGCCTCGTCGTCAGCGTCGCGAAGAAATATGTCGGCCGTGGCCTTTCCTTTCTCGATCTGATCCAGGAGGGCAATATCGGCCTGATGAAGGCAACCGACAAGTTCGACTATACGCGCGGCTACAAGTTCAGTACCTACGCGACGTGGTGGATTCGCCAGGCAATCACGCGCGCGATCTCCGATCAAAGCCGCACGATCCGGCTCCCGGTGCATGTCGGCGAGACGATCAACCGGGTCAAGAAGATGAGCCATCGTTTGCAGCAAATCTACGAGCGTGAGCCGACGCACGAAGAGATCGCGAGCGCGATGGACTTGCCGGAAGATAAAGTCCGTCAGGTGCTCGAAGTTTCGCGCCACCCGGTTTCGCTCGAAGCGCCGGTCGGGCAGGATGGCGATGCTTTCCTCGGCGATTTCATTGAGGACGATTCGACGCCCGCGCCGCTGGAGTTGGCGTCGCAGCAGTTGCTGAAGTCGCAGATCGGCGAAGCGCTGCATAAACTGACGGAGCGCGAGCGCCGGATCATCATTCTTCGCTTCGGTCTTGAGGACGGACGTTTCCGCACACTCGAAGAGGTCGGCAAGGAGTTCGGCATCACGCGCGAGCGCATTCGTCAAATCGAAGCGAAGGCGCTCCGCAAACTCCGCCATCCGTCGTATAGCCGGAAGCTGCGCGGCTATCTTGACTAGGAGCTGACATCCCCCGATACCCGAAGGCGGCGACCATGATGGTCGCCGCCTTTTCGCATCCTGTCGCCAAATTTCGTGGCCAGGTCGGTTAAACTGCTACCACGGTGTATACGCGCCGACGAACTCCGGGTGCGCCTGCCCCCAGAGTTGACGCGTCATCTGCATGTGGCCCCAATGCATCGTCGTATGGGTCGCGGCTTTGGCAATCAGGTCGCCGCCGCTGTGGAGGGAATGTCCGCCCCACGCATGAAAGCGCTCTGCCATCCCCGCGACGGTCATGATCGGCAGGACGCGCTTCATAATCGCGTCACCCTCAGCGATCCGCGCAATCAACTGTTCCCGACGTTCCGCAATCCGCCACGTCGAGTCGTCTTCTTCCGCGTCGTCGTATTCCACACTGTATGAGACATCCTCGCCCGCCGCGCGACGGATCGCGTACACCTCGCAGTACATCGTGTGGCAAAGGATGCCCGAGAGGGAGGCCATATCGTTCGCGGGCTGCCAGACGAGTGCCTCACTCGGTAGGTCTGCAATGATTTGCGTCATGTTCCGGTGCGCGAAATCCATCATGTTCAGGATACCGCCGAGCAACGGTAATGTGTCGACCGGGACGGTGTACAACTCGTCCATTGTCCCACCTACCGATTCCGCTTGGAGCGTTGGTCCCAGAGTTGGCGCGTCAATTCCATGTGGCCGACGTGTCTCCCTGCGTGCTCGACGGCGTGCGAGACGAGATAGGAGATAGGTTTCGGTTTACCGAGCCAGTCGCGCTCCGTGTCCGGCGTTTCCTCTTCGAGCACCGAGAAGACCTTGTCGAGAAAGTCGTCCATGTTGCGGATCGCCGCGAGTAGCAGGCTGGCGTCCTCGCCCGAGGCGGCGAGTTCCGTCGCGCGCTGCCAGGATTGCCACCGTGGCTCAATGTCGGCGGCGGTCGAAAGGAGGTGCAGCGTCGTGCCGAGCGTATGCAGCGTCAGCGCCCAGAGCGAGTTCGTATTCGCGCCCGGTTGCCAGTTCAAACCGGCAGTCGGCACGCCTTTAATCAGGAACTGCATGTCGCTGTGCAGCGCGATCAGCGTTTGTCGGTTGCCATCCAGCCAGGTTGACCACGGGGCAACCGGCTCGATCTCGATCTCATCGCCCTCAATCGCTTCCGTTTCGGCGTCCTCCACCTCTGTCGGCCCGTCTTTCACGAGCGTGAGATTCCCTTTTTTGGCATCTTTTCCCATCAGTGATTCCTCCCTACTCAGCGAACCGACCAAAGATGAGGCCGGTGTTGTGTCCCCCAAAACCCGAGTTGTTCGACATCGCGTAGGTAATGTCCACGCAGCGTGGCGTATTCGGCACGTAATCCAGGTCGCACTCCGGATCGGGTGTTTCGTAATTGATTGTCGGCGGGAGCGTGTTATCCCGCAGCGCGCAGATCGAGAATGCCGCTTCAAGTGAACCGGCCGCGCCGAGCAAGTGACCCGTCATGCTTTTCGTGCTGCTGACCGGTGGCGCTTGCTCACCGAAAACATGCTTGATCGCCATCGTCTCGTGTGCATCATTGAGCGGCGTGGATGTGCCGTGCGCATTGATGTAACCGATGTCCGACGGGGCGAGGTTGGCGTCCTTGAGTGTCAGCCGCATCGCGCGGGCCAACCCCTTACCTTCCGGCGCGGGATGGACCATGTCATAGGCATCCGCCGCACTGCCATAGCCGACAAGTTCGCCGAGAATCCGTGCGCCGCGCGCAACCGCATGTGCGGCGGATTCGAGGACGACCACCGCCGCGCCTTCGCCGCAGACGAACCCGCTCCGATCCGCGTCGAATGGGCGACTCGCCTTTGTTGGGTCGCCACTATAGGTGGTGAGCGCCTTCATATTCATGAAGCCGACGATGCCGACCGGCACAATGGACGCTTCCGACCCGCCCGCCACCATCACGTCCGCATCGCCCCGGCGGATGATCTCCGCCGCCTCGCCGATCGCGTGCGCGCCTGTTGTGCAGGCGGAGACGACGGAATGGTTCGGCCCCGTCGCGCCGAGCCGCATCGAGATCAGCCCGCTCGACATATCAATGATAAGCATCGGGATCAAGAACGGGCTGACGCGGTGCGGTCCTTTTTCGATCAGCGTCTGGACGGCCCCGGACAAACTGCCGATCCCGCCGATGCCGCTCCCCACCACCACGCCGACGCGGTCTTTGTCCTCCGCGTCCATCTGCAAGTCCGCATCGGCCACGGCGTCGAGCGCGGCGGCGATGGCGAACTGGCAAAAGCGGTCGGCCCGGCGCGCTTCCTTGCGCCCAAGGCGCCCGTCGGCATCGAATTCCTTCACTTCCGCCGCGATCCGCACATCCAGGCCGGCGGCGTCGAACAGGGTGATCGGCCCGACGCCGCTTTCCCCGGCGAGGACGGCGCGCCACGCGTCCTCGGTCGTTTGGCCGACCGGGCTGATGACGCCCATGCCGGTCACGACGATGCGCGGTCGCCCTCGGTGATCTGTAAATGCCATCGAATTCGTTCCTCCCGTGCCTCTCACGGCGGAGATGCAGTCGCCATCGGTATTCGGTGAAGTGTACGCACGGAAGCGATTCGGCGCAACGTCTGGTTTCACGACGGGTTTGACGTTGCGATTTTCCTTGCCACGCGGCATAATCGCGGGGTAGTCGCAGCCGGAATACTACGCGGGGGCGCCATGCTTGCCGCCGCGAACTGAGGAAATGAGGGGCAGATGCGCGCGGAAATTGTCAGCGTTGGGACGGAACTTCTCCTCGGTCAGATCACCGACACGAACGCGACCTTTCTCGCGCAATCGCTCGCCGATCTCGGCGTTGACCTGTTTTACGTGTCGCAGGTGGGCGACAATCGCGGTCGGCTCGTCGAGACACTCCGGCGCGGCTGGGAACGCTCCGATCTCGTCATTACGACGGGTGGTGTCGGGCCGACCGAGGATGACCTGACGCGCGAAGCGATTGCCGAACTCGTCGGCGAGACACCGCAAGTGGACGAGGCGACGGTCGAGATGATCCGCGCATTTTTCCGCAATCGCAATGCGGACATGCCGGAGCGAAATCGCAAGCAGGCGTGGCTAATTCCGTCCGCACAGGCATTGCCGAACCCGGTCGGCACCGCACCGGGGTGGTTCGTGCAGCGGGACGGCAAGATCATCGTCGCGATGCCCGGTGTGCCGCGCGAGATGAAGCGCATGTGGGAGCAGGAGGCGATTCCACATCTCGGCGCGTATCTGCCCGAAACGGTCCTGCTTTCGCGCAACCTCCGGACCATCGGCATCGGCGAGTCCTCCGTCGAGGAGGTGTTGGGCGATCTCGTTCACGGCACGAACCCGACCGTCGCGACCTACGCGAAAGACGACGGCGTTCATGTTCGCATCACCGCGAAGGCGCGTACGACGGACGAGGCTGCCACACTTCTGAAGCCGATCGTCGGCGAGGCGGAACGCATCCTCGGCGACTTCATCTATGGCTATGACAACGACGCGCTCCCCGAAGCAGTCCTTTCACTCGCGACGCAGCAGGGCCAAACCGTCGCGGTCTGTGAGCAGGGCACGGGAGGCGTTGTCACTACGGCGCTCGGTGCGTTCCTGTCCGCCGATTCACCTTTCCGGGGCGGCGTCACGCTGGAGAATGGATCGGCCCCGCTGTTGACATCCGAAGGACTGTCCGACGCCGCGCGCGAATCGGCGACGCCGGAGAATGCGCGTGCGCTCGCCTCGTCCGCACGCCGGCTCTTCGGCGCGTCGTACGGGCTTGGCGTCTCCGTCAATGTCACGCAGGGTAGTCCGGGCTACGGTACGGTCGTCTGCGCCGTAGATCACCAGGGCACGGTGACGGACCTAATGCGCGGCTACCGGACGTTGCCCGCCGACATCCGGCGGCGCGCGGCGCTCTGGGCCGTCGAATATCTCCGTCTCGCGCTACTCGGTCGGACGTAGTTCGTCGGTACTGCCAGTAAGACGTACGCAGTTGGAGCGATTTCCCTGGTGGTGGCGGGCTTTAGCCTGCCTCTCTGTTGCAGGCTAAAGCCCGCCACCACCGGGTTTCTCTCGCGAATTGCGTTGCTCTTATCTCATAGGTGTTCTCCGGGTGTTGCGCCATGTCCAACCGAATCCATGACGACGCAGCCGCCATATCAGGCCAATAGGATAGCCACACATTTTCGCGACATCGCCAACCGCCCGAATGAGCGGAACAAGCGCAGTCGCTTGAAGTCGTTCTATCGAAGCAAGCAGCGGAAATGCCTGACCGAGCCGAGCGTATGGTCGGCGGAGGTACAACACAGCCGCGATTGCCGCAATTAGCCATGCAGCCCTGCCACGTTTCCCTGCGAGAATGACGCCGAGGAGACCACCATAGGTGAGATAGCGGATCGCGTGTCGTTTGGGCCAGAGACCGGCTTTTCCGTCGCCACGCGCATAGCGAAAGTATTGATGCCAGAAGGCACGAAGCGAGACGCGCGGGCGAAAGCGGACAATTGCGTCCGGCACGAAGCGCATCTGCTGCCGTGCATCGCGCAGGGCGAGATCGAAGACGAGATCTTCGCAGTAATCCAACCATTCGGGGTAGCCGCCGACCTGTTCCCATGCCGTCTTGCGCACGGCGACGCTGCGGTTCGACGGCAAGAACGTCGCTGGATCAATCTCGGCGGCGTTCGGGAGCGTCGTCGCGCCCATCGCGACTTCAAACGCGCTCTGCGGATCGGCGACGAAGAATCCGGCACTGACCGAAACGGTCGTATCCGCGAATGGTTCGGCGATGCGTTCCAGCCAGCGCGTGTCGAGTCGCACCCCGGCGTCGGTGATCGCGACGAGGGGAAAGCGTGCCGCCGCGATCCCCGTATTCCTGCCGGTCGAGATATTCGCGCCCGTCAGTTCGATCAGGCGCAAGGGGCAGCCGAGCCGGCCATGCCACCACTCGATATGCAGTTGGGTCCCATCCCGCGAACCGCCGTCCACGATAATCACCTCGCGCGGGCGGATGGTCTGCTCCGCGATACTCCGCATCAAGTCGGGAATGGTATTCACTTCATTCAACACCGTGCAGACGAGCGACAGATCGCGCGTCGGTCGTTCAGCCATCGTTACGCTCCATTTCGGCATACACGGCAAGCAATTTCGGCGTGCAAACCGACCAATCGTACTGTTTCGCAACCAAATCGCGCGCCGGTTGTCCGAGCGCACTGCCGCGTTGTGGGGCATCGAGCAGGGCGAGCACTGCCCGTGCGAAGGCAACAGGCTCGGCTGCGGCGACGATAAGGTGTTGCCCGTCGCGCACCGCGACACCTTCGCACGACGCGGGTGTGGCGACAATCGGACAGGCCATGCTCATCGCGTTCAGCAGTTTGACGCGCACGCCCGCGCCGAACCGAATCGGCAGGACATAGACAGAAGCGGCCTCCATGTACGGGCGATCATCGGGCACGCTCCCCGTCACCCTGATACCGTTATGGCCATTCAGCACGCGCAATGCCGCATTGGGATTGCGCCCGACAATCGCGCAGCGCGCCTCTGGTCGCGACCGACGGATCAGCGGCCAGACGCGCTGGATGAACCACGCCGCCGCATCCTCGTTCGCTCGATAGTCGAGTGTTCCCGTGAATACCACATCCGTTGTTGGGACGTGGGTATGCACGCGATCCGGTGCATAGTATGCCGTGTCAACGCCGATGGGCACGGTGACGACGGTCGCGGCGGGTGCGAGTTTTTGTAGTTCCAACGCGTCGCAGTCCGAAACCGCGATCGTTCGCGCCGCTTGTCGCATGGCGTCTGCCTCATATCGGCGGAGTCTGCGGGCTTGCGATGCGGAGTAGACTGCGCGGACGAAATCTCGATCTCGCCATGCTCGGACGGCCATCCGGCACTGCAATGTCGCTTCGGCGTTGTGTGCGTCGTAGATTGTGGGGAGGGCGCAATCGGTGACGCTGGGCCACATTTCCAGCCCCTCGACCTGGATCAAGTCATACTGGTGTTCGTGACAGCGCCGGGCGATTTCCGGCCGCAAGCGATGCGCACCGAGGCGATGCGCGAGGTCTGGCGTACGCAAAAACACGAGGTCGCGAAGCCGCCGGGCGATAGTACGGCGGAACGCGGGCACGGCGAGCGGTTGTGGCGGCGCATCGAGGCCCGCGCGGAATTGGTCGGGTGTGATGAGATGGACGACATGGCCGGCTTTGGCTGCTGCGTGTATGAGATGCCAGTTGCGGATTGCCGCGCCGCCCTGCGTGGGGTGCGGTGTGTGCGGCACGACGAAGAGAATGCGCATCGGTCAGGTTCCGTCCGACGCGAGGAAGGCGCGCAGCAGGGTGTGTTGACGAGCGTGCATCGTAGCGCGGTCGGCATCGGTCGCATCGTCGGCGCCGAGCAGGTGGAGCAGGCCGTGCAGCGCGAGGAAGGCCACTTCCTGTGCGACCGAAAGACCCGCTTCCGGCCCCTGGATCGCGGCGGTGTCCCACGAGACGGCGATATCGCCGAGATAGTCGCCCTGTCCCGCTTCCATCGGGAATGCTTCGTCGCTCTCGGTCGCGAACGAGAGGACATCGGTCGGCGTATCATCGTTCAGGTAATCGCGATGGAGGGCTTGAATGCCCGTGTCGTCGGTGACGAGCAATGTCAGTGAGGAGATCGGCGCGTCCTCCGCTCGGAGCCCGAATCGCATGAGGCGCATAAGCCAGTCGGCATCGAGGCCAGATGCTTCCGCGCCGTCGCTCTCGACCATAACCGTGATTGTGTCTGGGCGATCCACTAATCGGCCCGCACAGGTGCAGCGGCTTCGACTTCGCCGCTGGCTGTGGCAGGAATTATCACAAGCGGGGGAACCTCGGTGACGGGCGCGGCAGGCGGTGCCGGTTCGGGATAATCAATCCGTGGGTGATACATGCCGTCCAGCACGGAGACGAAGGTGTGCTGGATGGCATCGAGATCGCGCAGCGTCAAAGGCGCCGCCGCGAGTTGCCCATTCTTCAGCCGGTCCTGGACGATCCGCTCGACGATCGTGCGGATCGCCGCCGTGCGCGCTGCTTCGACATCGCCACCTGCGGCGGCAT
>JBBRLR010000154.1:0-9636 GCA_038231255.1 Thermomicrobiales bacterium | reverse complement strand
CAGACTTGCCGCGCCCCGGCGGATGGGGGACACTCTCTGGGACGCAGTCGTTGCTGCATGGGCACCCGCGTCCTCACCTTCCGCCGCGAACCGTCATCACTAATATACGAGGGCACCCGCCTTCCCGCGAGGAAGGGGGAGCGAGCCTCCTTACAGCCAGGGTGTTATGAGGAACGCCTCGGACTCGCGAAAAGGCACCCCCTTCCTTGCGAGAAGGGGGTCGGGGGTTGGGTTTCTTACGCCAGATACTTCTTGAACCATCCCAGCGTGCGTGTCCATGCTTCCAGCGCGGAAGCGGGGACGTAGCCGAAGCCGCCCGCGAAGGGTCGGGTGTCGTTGTTGAAGGCGTGGCCGGTATTCTCGAAAACTTTGAAATCCAGCGGCTTGCCGGATGCCTTTGCCGCGTCCTGGAAGGCCGGTATGCCCATCGAGAGTTGGTCGAGCGCGCCGTAGTTGCCCATTAATGGGCAAGTGAGGCTCGCGGCCTCCTTCGTCGGGTCCACGCGCCCCGGCGCGTCGTTGGTGGAGAGTTGGCCGTAGAAGGCAACCGCTGCGTCCAGTCCCTTCACTTTCTCCGCCGCGATGATGACGATCCGGCCGCCGAAGCAGAAGCCGGTGATACCGACCTTTGTCGCGCCGACGCCCGTGCCCTTGAGATAGGTCACTGCCGCCATGACATCGCCGAGCATCTGGTCGTCGGTCAGCCGGCCAATCGCCGCAGTCGAATCCTGTGGCGTGTTGAAGGCCATCGTCCCGCCCTCGCGCGAAAGTAGGTCCACGCCGAGGCCGACGAACCCTTCCTTGGCGAGGCGACGGGTCACATCCTTGATGTGGTCGGTCAGCCCCATGTTTTCATGGATGACGATGACGGCCGGGAAGGGGCCGGTTCCCGTCTTCGGGCGCGCCTCGTAGGCGATGATGTCCGCCGTGCCGCTCTTGAACTGGATCATCTTCGCGTTCACTTGATCCGCCGCAACACCGGTCGCGACGGGTTGCGCCGCGACAGCGGAACCGGCAGTCGTCGTGCCAGCCGGAGCGGCGACCGAACCGGCGGGACGGGTACCCGCGGCCGCACTCGCGCCGGCGGCGGTTGTGCCGGGGGGCGCTTGTGTCGCGGCAGCAGCGGAACCGCTCGTCGCTGCCGTCGGGGCGGTCGTTGCGGCGGCAGGACTTGCCGCACTCGCGGCGCTCGGACTGGCTACCGGTGCGGCGGCGGACCCGGCGGCGCGGGTCGCGGCGGTCGTCGGGGCAACCGACGCAAAGGGTGTCGCCGTCGCGCCAGCCCCGCCGCACGATTCGAGGAGCATCGTCGCAGCGGCGAGCGTGCCGAGCGTCACTGTCGCGCGCATCAGGAAGTCGCGCCGCCCGATCGTGCCCGCGTGCCACGCAGCGATGAGCGACCGGACCTCCGGGGCCTCATCGGCGGGGGACGTGGGCGGGGAAGAGATTGTCGTTGCCACGATAGGTGCCTCCTTGTGAAACCGCATCCGACACTGAGTGTACTGGCACTTTCCTATCACTGTCTACGCCGAAAATCTTCGCGCGGATGAAGGGGAGGCTCGTGGTTCGCGGTTCGCGGTTCAGTGATACTCCCGCCTTCTTTAAACCCCGAACCCCGAACCTCGAACCGCGAACCACTCTCTGGTATGCTCGTCTCGCAGCGTCGGGCGCGATTGGGGCGCATGGCGACAGTAGTGGGGAGGGGAAACGCGATGGCATGGAACTTTGAACTGCTCGCGGGGCCGATGACGATCACGGAAGGGCCGGCATGGGACGGCAGCGGCCTGCTTTTCACGGCGATCCGCCAGAACCGTATTCTCCGCTGGGACCCCGCCGCGAAGAGCATCGTTACCGTGTATGCGGACACGAACGGCACGAACGGTCTCCTTCTCGCGCCGGATGGCCGCCTTTTCGCCTGCGAGAGTGTCAGCGGCACGATGACCTGTTACGACACGAACGGCGCGAAGGCGGTCCTCATCAGCCAGTTCGAGGGGAAGCGGTTCAACGCGCCGAACGATCTCGCACTCGACCGCCAGGGGCGTCTCTACTTCACCGACCCGCGCTACGGCGAGCAGGAGGGGCGCGAACTCGATCACGACTCCGTTTACCGCCTCACGCCGCATGCCGACGGCTCGACGCCGTGGCAGGTCGAGCGGATGACCTTCGATACCACCCGTCCGAACGGTATCCTGCTCTCGGCGGACGAGCGCACGCTGTACGTCGCGCAGAGCGACTACGTCGAGACCGCGAAGCGCGAGTTGCGCGCCTATCCGATCCGTGAAGACGGCACGCTCGGCGACTGCACGGTGCTGCATGATTTCGGCGCAAACCGGGGCATTGACGGCATGTGCTTCGATACCGAAGGGAACATCGTCGCGACGTGCGGTTGGGAACTCGGCGGGCCGGGCTGCCGGATCGCTGTTTTCGCGCCGGACGGCACGGTGATCGAGGAACACCCCGTCCCCGCCGGTCGCCCGACTAACTGCACCTTCGGTGACGCCGACCTCCGCACCCTCTACGTCACGACGATTGACGGACACCTCTATCACGTTAAAGACACCGGCCACCAGGGCTATCTCCAAACCCCGCAGAAGCGCCCCTGGCTCCCGTCATAGGAATTTTTTGAACCGCGAAGGCGCGAAGGAAAAAGAGTAGGGGAGTTCTTCAGGTTTCTTTGCGTCCTTCGCGGTTCAGTCGGTTTCTCAAAGCCAGGTGAGCGGGGAGCGGTTTTCCCAACTGCGCCCAACCTTGGGGGCGTAGAAGCGGCGTTTCGCGCGCCAGAGGAGCGAGACTTTCACCCAGTTGCGCTCGCTTGCGTAATCCATCGCGTGGTGGAGCGCCATGCCGAGCGCGACCGCACCGAGCGATCCACTCCGACGCCACGCCGCAATGAGCGCGACCGCCGCGATCACATCGAGTCCATGGAAGGGGACAAAGGTACGATCCTGCGCCCTGCCCGATTTGTGCAACCCGACATCAAGAAAATGATCCACATCAATCAGCACGCCGCCGATCAGCAGCGGTAGGCGATACCGTGGGGGCATCGCGGCGATCAGCGGTAGTGCCACCGCGAGATGTTGTGTTGGATATGGCATAAAGCTCCCACGGCGTATGCCGCAATTCGTTAGAAGACGAACCCAATAAGCTTGATGTGCCCTGGAATCTCATGTAAGCTTGATGTGCCCTGGAATCTCATGCTCGATGTATCCTTTTGCTGCATCAATGGTCTTTGCCACAAACTCTGGGTCATTTACGAAACCGCTGTAATCAGGACTCCACGGGTACTCCAGTGGTTGTTCTGGACGTTCATCGCTGTAGTACCACAATTCAAGGCCGTAGATGCCTACACCGATTGTCTTCAACTTGTCGGCGAACTCAAATGCGTCGTCTTTTGGCAGTTGCAATCGGCCCGCAAGGACAACGCCTCGATGTATAAAATCCGCAATGAGTTGCTGGGCTGACTCTGTCATAATACGCCTCGTTTCTCGTCGCTCATTCCGTCTTGGTAAATCCGTCGCACGATGTCCTCGATTTCCGGTTCCTCGATGGTCAGGTCACGGATGCCGTAGCGGGCGGAGACGGCGGCGATCAGTTCCGCCGCCGTCACCTCGGCGCGGCGGAAGCGCAACCAGCGGCGCAGGCCGTCCGCGCGGACTTCCTCGGCAGGAAGCCCCGCGAGCGGCCCCGGTTCGTCCGTCTCCAAATCTACCACCAGCGTCCGCTCGGTGCCGAAGCGGTCGCGGATCGCCGCGACGCTGCCATCGTACAGCAAATGGCCGTGGTCAATAATCATCATCCGGGGGCAGAGGTGGGCGATGTCCGCCATGTCGTGCGTCGTCAGGAGCACCGTGACGCCGCGCTCGCGGTTGATTTCCAGCAGAAACTCGCGGATGCGCCCCTTCGCGACGACATCCAGCCCGATCGTCGGCTCGTCGAGGTAGAGGATCGCCGGGTCGTGGAGGAGCGCCGCCGCGAGGTCGCCGCGCATCCGCTGGCCGAGCGAGAGTTGCCGCACCGGCGTCTGCAGGAACTCGTCGAGGCCGAGGATGTCGCGAAACGCCGCGAGGTTCGCCGCGAAGCGCGCTGCGGGCACGCGATAGACGTAGCGCAGGAGTTCGAGCGATTCGATCAGCGGCAGGTCCCACCAGAGTTGCGTCCGCTGGCCGAAGACGACGCCAATCCGCGCGGCGAGCGTGCGCCGCTGCCGCGTCGGATCCAGCCCCGCGACGCGCACCTGCCCGCCCGACGGTACGAGGATGCCGGTGAGCATCTTGATCGTCGTGCTCTTGCCCGCCCCATTCGGCCCGACATAACCGACCATCTCCCCCGGCGCGATGCGAAACGAAATGTTGTCCACCGCGCGCACGGCCTGCGTCCCGCGCGAGACGAGCGCCCGCAGCGCGCCGCCCTTTTGCCGCACCGGCACTCGATACGTCTTTTCCAATCCCTCCGCAACAATCATCGTTTCATCCTTTCTTGTGCAACGAGCAAGGAGTGGACTGGTCTGCTCGTTGTTCATCGCTCATTGCTTATTGCTTCCCCTTCAACTGCCCGTACTCTGATAATGCCGCACGCCCCAACTCCAGAACCAAAGAGCGACGGCGCAGAAGGCGACCGTCACGGCGGGCGTGAGGAATGCAACGAAGCGCGGCAGGCCGAGTGGATCGGTGCGGTCGAGGAAATAGAGGCCCGGATAGTACGCGATGAAGGCAATCGGGATCAGAAACGTGAACGTCCGGCGGATCCACGCCTGATAGATGCTGATTGGGTAGCTCGACATGAAGACGCCGCCGTAGGTGAAGACGTTCATCACCTCCGTCCGCTCGATCGTCCAGAAGCAGAGCGTGCCGCCGATCAGATCAATCGCGGCGAAAAGAAAAACGCCGCTGAGGACGACGACCGGCAGATACAGCAGTTTCCCGACCGTCCATGTCAGATGCACTCGCATCAGCGCGAGGGCGAGCGCGAGGACGCCCGTGAGCACCCGCCCGAGCCGCTTCAATTGGAAATCCGAGGCGAGCACCTGGACAAGCGGCGTGACGGGGCGGAGCAGGATGCGATCAAACTCGCCCTGCCGCACCGTGAGCGAGAAATCCTCGAAACTCTGCGCGACCACTTCGTGGAACGCGAAGGAGACGGTGACAAGCCCGTAGAGAAAGACGATCTCCCCGACCCGCCACCCGCCGAGCGAATTGAACTGGCGGAAAAGGATGAAGATACCGGCGAGTTCCAGCCCATTGACGAGGAAGCGGCTGATCACATCGAGGATGAACGACGCCCGATACTGCATCTGCCCCCGGATACGCGCCGCGATGAAGCGGAGATAGAGCGAAAACTCGGTGCTCAGCACTCGTTATCCTCCTTGCACGACGACTTTCCGCGTCGCGGCAACGACCATCGCCCGCCCGGTAAGGATGAGAGTGGCGCACCAGATAATCTGAAGGGCGAATGCCGCGAGCGCATCCCTGCCCGCGAGATGGCCGAGGAAGATGTCCGCCGGTGTCTGCATCATGCCGCGAAAGGGGAGGATGTTGCTGATGAGCAGCAGCCAGCCGGGGAAATAGACGAGCGGCACCTCGAAGCCGGAAAAGAGCGTCGCCGTGATGGCCGCCGCGCTTCCGATGCCGCGCACATCGAGGAGCCAGAAGGCGCTGATGTTAACGATGAACCGGAAGGCGAACGACGTAACGGCGGCGAGGACGAGACTGAGCGCGAAGAGGAACCACTGCACGGGCGACGCGGGGAAGCGCGCCCCGAAGATCAACGCGATGACGATAAACGACGTGATACCGCGAAAGATGAGGTGATACACGGCGCGACCCATATCCCGCGCGAGCCAGTAGGCGTAATAATCGTACGGGCGGGAAAGGTCCGTCACGACGCTGCCCGTCTTGATCGTATCGGCGACCTCCCACCAGCCCCATAGATACAGCACCATCAGTATGCCTTGCCCGAGCGCGACAAAGGTGATTGCATCGGTCAGGTCGTACCCGGCGACCTCGCCGCGCGCGTGATAAAGGGAGATGAAAATGAGCGCGCGGATGCAACCGAAGAAGCAGTTGGTGACGATGCCGGAGAATGTCGCGGCGCGGTAGGCCGTCCATCGCCGATAGGAGCGAAGCGCGACCTCGTAATACAGGCGCACGAAAAACCCTCCCTTCGGGCATGTAGGGGGAGCCAAATGGCGCCAGAAGCGGCGCGACCGGACTTATCATTGTACCAGCCGCGTCAAGGGGAGCGGGTTACGCTATACTGATCGTGAAGCAAAGGAGCCACGATGGAAACCAAAACCGAAGCGACGATCGAAGACCTTTACGATGCGCCAAACGACTGGGGCACGTATGAACTCGTGGACGGGAGACTGGTACATATGCCGCCGAAGTGCGCTCCGAAGGCGATCATGGCCCCGTCGCAGACAGGGCGTGCGACGCGAAGCGCGCGGACTACTTCGCGGCGGGAACGCGCGTTGTGTGGGATGTAAACCCACGACAACGGACTGTCGCATCCTACTGTGTTAACCAGCCACATGAACCGGCAATCTTTTACGCGGGCGAAATCGCCGATGCTGAACCCGCACTCCCCGGCTGGCGCGTCGCGGTGGACGAACTCTTCCGCTGAATAGCGCAGCAAACGAAGAAGCCCCCTTCCCTACGAGAGAAGGGGGCAGGGGGTTAGGGCTTTTACCCCATCGCCTCAATAATTGCGTCCGCCATCTGGGAGGTGCCGACGGCGGTCGGGTCGTCGCGGTTCGGTTTGAAGTCGTACGTGACGGATGTGCCTTGCTCGATGACACGGCGCACGGCCTGCTCGACGCGATCCCCTGCGGCGTGCTCGCCGATGTGGTGGAGCATCATCACACCGGAAAGAATCTCCGCCGTCGGGTTCGCCTTGTTCTGGCCGGTGTACTTCGGTGCGCTGCCGTGGATCGGCTCGAAGCAGGCGACGCCGTCGCCGATGTTCGCGCCCGGCGAGATGCCGAGGCCGCCGACAAGGCCCGTCACGAGGTCCGAAACGATGTCGCCGTAGAGATTTGGCAGTACGAGAACATCGTACTCCTCTGGCCGCTGGACGAGCTGCATGCAGACATTGTCCACGATGCGGTCGTTGAACTCGATGTCCGGATACTCCTTCGCCACTTCCTCGGCGACGTGGAGGAAGAGGCCGTCCGTGAACTTCATGATGTTCGCCTTGTGGACGGCGGTGACGAGGCGGCGCTTGTTCGCGCGGGCATACTCGAAGGCATAGGTGACGATGCGGCGCGAGGCTTCGGGCGTGATCATCTTGATCGAGATCGCTGAGGACGCGGCGAGCTTCCGCTTGGTGAGCGGGTTGATCGCCTCGATTACTTTCCTCGCGTCCTCCGTGCCGGTGTCGAACTCGACGCCCGCATAGAGGTCCTCCGTGTTCTCGCGCACGACGACGATGTCCACGTTGTCGTAGCGCGTGCGGACGCCGGGGAAGATGCGCGCCGGGCGGACATTCGCGTATAAGTTGAGCGCCTGCCGCAGCCCGACATTGACGGAGCGGAAGCCCGTGCCAATCGGCGTGGTGATCGGCCCCTTCAGGCCGAGTTTCGTCTGGCGGATGCTCTCGACGGTCGCCTCCGGCAGCGTTTCGCCATATTTTTCCAGCGCGTCCAGCCCGGCGTCCGCCGTGTGCCAGGTGAAGCCGACGCCCGTCGCGTCGAGCACGCGCCGCGCCGCCTCGACCACTTCCGGCCCGATCCCGTCACCGGGGATGAGTGTGACATCGTACGCCATTGCCATTCCCTCCAACTACCAGACCACCGGCACGGTGGCGCTTGCGACGATCATCGGATCCCTCGTCACTAACGGCGCATTGTATACGAGCGCGGTCGCCACGATGATCCGATCAAAGATATCCAGCCGCGCCCGCAGAGAAAGATAACGCCGTACTACCACTTCATCAAATGGCACGATGCGACAACCCGTCTCGTCGAGCGAATTGATAAACGCCTCAACACTGACGGACATACGATGCTTCACTACCGTCGTCTCCATCTCAGCAAGGACAACCGTCGGTACAAGGGCCGTGCGTTCTTTACGAAAGACCAGCTCAATCTCTAGCACGCGCTCGCGCGGAAAGCGACGGAGACCTTGTGAGATACCAAAGGAGAGAATGCGTATCGAGGACAATGACATCATTCATCGGTTGATGTCACGTCGCCGTTCTCCTCATCCCATTCCCGTTCCCATTCGCGCGATGCTCCATCGCGAAACTGGCGGAATTCTTCCAGCGTTATTTCCGGGCCATATCCGGCCCACGCCCCGAACCACTTTTCTGCCAAATCTTCCGGGAGCGGCGTATTGAACGCGGGATCGGTGAAGTCATGCTGCTCCCTGTCCGGCAGACCGAAAGCACGGGGCGGTAGCGGACGTTTGACGCCGAAGACGAGATCGGGATAGTCGGGCAGTGGCGCATGCTGAAGACGCTGAGCCACAATCTCGCGGATGAGCCGCGTAAAGGTTTCCGGCGTGATCGTATGCCCCTTGTCCTCTTCTTCTCGTGCATGGAGATGGGTATAGCCGAATCGCCATGCGACGTGCCAGACCGGACGGCAACGCGACATCCGCCGCGTACCAGACGATATTGCCGGGGATCGGCAGGTCGTGGATCGTGACGTGGGATGTGCCGCCGTGGGCGGTCGTGATCTCCGACAGAACCGTGACCATTGCTTCTCCACCAATCCCGGTACGCGGTAGTTCGCGCGCGTTGTCTCATTCTCCACTACGCGCGGGCGGATGCTTTGGGGAGCGGCGGCTGCAAGCCTTCCGGCAGCGGCGTGTGATAGGCCTTGCCGTTGGTCGCTTCCGCATGCTCCGCGCGTGCCCGCGCCAATAGCGCGGGGTCGCTGACGAGCCTGGCTCCGGTAAGCGCCATCGCCTTGGCCGCGTACAGCATCCCTTTGTGCCCGATGGACATTGCGCCCGTCGCGGTGATCCCCCAGCTATGCCCCGGCACGCCGACGACCCAGCAGGCCGTCCAAACTTGCAGCGTGGGCGTGATCCACGAGACATCGGCCACATCGGTCGAGCCGGGCATCACTTTGCCTTTGTCCAGCGGGGCGAACAGTTCGCCCGTCAGCGACTCGTCAAGCAAGCGGGCGGGTAGCCCGTGGCTCTCGATCACGCCCGCGCGCACAGCCGTTGGGTAGGCGTCCGCGATTGCCCGCGCGTAGGCGCGCTCGGTGTCCGTGAACTCCATCGGCCCCATCTCCCCCATCACTGCGAGCGCGGCGTCGGCGAGGGTGAGGTTCGGCAGCACATTGTACGCGCCGCACTGGTAATCCTCCGCCACTGTCGTGCCGGTCATCAGCGTCGCGCCACGGGCGATATCGCGCACGCGCGCCGTGATCGCCTCGACCTGATCGCGCCGCGGGGCGCGAACGAAGTACCAGACCTCCGCTTCGTCCGGCACGACATTCGGCGCGCCGCCGCCGTTCGTGATCACATAATGGATGCGCGCCGTCTCGATGACGTGCTCGCGCAGGAAATTCGCGCCGATGTTCATCAGTTCGACGGCATCGAGCGCGGAGCGGCCCATTTCCGGCGCCGCCGCCGCATGCGCCGTTTGCCCGTGGAAGCGAAATTTGAGGTTGTCCACCGCGAGGCTGCT
>JBBRLR010000153.1:0-9911 GCA_038231255.1 Thermomicrobiales bacterium | reverse complement strand
GCGTCATGCGCGGATTGAGCGACGAGAAGGGGTCCTGGAAGATCAGTTGCATCTCCTTGCGCAGCGGCTTGAGCGCCGAGCGGGGCGCTTGGGCGACATCCACGACCGCGTTGGCGTTGGTGCGGAAGCGAATCTCGCCGTTGCGACGCGACCGCGAAGGTTCGTAGAGCGAAATCGGGGAGAAATCATCCGGGGAAACGCGGCTTTCCACAGCGGCGTGACAAAATCACTGGACAATAACATTGCTCTCCTTCCGTCTGGACAAATCGCGCCGATGCGGGGATGATGCGCGTATATAGCAACCATCACACCGCACAGGTAGTGTCGTACCGTCACATCGGGAAGGAGCGCCAGATGTCCAGTGTACTCGCGCAGTTCGTGGACGACCTCGTCGCCGGCCGGATCGCGGTCGTGGACCTCACGCAGCCGCTCGACACGGAAACACCGGTGATCGCCCTGCCACCGATCTTCGGCGCGTCGCCGGGCCTGACGATGGATGTTATCTCGCGTTACGACGATCGGGGACCCGGCTGGTACTGGAATACGCTCCATATGGGCGAACATACCGGCACGCACTTCGACGCGCCGATCCACTGGATCACCGGCAAAGACCGCCCGGAAAACGCGACCGACACGATCCCCGTGCGCCGGTTCATCGGCCCCGCCTGCGTGATTGATGTCGCGGCGGAGGCGGTGGCGGACCCGGATTTCCTGCTCACGCCGGAGCGCATCGCCGCGTGGGAACAGGAGCACGGCCGCATCCCGCCCGGCGCGTGGGTGCTGTTGCGCACCGACTGGAGCAAGCGCGCGACGGTCGAGGAGTTCTTCAACGAGGATGCGAGCGGCCCACACACCCCCGGCTTCCACAAGAGCGCGTCGGCGTTGCTCGCCAACGAGCGCGACATCCTCGGCGTCGGCGTCGAGACGGTCGGGACGGACGCGGGGCAGGCGGGCGGCTTCGATCCGCCCTTCCCGAACCACACGACCATGCACGGCGCGGGGAAGTTCGGCCTCGCCAGCCTATGCAACCTCGATCAGTTGCCGCCGACGGGCGCGATCGTCATCGCCGCACCCTTGAAGATCGTCGGCGGCAGCGGCAGCCCCGTCCGCGTGCTGGCGCTCATTCCCGCGTGACGCCGATTTAACGCGGCAGCAGGGCACGGGCTTCATCGAGCCAGTCGAGCAGGAAATAGACGAGGTGGGCGCGCTCGGTCATGCCCTCCGCGAATGGTCGCCCCGTATTCCGCTCCAGCATCGCACGGGCGCGGTCGTCGCGGGTCGCGCGCACCGCGCTATTGGCCGCGATGAACGCCCAACGCAGCCCAGCCGCGACCGCAGCGCCCCTATAAATGGCGCGTTCGAGCTCGACGAGGCTACCTGACCAACCCGCCTCGCATATTCCCTCCCGATAACCGTCAAGGACAACCGCGCGCAGTTGCGCCGCCTCAGCCATCGGGATCTCGCCCAGATGCAGACTGCACGCGATGAACTGGCCGACCTCTTCGCCCACCGCGCCGATGCCCACGAACGCCCAGTCGAGCGCAACTGTCTGCTCTCGCCCTGCGGCAACGCGACGCGCGAGGAGGTTGCCGGGGAAGGCGTCGAGGTGGCAGAGAGTCTGGGGCTGCCGATCGAGCGCGGCGAGAAAATCCTCGCGTTCCGCATACAGGCGCAGAAGCCGCTCGGCTACGGGTTTGGGGAAGGCTCGACGCACAAACGGATGCGTCCACGTATCCGCCTGCTCGATCAGGGCGACATTTGCCGTCTCTGCCGACCACGCGCGCAGGAACCCTCGATTGAGCCACAGCTGTGTGGGGATCGGCCGCCCCGCCAGGTATGCGCCGTTGAACTGGCCGAGATGGCGCGCCGCCAGACCGTAGCGTGCCAGCGGCCACGGCCTCCGCTCGGTCTCGTGGACCGCTTCGAGCCACAGCCAGATAGTATCCTCCCCCCGCTCATCCACGCCGAAACAGTGCGGCGCGACCAGGTCTCCGGGGAGATCGTCGAGCAACCCCGAGCGATAGGCCAGCGCCTCGCGTTGCCAATATTGCGTGTGGGCGGGATCAGCGCCCCAGCCTGCCGGGACGCGCCTGCCGTCCGGCCAGTTGCCCCCGGCGGGGGAGCGGGCGATCTTGAGGATCAGCGACCAGGGTCGCACGCCATCGTGCGTGCGGGCGCGCCCCGAAAGGCGGTAAATCCCCCCGGAAACCGGGGTGCGGACGGTGTAGCCCAACGGCTCGTGTTGCCAGTCAATCAGTTCCGCCGCCTCGTCGGCTAATACCCGACGCACCGGTAGGATGAGGCTATCGCGATCCAGCGCATCGAGTGGCGATCCCGCACCCATCGTCATCTTTTCTTTTCCCCCTTTGCGTCCTCTCTATCCTGTGCGTCTTTGCGGTTCACTCGCTTTTTACCCAGCGGAAGCCGTCATTATCGGGCACGATGCGACCCCACGGCGGGAACAGGGCGTGCGAGAAGACGAGCGTCGCGCCCTGCGGCACCGCAGTCGCGATCAGACGATCCCGCGAGGCGCGCATCGCGGCCTGATCGCGGTTCGCCAGCACCCAATCGCGGTGCGTCACCTCGCACGCGTGATGCAGGAGGTCGCCGAGCGCGTAGAAGTGTTCCCCGCGTGACGCGACGTGGACGATGGCATGGCCCGGCGATTCGCCCGGCGCGTGGAACATCGTCACGCCCGGCACGATCTCCCGGTCGCCGTCCACAAGGTCAAGCAATCCGTGCCGTTCGAGGGTTTCCATCCGCGTCACGAATTCCGCGTCGGGCGGGTTGCCGTAGCGGCTCGCTGTCCGGTCCGCCCGGCCGATCAGGTGGCGCGCATTCGGGAAGCGGGGGGTGTAGCCATCGCTCCGCTCGATGGTCAGGCCGACGTAATGGTCGAAGTGCGCATGCGTCGTCACGACGTGCGTGATTTCTTCGGGCCGGACACCGATGCTCGCCAGCCCCGCCTCGACGCCCGGCGTGCGGCGCGTCTCCGCCCACATCGTCGCGAACTTTTGGCCCCATGCCGAATCGGGGTCATCGAACCCGGCATCCACGAGGATGGACGCACCGCCGGTGGCGATATGGATTGCATGGAAACCGATCAGCAGCCGACCCTGCGCGTCCAATTCGGGGATCGCCACGCGTAATGCGTCGGGCGGCACGGCAAAATTCTGCGGCCAGAGCGACGATCCGTCGGAGATGACCGTCACCGTCGCGTCGCCGAAACGGCGCGATGCCACATATGCCGAAGCATCCTGCGTCACCATAGATTTGCCTTCCTCTCACCGAAAACGTCGTCAGTGCCACGTCAGCCTGTTGGTACGTACACCCGCTCGATACTGTAGTGTATTCTACGCGCGTGCCTGCTGCCGGTGGCGATAACGCACGATAGACATGATGGAGGGTGTGATGCACCAACGTTCCGGGTTGATCGTGATCGTGATCGTGATCGCGTTGCTGCTGTTCACCGCGCTCCTGACCGCCTGCGGCGGCAGTATGGCGACCGATACACCGAACGCCGCCACACCGACGACCGCCGCGCCAACAATCGCGCCGACCACGGTAGCAGCAAGCGCGACGCGCCCAGCGGGGTCGGCGGCGACCGACTCATCGGTCGTCGCGACGACGGTTCCGACCGTCGTCGGTTCGGCTTCTGCCGTGACGGGACCACGTCCGGCCTCATCCGCCGCGTCGGGTTCGACGACTGCACCGACGACCGCCGCTAATTCGGCTTCCGCCGTAGTCGGGACACGCCCGACCGGATCGGTGGTGACTGGTCCGGTTACCGCCGGTTCGACAACCGCCGCTGGCTCGGCAACATCCGGCGCCGCCTTGACGCTCTTCGCCGATCCGAAAGGGCGATTCTCGTTCTCGCGGCCTGCCGCGTGGATGGTCGGCCAGTCTACCTCGACGGACAGCGTCGTCCAGTTCAGCGCCACCAATCCGCTCGGCGTGATTGACATCTCGACGGAATCAGTCATGGGTGGCATCACGCCAGACACGTACCGCGATGCCGCGCTCGCCGAGATTACAAAGAGCATCCCGGATGCGCAGCAAGTTGGCATAGCGCGGTTGCAACTCGACAGCGAACCAGCGATAGAGATTGACTACACGGGCACCGTGAGCGGCAACATGATTTACTTCTCGCAAATCTTCGCCCTCCACAAGGGCATGGCGTACGTTCTGACGCTTGGCACACAGCCCACCGACAGTGACAAGATGAAGCAGCAAGCGCTCCCGGTTATCCAGACGTGGAAGTTCCTGCAATAACGCGATACCTATCGGCGAACAGCGCGAGAAGCATGGGGGCGGTCACGCGATCGCCTCGTTTTGCTTGCACGATTGTTCGAGCGTCGTTATTGTCCTGGCGTATAAATTGCGAGGGGGTGATGCGGGTGCCGGAGGCTCGATAGATGAGGAGGGCATGCGTGTCACGAATGCGGGGCTGGGCGCCAGGACGCCACCAGGTTTTTCTCTCGATTGTCGTCGCTGTGATTTGCGCGCTCATTCCGTCAGTCGTTCAGGCGTATGATTGGTTGCAGTTCGATGGGGACGGGCGGCACGGCGGCAGCAACACGCAGGAAACGACGATCACCGCCGCCAATGTCCATGGCATGCAACGCCTCTTCCAGGCCAGCCTGCCCAGCAATGCGGACAGCGCGCCTATCGCGCTCGACAGCGTTGCGATGCCGAATGGCACGGTGGATCTCGTCTTCGTCACGACGCGCGATGGGCGCCTGATCGCGCTCAATGGGCGCACCGGCGCGACGGTATGGAACGTGCAGCACGGGGCGAGCGCCTGCCAGATCAACGACCCCGCGCCCGTCGCCAATCCATCGAACCCGTGCCACACGAACGCCTCCCCCGTCGTTGATCCGAACCGCCAATTCATCTACGCCTATGGGTTGGATGGCTACGTCCACAAGCATTCCGTCTTCACCGGCGGGGAAGTGAGTGGCGGCGGCTGGCCAGAGTTGGCAAGCGCCAAGCCATTTGACGAGAAAGGATCGTCCTACCTGACCATCGCCACCGATGCGCGCGGGAACACCTATCTCTACATCGCGAACGGCGGCTATCCGGGGGATCGTGGCGACTATCAGGGGCACATCACGACGATCAACCTCGCGACCGGCGGGCAGCACGTCTTCAACTTGCTGTGCAGCGCGCAGGCGGTCCATTTTGTCGAAACGCCCAGTACGCCCGATTGCGCTGGGCAGACGCAGTCCGCCGTCTGGGCGCGATCAGGCGTCGTCTACGACCCAACCACCGACCGTGTCTATGGGGCGACCGGCAACGGCACGTTCGACGCCACGAACCATCACTGGGGCGACACGGTGTTTGCCCTCAACCCGGACGGCACCGGCAACGCGAACGGCGATCCGCTCGACACCTATACACCGACGAATTACCAAGCGCTCGACAATGCCGACGCCGATCTCGGCAGCACCGCGCCCGCGATCCTGCCGACACCGCCCGGTTGCGGCGTGTCGCACCTCGCCGTGCAGGGCGGCAAGGATAGCAAACTCCGCCTCCTCGATCTCGGCAACCTGAGCGGGATGGGCGGGCCGGGGCACACGGGCGGGGAAATTTCCGGCTCGCTCGTGGATGCACCGGGCCGGGGATTGGTCCTCACCGCGCCCGCGATCTGGAGCAACCCGAGCGACGGCACGACCTGGGCATTCATCGGCACGACGGGCGGCATCGCGGGGCTACGATTGGCCTGCCCGAGTGGCGGCGCGCCCAGCCTGACGACGATCTGGGAGCATACAGCGAGCGGCACAGGGACAACATCGTCGCCGCTCGTCGCGGACGGTGTCCTCTTCGCCGCCAGCAACAATGGTACGCTTTCCGCATTCGACCCGTCGAATGGCAACACGCTCTGGACGACAACGGTCGGCGGCATCCACTGGGAAAGCCCGCTCGTCGCGAACGGCATCCTGTACATGCCGGATCAGAGCAGCCACCTCACCGCCTTCTCGCCGCTCGCCATCGGAAAGATTACGCCCGCAATTGGCCGGGCGGCAGGCGGGACAAGCGTGACGATCAGCGGCGTCGGCTTCGTCGCGGGCACGACGCTCCGCTTCGGCGGCAGTGCGCCGACCACTGTTGCCATCGTGAACACCACGACGATCACCGCGACCGCTCCCGCCCACCCGCCTGGCCCGGTGGATGTGACGGTCACGAATCCGGACGGCACCGTTGCCACGCTGCCGGGCGGTTTCACCTTCGCGCCCAGCGCCGCCCCGACACCGCGCCCGCCGATCGAGCCGGTCGGCACCGGCGTTGTGCCACCCATACCGCCGGGCCGTTCCGATAGTGTCCCGACCGTTGCTCCCACCGCCCTCCCGATTCCCGTACCCCGCTAACAAAATCACCGACGCGCAGCCCCGATGATCGGGTCAAGGAACCGGGAGGTCGGGATAAACGTTGTCTAAGGCAAGCGGCCGGAGTAATACTGGAACGCACGAGGGAATGGACAAACGTCATGGTCGAGCACCCCGGAATCAAACACCGCAGCATCCGGCGCAATGTCTGGATCAATGCCGCTGTCATGCTATTGCTGCTGGTCGGCGCGCTGTCGGGCATCACGCAGGCATTCATCCTGCTCGCCATCTACGCACTGGTGATTGCCCCCGCATAAAACCCGTCGCGACATGTTGCGACCGGGTGGCGGAGACGGTGGCACCGCTCTTGCCGCTATCGCCATCGCACTCACGGGAGTGCAGAGATCGGCGCATACAGGAAGGACATCGTCGTATGCCGGAAAAGCGTGTTGAAGTCGTCTCGCAATATGTATCGGACATGCACGTCCTCGAAAGTCACATTCTCAAGCCTCTCACGCGGCAGGTGGAGCAGACTAAAGAAGAGCAGCCCGACGTCAGTCGCGCGTTGCAAAACTACGTTGCCACCACCGAGCGGCACATCGCGCGACTGGAGGAGCGACTGAAGGCGCTCGGCAGCCAGGACACGCTAGGTGATCGGGCGAAGCAGGGCGTCAGCGCCTTATTCGGCCTCGCGGCGGGCGCGATTGATTCGGTGCGCACGCACCCCTTCGCCAAGAACCTGCGCGATGATTACACGGCGGGCAGCCTCGCGGTGGTCAGTTACGTTATGCTGCGCACGACGGCGCTTGCGTGCGACGATCAGGAGTCCGCGCAACTGGCCGAGACGCACATGAACGAGACCGTCGAGATGTTGCAGTGGATCGCGCGCACGATCCCGGCGCAGGTCGTCCGCGATCTCGAGCGCGAGCGCGATGTCGAGTTGAAGTCGGGGGCCGCCAATCAGGTCATCAACGACCCGAAGTTGAGCGTCCTGTACGGCAGCAAGCCGAGCGACAGCGCCGCACAAAGTGCCAGCCATTAAATAGTACACTGTGCGAAGGAATGCGGGGCGTACCGAAAAGGTACGCCCCCATTTGCATGTACTGACCACCGATATAGAACTTACGCAGGTGGGAGGAGGTAGCAGGGATGGGCAAGGTAGGTCCGCACCGCATCGCGGATGATCGCCGCCCTGCTCGCGCAGATCGAGATATGTCCGCCGCCGCAGCCGGGCATCGCGGTCGCCCCCGGCTTCCCCAGTCTCGTCATCTTCGCGTGTTGCCTGCGTGTCGTCCTCTGCCATCACGGGAATGCGCCCACCATACGATGCGAACGTACGTTCGGCAACAGGCACTGCAACCCCGGACACCTGGCGTCATGCTTGTGGCAAAGTTTCCCGCATGGCGCGTTGCCGTCCCGCAATATCGAAGCACTCCTGCTGGTTGCGTCGCAGGATGCGTGTCGCCACGTCACTGGCCTGAGCAGTCGTCAGGGCGCCGTCCGCGACCTCCGCTTCCAGTGTGCGCGTGAGCCAGCGGCGCATCTGGACCGCATAGCCGTATGCCATCGTCGGGGTCCGGCAGTCGTCACCGAAGCCGAACAGTTTGTTGATCGGCGCGGCGTGGATAAAGCGGCGCACGAACTCCCCGCTCGTCACCGGGTCAATCGACCACGCCCAGCAGAGATCGACCCAGACATTCGGGAAATGCTTAGCGATGGCGAGCAGTTCCGGGTCATACGGATAGGAGATATGCATCAGGACAAACCGCGTCTCAGGGTATCGCGTCAGAAATGGTGTCAGGTGTGCCGCTCGCAGGCGCTGCAAGGGCATCCAGTCACCGACGCTCGCGGACGTTGCCGTGCCCGCGAGATAACCGGTATGAATCTTGACCGGCAGGTTGTACGCCGCCGCCAGTTCCGCCCCACGCGCAAGGCACCAGTCCCCCAGACACAGACGCTCCGGTGACTCGCCCTGCTCCGTCCCCGGCTCACCGGCAAGAATAGCCTGCAAGGCCCGCGCCGCGCTCGCGTCATCCCGCTCCTGCCAGGCAAGCGTGCGCTGATACGCATGCTGGGACTTCACCGCGATAGACTGCGGACCATACCGCTCGAACAGCGTCTCCATCGTGCGGCGCAATGACGCGAGGTCGGTCACCGTCACGCCGGTGATCTCGGACAGGAGTGCGCGTCGCTCCGCGCTCAGATCAGCCCGGCTGAACCCCGCCCACGAGAGATCGTACAGGTAAAAATCCGGGGCGATGGCGCTCCTCTCTAGCGGCTGGAGGCCGCTATCGATCTGAATGTGATCGAGAAGCGCTCGGTCGCGGAGCAGATGCAGGCTGCCAGCGGCAGTGCGAAGCGCATCAAGTCGCGCTTGTGCCCGCACCGCCGCCGGGCCGCTGAGTTCTTCGATCCCATACACCTGCTCGGCAACGATGCGCACGACTTCGCCATACCCCGTGAACTGCATCGCCCGCCACGCGTCGGCAATCGCTGCGAAACGGCCGGCGATATCCGGGTCCGTGCCATCGAGCAGGCGTGCCACTGCTTCCGGCGTTGCCCCGGCAACGATGAGATCGTCCCTGCTGTACATGCCAAAGAGATCGACAAGTACATCCTGCGGGCCGCTCGTCTCCCATTGACGGTCGCTCTGCATGTGGCTGTGAGTATCGATGACCTGCATCGTCTCGATGGATACGGCGAGATCATCCGGCATTGGCATCCCCTCTCCATAGATATACCTGCGGCAGTCGAGCGAATATATGCATCGTCGCTGTCAGCGTGGATGTTTGCAAGCAGAGTGTCAGCCACGCAAACACTTGACTTCTAGGACTTCCTACGAAAATAGGCCGCAAAGCCTGTTTTCATTCTCTTCGATGTCGGCGAGCCGACATCGCCCTTACGCAGATGAGGGGAGGACGTACCATGGCCATGTACGGTAGGAGCGGATCGCATGGCGGATGATCCCTTCCTTCGCCCGCTGCCACCCACTCCCTGTCCACAGCCGGTGCCATTCCAGGCGGACAAATGCCCGGATCGCCATGTCGATGTGATTGCGTTGCGCCCGTGCTGCTCGCACCATCGCCCGCTCGACGCCGCACTCCTGCTTGAGTGCCCGGTGATACACCTCGATGCCCCACGCGAACTCGGCGTACTTCAGTCGCTCGCCTTCGCCCCTCGCCAGATCGTTCCTCGCCCAGTATTCCGTGTCCCCGGCTGGGGTGACAATCCGGAGGACTTTTGACCATCCCATAATCCTTCAGATGCACGACCGTCCCACGTTCCGCGATCTCGCACGCCGCCACTCCAACGTGGGCGAAGCGCGTTTCCGCATTGCGCCCCGCCGTATCAACCGCGCTACCGCGCATCCCCGCCCCCGCCTGACCGTTATAGACAAGAGACAGTAGGCCGTGGATCGTATATCTTGCCCGATGGAAGGCTAAATGGTGCATCCGGGAAGTCCATTGTAGGATAGTGGGGAGCCGACAAGGAGGTTCCCGATGCCGAGACGCTTGACCTTGCGCCCCCTCGCCGACGACGAAGCGGCAATGATCCATCGCCTCGCCCATGCCCGCACGATCCCGC
>JBBRLR010000152.1:0-10100 GCA_038231255.1 Thermomicrobiales bacterium | reverse complement strand
CGCCACGCCGCCACCCAACTGTACACGCTCGCTCGACTACACCCGAGGGTCACGGCAGCCGCGTGCGGCGATCTGCCGTCCGCGACGAGCAGCACCGCTTGGTAGCGTCGCCATCGCCGCACCCGCCGTTCATGTGCCGCCGCGTCGGCTAATGCCGCCCGCTCAGCGTCCGAGAGCACCAATGCCATCGCTGACCTCCTCATCCGAGAATGTCAGCATACTCCTTCCAGAGAATGATGGCGACCTACTTAGTCGTCTGGGGGAGGATGATCGTCGCGACGGCCAGTGCCGCCGCGATCGCGCCGGAGATCGCCGCTCGCCGCATGGCGCTCCGGACATGCCACGCCCCCGTGTCGGCAACCATTATCTCCTCGCCCCGCATCTCCGCGATGTTCTCTGCCATTGTGTTCCTCCCTTTCGGTACTGCCGTGCGACCTTTCGACAGTCACCACTCTAGGGGGCGCGCGGCGGGCGCACATCGTCAGAACTACCGATTCGTCCGGTGTGTGATGCCCGCGAGGGCTTAAGTAGAATTACCGAGTGGGGGAACGCGGTCAGCGCAGGCCGTGGTCGAGGGCGAAGCGGATGGCGGCGGCGCGGGAGGGGACGTTGAGTTTGGTGTAGATCGTCGTCAGGTGAGCGTTGATCGTGCGCGGACTGAGGAAGAGGCGCTCGGCGACCTGGGCGTTGGTCAGCCCGTCGGCGACGAGGCGGAGGACCTCGACCTCGCGCGCGGAGAGGCCGGCGGGGTAGGAGGGTCTGGCGTCCAGCAGAGCCAGGGTGACGTGGCCGAGGCGGGCGAGGGCGGGCCGGGCGCCGAGGCGGGCGAGGATGTCTCGCGCCGCGTCGAGGGGTGCGGCGATGGCGGCGGTGTCGCCCGTAGCGGCATGCAGTTCGGCGCGGGCGAGCAGCGTCAGCGCCCGTTCATAGGGAGCGTGGCAAGCGTCGGCAAATATCAGGGATTCGGAAAGATGCTGCGCGGCGGCGTCATAACGGTGCGCATCGGTGTCGAGTTCGGCAAGGGTGCGGTGGGAGGCGAGCAGGGCGAGCGGTTGGCGTGGCGCGGATGCGTCGGCGAGGGCTTGAGTGGCATGTCGGCGCGCTTGTCCGGGATCGGTGGTGCGATGGTACCGCGCCCAGAGCGCGTGCCGTTCGGCGCGTCCGGGCACCGCGCCGCTCCACGCCAGCCAGCGGTCGTACGCCTCCAGCCATTCCTTCGCGACCGCGCGGTCGCCCGCGTCGAGCGCCAGCTCGATGGCGATCCGCTGCATCATCACGGCGGCGAAGTAGAAGACCGCGCCGGGCGCCGTCGCCGGCCCGTCCGGCAGCCATTCTCGGACGATTAACCACGCCCGCCCGGCGTCCCCCCGCGCCCGCGCGATGCGCGTGAGCGCATCGTCCGGGGTAATCCGATAGCCGAAGTTGGCGTGGGCTGCGACGTGTTCCGCCGTGGCGAGCGCCTCCGCCTCGTCCCAGTCGCCCGTCAGCGTCAGCAGCGGCAGCCACGCGGTCCGCGGGGGATGGTCCGCCCACGTCGCGCTCGCCCGCGCGAATGCGTCCGCCGACTCGGTCGCCAGGCGTCGGCATACCTCCCGGTCGTCCGCCCGATAGGGGAGTGCGCCGAGATGCAGCTCTTCGAGGTATGCCCAGCCGAGACGATTGTGATTCTCCGCCGCGCGGTACCACTGATTCGACCGTGCGAAGAAGTGTGCCGCCTCCGCCGGTTCCCCCGCGGCGGCGTAGGCCCACGCGAGGGCGGTGAAGATCTCACCCCGGCCGCGGCCCGTCGCTTCCCCTTCCTCCTCCTCTTCCTCTTCCTCGACGAGGTAGCGCTCACCGCGCGCCCGCGCCTCGGCGAACCGCCCGGCGTACGGGAGCCAGACGATCAGCGCGCTGCGGGCGAGCGCCGCGCTAATCGTATCCTGGGCAGCGAGCGGCGCCTCCGCGTGTACACTCTCGTGTTCGAGCGCCGCGATGCCGGCCTCCGACACGGGGAAGCCACGGGCGAAGTCGCCCGTCAGCATGTGCAGGAAGCCTTGCTGGGCCAGCACATTCGCCGCCAACCAGCCGTCGGCCGCCTCGGTCGCCATGCGGGCGGCCTCGGCGAGCGCGGCGAGTCCTCCCCGCGGGTCGTCGAAGCGCCGTAGCCGCGCCAGGCGGTAGTGCAGCCACCCGCGAAGCTGCGCGTCGGTCCCGTCGGCGTCGAGCAGCGCGATTGCCGCTTCGTAGCGCTCGATCGCACTGACCCACGCGTACGCCCGCTGCGCCCGTTCGCCCGCCCGCACGAGCCACCCCGCCGCGCGCCGATCGCCCGCCTGCCGGAAGTGGTGGGCGACCGCATCCGGGTCGGGCGCGGGCGACGCCGCCAGGATCGCCGCGACCTGCCGGTGGATGCGCCGCCGCTGGGAGGGCGGCACCCCGGCGTAGAGCGCTTCGCGGATCAGGGCGTGGGCGAAGCGCGCCCGCGCGCCGTCCGCCATCTCCTCGACCAGGTGCATCTCGATCGCGCGATCGGCGATAACCAGCACCACCTCCTCGTCAACCTCCGCAGCGGCCGCCCAATCCGCGAGGCGGAACTCCTGCCCGATCACCGCCGCGACCGCCAGCAGTTGCCGGGCGTCCTCGCCGAGGCGCGCCAGCCGCCCGTCAATCACCTGTCGCAGGAGCGGCGGCAGTTGCTGGCGGGTCAGTGGCCCGACGCGCCAGCCGTCGTCCCCCCGCGTCAGCGTCGCTTCGTCCTCCAGGGCACGCAGCAATTCGGTCGCGAAGAAAGGATTGCCCTCGCAACGGGGCAGCAGATGCGCCGCGAGGGCCGTGGCATCGGCCTCGGTGAGCCGATACAAACCCGCGATCAGCGCGCGGAGGTCATCGGCCTCGAAGGGCCGGAGATCGAGGCGGGTGGCGGCGGATTCCCGGACCAGCGTCGGGAGCAGTTGATAGAGCGGGTGGCGGCGCGTCAATTCGTCGGCGCGATAGGTGGCGACGATCAGGAGCGGGAGGCGGGCGGGCGAGCGGGCGAGGAAGCGCAGCAGATCGAGGCTGGCGGGATCGCCCCAGTGCAGATCGTCGAGCAGGAGGAGCGTGGGGGTGCGCGCCGCGAGGGCGGCGACGAAGTCCATCGTGTCGCGGAAGAGTGCGGGCTGGCTGCCGACCTCGGGGGCGGCACCGTGGTCGCACTGGGCCGCAGGAAGGGCGGGCAGGGCGGGCAGCGCGTCCGTCTGCGCGCCCTCGTGTCCGAAGAGTTCGACCCACGGGCCGTAGGGCGGCGTCTCCGTCAGGTCGTAGCAGCGCCCGACGCGTACCCGTGCGCCTCGGTCGGTGGCCTCCCGGCAAAGCGCTTGGGCGAGCGTCGTCTTGCCGATCCCCGCGGCGCCGCCGATCAGCACGAGGCCCCCTCGCCCATTGAGCGCGCCATCCAACGCCTCGCGGAGTATGGCTTGCTCGCGCTCGCGGCCGACAAGGAGCGGGGCGGCGGGGAAGCGTTCGGGAGGTGCCATCTGTTTCCTTGCATCGGGCGGGAAGAGGGCGACGGGAGAACTGTATCTGGTCTACAACAGTTGGAGTATAGCATAGCGGCGCAATCTATTTATGCCCACAGTACGGGTTGGGACCGGGCATATGTGTTCTTGAAAGAGCCTCACCCCCTGCAGCGTCGTTCTAGCGGGGGATGTTGGCCTTCGGATCCTCGATGTACGGGGCGCCCAACGGAGGGTTCGCATCGCTCGTTTCGCCCCCGTACGCCTCCGCGAGCGCGACGATCCCGCTGTCCAGCCAATTCCCTTCGCTGTCCGGCTCTTCCCGCATCCACGCATTCGCCGACACCCAGCGATAGTAGATGGAGAAGCCAAGACGACTGCGGAGTGTAATGCGTTCCCGCGCGTGACGCAATGTCCATCTGGGGTCTACCCAAACCCGATGTCAGGGATACCCGGCGACGAACGTCAGAGTAGTGTCCCACTCGCGCTTTGCTGACAGCTCGCACGATGGGGGTCACCGGCTCTTTCTTGACCGGGCAAGGAACTACCCGGCGGGGAGGGAGGTTGTTCTCTCTCCCGGTCACGATCAGTGTCAGCGTTCGCCCCGTCGGTAGGCCCAACGCGCGACCGCATTGCCCGCCAGGAGGCTGAGCAGGCCGGCCAGGAGACTGCCGACCCGATAGCCGTGCGCGGGCATGACGGCGACTGCGCCGCATCCCACGAGGACCATCGCGGCGGTCGTCAGGACAAGGCTGCCCGCCGCGACCCCGATGAGGAGCGCGGCGATCAGGCGTCCCGCGCGACCGTCCCTCATGTCCCCTCCCTTCCTCCGCCGATCTTCCCCGCTCACGAACCGAGCGTGTTGATCGCGCGCGAGACGAGCACCGCCACGACCACGATCGAGATCAACGACTGCACCATCATCAGCACCTTCGGCGGGCGGGAGAGTACCAGCGTATCGGTCGGGCTGAACGCCGCGCTCGTGTTGAAGGAGAGGAAGAGGTAGTCCAGGAAGCGCGGCGACCAGTTCGACTCGGCCGCATCGGGCGTCGTGAACTGCGGGAAGAGGAGGTCCGTGCTCGTGTACCGCTTCACATGCCGCGCGTGCGGGCCGCCGCAGTCGATCTCCCAGTACCAGAGGGCGAAGACGAGGATATTCGCGCCCCACAGGAGCCCGCCGTCGCGCAGCAGGAGGGAGGAGGTGGTCTTGCCGCCCGGCAGGCGGGCGACGAGCAGGACGACGCTGGCGATCAGGGCGGCGGTGACGAAGGCGGAGAGGGCGAAGCCGAGGGCGCGGACGAGGCGGTAGTTGCCGAGGTAGCGGGCGACGTTGAGGGGGAGGAGGAAGAGGAGGAGCAGGGGGAACATCAGCCAGGGGGGGCCGAGACGGAAGTCGTCGCGCAGCAGGGCGTAGGCGGCGGCGATCGCGAGGGCGGCGAGGACGGCCTCCCAGCGGGGCGCGTGGCGCCAGTGGCGCTCGTCGGGCGAGACGGGTTGCATAGGTCCCTCCTCCGATCGGCGGGGATACATGGACGTTCACAGCATCGCACCGGCGGTGCGGGAACACAAGCGGCGAGGACATCCCGTGCCACTCCTGCATGCTCGTCCGCTTGCTCGAGCGTCGGCCGACCATTGCCTGATAAACGGCTTTAGGCGTCTTTCTCGCTGAGCAGGCTGTCGAGTCGGGCGAGAGGACGTGGCTCAGATACCGCGTCATCCCCTTCGTGGCATGGACTCGTCGCGTCGGAGATGCGGCGCGTAGCAGCGTATATCGTCACCGATCGCCCCGCGCGCCATTGCGCATCGAACAGATCGAGCGGGATGACGCGCCCCTGCAACGACGCGCCGGCGGGATTGTGCGCCTGCGCGCCGAGCATCTCCCAGCGCACGTCGCGCAACAGGAGGCCGTCACCGCGCTGCCAGGGTCTCCTGCCGCGCCACGCCGCCGTCCCCGCGACTTCCTCCCATAGGACATCGACCCCAATCCCCGGCATGTCGCAGCTCACCCCGGCCGGCGCGATGACGAGCGTCGTCTTCCGCCGCCACGACCAGATAGTGACGCCACTCACGAATACCCCGAAGAAGAGCGCCGAACGGATGGAGTGCCCCGGTGCCGTCCGTGCCCCAGCCAGCCGAAAAGCGCCGGGCTACGGGCAAAGGACCACGAAACGAGCGCGAGCATGAGGGCGTACAGCAGGAATCGCGCGAGCAGCGGGCGACCGAACTATGCGGGGCGATAGGCGCGCACCGGCAGCGTTGGCATGTGGACCCCGCCGCTCTGCACCCCGCTCACCTCCCTCGTGTCACGCTTTTCGCAGCGGCGTCATCACCTCTTCGACGAACCGCATCACCGGTTCGGTGGCGGTGACGTGGCCGAAATCGAGCAGGAAGTGGCCGACACCCTCCGCCGACCAGGCCCGGAGCTTCTCAACCCACCGCTCCGACTCCTCGCTCGTCTGCGGCAGCGGGGCCTCGTGGGTGACGGTCAGGATGATCGCGGCAGGGTCGCGCCCGGCCGCCTCGGCGCTCCGATGGACGATGTCGCGTCGCCGCCGATAGACCTCCAGGCCGCCCGAATCGCTGACATTCCACAGGTCCGCCTGTCGCCCGATCAGCGGCAGCATCAACTGCTCGCCCTTGCCGCCGATCAGCACCGGCGGGGTCGGTTCCGGGCGCGGGGGCGCATAGGCCGTCTCGATCGTGAAGTACGTGCCGGCGAAACTCGCCGCCTCCTCGGTCCACATCCGGCGCATCAGCTGGACCGCCTCGTCCAGTTGGGCGATCCGCACCGACGCGCGGGGGAAGTCGTAGCCGTAGTAGCGATACTCCTCGCCGCGCCAGCCGGCCCCGATCCCCAGGATGAAACGACCGCCGCTGAGGGTCTGGAGGGTCGCCGCCATCTTCGCGGTCAGCGCCGGGTTGCGGTAGCCGAGCCCGAGGACGTGATGGCCGAGTTGCACCTTCGGGAACTTGGCGGCCAGCCAGGTAAGTGCCGTCCACCCTTCCAGGAAGGGATCGGTCGGGCGTTGGAAGCCATAGAAATGGTCGCAGGCCCAGAGGGAATCGAAGTGCTCCATCGCGGTCGGCAGGATATGCCGCTCCTGGTAGATCGCCAACGGCAGGAAATCGCTCTCCGGCGGGCCGACCATCGGCGTGATCCAGCCGAATTTCACTGCGGACATTGTTGTCTCCTCCATCTCCTCGTCGAGGCATGACCGACGGACGGCCTGATTGGTCCCTGGAGCCGTCCCATCTCGGTGGACGATGATAGACTACGCGATACGGTCTTCGATTGTCCATCACCTTTCCCATGTACGCGGCGATAAAGAGTCGAGTTGACCTGACCTCTTGACGATGTTCAGCCCTTCCCGAGTCTGCTAGTAGTAGGACGCGGATGTATCGGCCATGGCGATAGAAGCGGTAGTAGGGAGACCACCGTTTGCAATTGTTCCTTGTGGCGCTGATTCCCAGTCACGAGTACGGACACATGGGTGTATTCTGTGCACCACTTTCCGCTGCCGTCCATGGCTCGTCACCCGCCCCGCGCTCCCTTCATGCGGCGATGAACGGCCCGCATCGTCGACCGTTTTCGTTGGGGACGGATACATGCCGTGTTCACCAATCCGCAGTCCCCGCGCCCGGCCCCGCCGGCGCGTGATCGCCCCGTCTCAGCTACTCCGCCGCGCGCAGGTACTGGTAGAGCGTCTCGCGGCTGATCCCGTACCCCCGCGCCACCGCCGCCTTCCCCTCCCCCGCCGCCACCCGCTGGCGCAACTCCGCCCGCTGCTCCCCATTCAACGCCTTCTTCCGCCCCCGATATGCCCCCCGCCGCTTCGCCAAGGCGATCCCCTCCCGCTGCCGCTCGCGGATCAGCGCCCGCTCGAACTCGGCGAACGCTCCCATCACACTCAGGAGCAGCGTCGCCATCGGCGCGTCCTCCCCGGTGAAGGTCAGCCCCTCCTTGACGAACTCGACGCGGATGCCTCGCCCGGTGAGTTGCCGCACGATCCGGCGGAGATCATCGAGGTTGCGGGCCAGGCGGTCCATGCTATGCACGACCACCGTATCTCCATCGCGGGCGAAGCGCAGGAGGGCGTCGAGCTGGGGACGCGCGATATCCTTCCCCGACGCCTTGTCGGTGAAGGTGCGGTCGACGGGAATCTGTTCGAGCTGGCGATCCGGGTTCTGGTCGAGGGAGCTGACCCGGACGTAGCCGATGCGTTGTCCATTCATCGTTGCATATCCTCCATCTGTCAAGATAGAGTCTATAAGGTTCAGGAGCAGCTGTCAAGAAAGAGGAATGAGGAGTCTATTCTGACGCGCGGAGATCGGCATGCCTGACATCAGGCTGAGGTAGACCCTAGATAGACATCATGGCACAACTCGCCTCTGGGAGTCCGTCCTCCTCTCCACCATTGGGAAATCTGACGAAGCGGCGGGCAAGAGTAATCAGGAGATCGCGGCCACCCTCTTCATCAGCATCCGCACCGTGAACCGGCACATCGAGAACCTCTACCGGAAAACCGGTGCGCACAGCAAGGCCGAAGCGACCGCCTACGCTTTCCGACACCAACGAACCTGATACGTTCTGGGTAAGTCACGCCATCGCCGTCCCCTGTGTGTCCCGTTCGCGTGCCGCGAAATACGTAATTCACCCGATGCGGCGCCCCGCGCCGTGACCTATCGTGGGCGGTACACCACTCCCGCTCCCCCAATCGCTTTCGCCCCGGCGTTCAGTTAGTACAAGTGGCCGGCCGCATTCACCGCACAGGAGGAGATCGCCGATGTTCGCGTACGCCATCATCCCGCTCACCTGCTGGGCCTGCGCGCTCCTCGCCGCTCCCCGCAGGCCGGCCTTCGGCAACGAGGTGGAGGAGTTGGTCTACTCCCGGCTGCTCGGTCGGACGGCACGTGGGTCCAGGACTAGCGTGCCCCGCTCCGTACAACACGGGAGCGTCGCTGCACCGGTAGCGCGTATCGGAAATGCGACGACGCTGACGCCGGGGCGGGAGATGGAGAGTGGGAGGTAGGGTGATCATCGGTTCGCTTGTTCCCATTGTCGGCTCCATCGCGGGCGCGCTGTGGCTCTCCGCCCTCCTGGCAACGCCGCACCGGCCGCGACCGGCCGACGAACTCGCCGACCTCGTCTTCGCGCGGCTCGCCGGGCGGCAGCAGTGGATGGTGGCCGCCGCGATCGTCGCGACGACGGCCGCTGCGCTCGTCCGACTGCTGGCGACGGTGTGAGCGATGCTCGCCGTTGTCGCCGCCGCCACGACCTGCTGGTGCTGCGCCCTGCTGGCGATCCCGCGCCTCTGCCTGCGGGACGACCCGGCGGCGGAGCGCCGGTTGACGGCCCGGCTCGGGCGGCGACGCCGGCTGGTGTGCGCCGCCCTGCTGCTCACCGTGCTGGCACTCGGCGGCGCCGTACCCGGCGGCGTGCACCCTGATCTCGTCTCGGCACGTGGCAGACACCGGCTGTGCACGCATCCGCCCGTCGGCTTCCCCACCTGCTACCGCTGGCTCTCGACGGGCGCGTGGATGCGGGAAGAGCTGTCGGACGGCGGCGCCTGGCTGGACGTCGGGATCGTCTCGCTCACCGAGCCGTACGGAGATGCAGCCGCCGATGGGGATCCGTCATTGGTCCTTCCCTATGTCGACGACCCCGGCCCCCACATTCGGTAATCGGGACAACAGCAGCCGCGCACACTCAAACGAGTGACCAGGTGGGACCGCATGGGGAGGAGGTAGGGCGAACGGCCGATACAGCGGGGCCGCGCAACGGATGAACCGGGTGGAGAAACGAGGAGTGAGCGATGAATGTGCAGATCATCACGATACGAGCGGAGGGATTATCCATGGACGAACGACAGCTCCTGTGCGACGAGTGCGCCGCCGCGTGCGCCCGGATCGCCGGGGTGCGGGCGACGGAGTGGTCGATCAACCCCGCCACCGACACGGTGTGCGGCATGATGCGGTGGAGCGAGTACGAGGCGATCGCGATGGGGACGGAGACCCTGTGCCGGGAGGTCGCCTATCTCCGCGCGCCGGGCAGCATCCTCAACTGCCGCGAGCTTCCCTGCCCGCATCGCCGCACCCCGGCGCGGGAGGCGGGGGCACGGCCGAACACCGGGTTCGTGCAGCACCCGCCCGACTACGACCCGCGCGGCTGATCCCCGTCCGGGGCGACGTCCGCGCCGCTCGGGAGTAGGGAGCCGATAGGGGAACAATGTCCGTGGGCAGGTATGCGGTGATCGGTGTCTGGAGCATGGACGCAAGTCGCTGGGAAGAGCAGCAACGGGTGCTGCACGAGCGGCTCGTCCCGATGGTCAGCCAGATCCCGGGCTTCGTCGCCGGGTATTGGATGGGGGATCGCTCCGCAAGCAAAACCTTTACGACGATTGTCCTCGAGGACGAAGCAGCTGGCAGAGCGCTTCAAGGCGTTCCTTTGCGGGGATGAGGCGCGGGCCAATCAGGAGCAGACGGGGTGCGCAACGAGTCGCTCACCGTTGTTGAAGTGTTGGCGGAAGCGCGGCGGCAGGGATGACGACCCTGACGGCGAACCTGCGACAATAGGGGTGCACCGGGGGCGCAGCGCGATGTGCATCTCCATCTCGATGGGTACCT
>JBBRLR010000151.1:0-10368 GCA_038231255.1 Thermomicrobiales bacterium | reverse complement strand
GTCGCACCGGCCGTCGGCTGCAGGGCGCTCGTGCCGCCCCCGGTCGTCGTTGGAGTGACCACTGGCGGCCTGTCTGTCGCCGCTCCACCGCCGCATGCGGCGAGCAGGAGTGGCAAAACGAGCAGAAGCGCCACAAAAGGCACCCGCCTGCGCTGTCCCGGCGCAACTCGCCGCGTCCTGTACATGTTCGATCCTCTCATCTTCCCTTGAGAACTGTTCATCAGCCCCCAAATCGACGCAATCCACGTCGCGGCGCGGATGCTCTCTCGCCCTGCTACCTACTTCTGCGGCGCACTCGTCAGTAGCGGGTGATGTGGGCCGAGACGGCGAGCCAGCGCCCATCCCGGCGCTCCCATACATCTGTGTAGCGGCTGGCCCCCGGCCGGCCACCCGACGCGGTGTAGCTGGTCCGCGCGTGGATGATCGCGTAGTCCCCCAGCAGGCGAACCTTGACATCGTGGGCCTCGAGATTCGCGATCGTCACGGGGCGCGCCGTCTGCTCCAAGAATGCGCCCCGATCGACCAGCGTGCCGTCGGGGTTGCTGCACAGGAAGTCCTCGGCCAGGATCTCATCGAACCGGCGCACGTCCCCCAGTTGCACGGAGCGGATATAGTCACCATTCAGGTCACGCAGGGTATCGAGGTCGGTGCTGACTGCGGCGTCGGTCTGCATATGGTGGCCCTCCCTTGTCTAGTTAGTCGACGGCGATAACTGCGCATACCGTAGCAGCGAGAACCTGCCAACGTGGTGTCAGGGTTTCCGGATTACACTACGCAATAATCGTCGTGGTAGGCGCTGCGCCCTGCGACGGGCAGCGGGTCGGTGGCTGCGATGATTGCCCGGTGGATGACGAGTTGCGACAGGAGTTTGTCTCCATGCGGCGTTGGGATCGTTTGCTCGGCATTCTGCTCCAACTGAGCGGCGGGGAAACCGTCTCCGCCGTGACGTTGGCGGCGCGCTTCGAGGTGTCGCTGCGCACCCTGTATCGCGACATGGAGGTATTGAGCGCGCTGGGCGTCCCCGTCGTCGCGCAACCGGGGCGTGGCGGCGGCTTCCGGCTCTTGGCGGGCTACCTGCTCCCGCCGATCATGTTCTCCGAGGAGGAGGCGGTCGCGCTAATGGTGGGGCTCTCCGCATTGCGGGCCGTCCGCACGCAGCCGTTCGCGGGCGGACTGGCGATCGCCG
The DNA here is from genome assembly GCA_038231255.1 of Thermomicrobiales bacterium. GTDB lineage: Bacteria > Chloroflexota > Chloroflexia > Thermomicrobiales > JALYUS01 > JALYUS01. The sequence goes on along the minus strand of JBBRLR010000151.1, from coordinate 9,182 downwards.
AGGCGAAGTTGCTCGCCGCTGTGCCCCAGCGGCTGCGGGACACGCTTGCGGACCTGCCGCGCATCGTCGGCTTCGAGCGCGCTGCGCCGTCGGCATTCCACCTCCGTCCGTCCGACCGCCATGAGATGGATACGGCAGCGGCGCGCGGGCAGGAGCGGGACGCCATCGACGCCTTCCTGCGGGCGATCCTGCGCCCCATGGATGTCTCGCTCGATTATTGGTCGCCCGCGCGCCCCGAGGCGCGGACGTACGTCGTAGAGCCCGTCGGCATATTCGCGGACCGCAACAAATGGTATCTGGTTGGTCGGCTGGCGGACGACGAGGCCGAACTGCGGACATGGCGCGCCGATCGTGCGCTGGCAATCCGGTTCATGGGCGAGGCGCGGCGGGAGCGTCCGCCCTTCGATGTACGCGGCTATCTGGATCGCGCGTGGCTCACCACGGCGATCGCCCGTTGGTCCGGGACACATCCGGTGCGCATCGCCATGACCCCCGAGCAGGCAGATCGCCTCCGGCTCGACTGGTACTATCAGCACGCCATCTTCACGCCAGAGCGTGATGGTCGCGTGACGATGATCTTCGGCCAATCGCGCCAGGATATCGTCATCGAGTTGCTGCGCTGGCTCGGTCCAGGCGCAGAACTGATCGAGCCGGCGGAGTGGCGCGCGGCACTCACCGAGGAACTGGAGCGCATGCTCGCCGTCTACGCCGGGAACGCGAGGGCAACGAGCAACGATGGACGAGCCCCGCGCGCGCAACGCTTGAGCGAGGAGAAAGGCTCATGACGGCGCAGCAACGAACTCTCGCCTTCTCTACACGCCGCGCGCCAATGGCGACCCCCGGCAAATACACTCCCCTGTTCGACGAGTTGCCGAGCGGTGTCGGCGCCCTCGCCCTAAACCAAGCCGACAATGACAGGCAAAGTCGCCCTCCTGTTGGCATGGGACAATACGCGTTGGCATGTGCGCACGACGGTGTGGGCGTGGATCAGGCACCTAAACACGATGCCGCTATCGGGCGAATTGACGGCGGACGAGGAGTCGGTCGAACCAGCAACGATCAACGTCGGCTCTCGCGCTGCGCCGGTGCGTCGGGGATCGGCGACACCTCGTAGATGACCCACCGATCCTTCGCGCCGGACAGCCGGGCGATCAGCACCCATAATTGGCCGAAGAGTCGCCGCCAGATGGTGCCATACAGCGCCGCACGTCCGCGCTCAGCCTCGTCACCTTCGAGGCGGCGAGCCATCCCCGCGATCACCGTGCCGGTCACCCGCCCACGGTAGGTGCAGGGCGCGAGCGCGACCTCCGGATCGCGGGCAATCCGCTTCACTTTCCCCGTGCCTTCACGCGTCGTGAAATAGGCTTTGCCATCCGCGATGCCGATACCGACCGGCGTGGCGACGCCGCAGCCATCGCGGCGGAACGTGGTCAGGAGCGCGGTGCGGGCGACCGAGAGCGTCGCGAATGCCGTATCATCAGTCACTGCCTGTACCATGGGTGCATTCATCGTGAACTCCTTTTGACAGTACATATGTGCCCATGACATCGCCCCGAGCGGTGGCGATGATCCGAAAGCGGGAATGATGCTCGCGGGGTCGGGAGAGTGATCTACTCATTCATTGGCTGATTGATGTGCGCGGCGCGGCCCGGTCGTGGTCACCCGCTCCCACCGTGCGCAACGCTAAGCGCTGCGCGACGAAGAGGATCGGCACCGCATTGAGCGGGTGAAGGGCGGCGACCACGGCCGGGCCGCGCGGGAGTGCGTACTGGAGGAGGGTCAGCGCGAACAGTGCCGCCGACAGCCGCAGCGTGGCTCCCCCGAGCCTCCCCGCGAGCGCGAGCGTCAGCAGCAGCAGTGCCGACAGCCCGACGAATGAGCCGACCAGCATGTGTGCTGCATAGCCCGAGACCCCGAAGGCCCCGAGGCCGGCGAGGAAGAACTGTGCGACCACTGCGGCGAACGTGAGATACGCGAGACCGCAGTGTATCCTCGTGATGAAATCCTTCATGCGATACGCTCCTTCCGGCGGCAGCGGGCTTTCCGACCCTTGCTGTCGCTCCTTCCGCATGCGCGACAGATCAGCGGTTGGCCCCAAGCAGGGGAAACGGGTGCCAGGTACGGCGGCGATTCGTCACAGTTCGCTCGATGCAGTGCCCGGTGACGCATGGTGCGGCTCGCGAACGAGGGAGGATGGGCTGACACGGAGCAGCCGAGCGGGCAGCGTCGGCAGCCACCAGTTCCACCGCCCCATCAGCGAGACCAGCGCGGGCACCAGGAGCGCGCGGATCACCGTCGCGTCGAGCAGAATGCCCGCCGCCAGTCCCGTCGCGAAGACCTTGATGTCCGTCACGGGGGCGGACGCGAGCGAGACGAACGCGAGCGTGAGGATCAAGGCCGCGCAGGTGACGAGGCGACCCGTCCGGCCAATGCCCTCGACGATCGCCTCGTCCGTGGAGCCCGTGCGGTCATATTCCTCGCGCATCCGGGCGAGGATAAAGACCTCGTAGTCCATAGACAGGCCGAAGAGGAAGGCGAAGGCCATCACCGGCACCCAGATGGTGATCGCCCCGGTCGCGTCGATACCCCAGATCAGCTTCGATCCGTACCCTCGCTGCCAAACGAGCACGAGGATGCCCCACGCCCCGCCGACGGAGAGGAAGTTGAGCAGCACCGCCTTGAGGGGGAGCAGGAGCGAGCGGAAGGCCCGCACGAGCAGCAGGAAGGTGATGCAGGCGACGAGGGCGACCATCAGTGAGAAGTTGCCGTAGACGGCCGAGACGAAGTCCGCGCTTTCCGCGACCCTGCCGCCGATCCGGGCGCGCTCGGGCCCCGCGTGAGCGGCGGTTCGCACACGATCAAGGATGTCCCGCCCCGCGCTGGAGTTCGCGTCCACCGTGGGGAGGACGGTGATCAGCGCCGTGTCCGCACGGCGCCACGCCGCGCCTGCCGGGGCGATGGCCGTCCGCACACCGCTGATTCGGGCGAGGCGCGCCGCCACCGCATCGGCTTCGGCTCCTTTCACCAGCACCTCTATCGGCGTGAGGACACCGGCGCCGATCCCTGCCCGCTCAAGCGCGGTTAATCCCTGCCGTGCATCGCCGGCTTGGGCGAGAGAATCGGCCTGCGGATCGCCGGGGTTGAGCAGGAACGCGGGGACCAGGAGTGCCCCGAGGATGAGCAGGGCCGCGCCGACGGCGATCCACCGGTGGCGCACGACCATTCGCGCCCATCCCATCCAGGATCGGCTCGTGCCGCTCGGGCGGCGCGTGCGCGGCCAATCCAGCCACGGCCCAACCGTGGCAAGGAGAACGGGCAGAAGCGTGATCGCCGCCACAACGCTGACGAGCGGGATCAGCATGCCACCGAAACCGACGCTGCGCAGAAACGGCACGGGCAGGACGATCAGCGAAAGCAGCCCCACCGCCACCGTCGAGCCGCTATGCACGACCGCCATCCCGGCGGTCCCCATCGCGCACCGGACGGCATCCTCGTTCTCGCGCCCTGCGGCGCGTTCCTCGCGCCAGCGGACGACGACGAGGAGCGAATAGTCGATCGCGACGCCGAGCCCGATCAGGGCGATGAGGAACTCGACGATGAAGGAGACGGCGGTGACCGTTGTGATGCCCCAGACGATGAGGAACGTCCCCATGATCGTGGCGACCGCCATCAGCATGGGGACGATCGCGAGGAACGAACCAAAGACGAAGGCTAAGATGACGAGCGCACCGAGGCCACCGACGAGGGACTCCGTGAGGACACTCACGCCGCCCCCGGCACCGCCGCTGCTGAGCGCCAGTGTGCCGCTGACGTGAACAGGCGCGCCCGCGATGCGGACGTCGCGTGTTGCCCCCTCAATCGCGTGCAAACCCCGACTGCCATCCTCGAACCCTGCGGGGCTGATCGGGGGGTCGACGAGGGCGAACGTCGTTCGTCCGTCCGCAGAGACGAAGGCGCGGTCGCCGGTTGACGGATAGGAGGCAACGCGTGCGCCCGGCACCGCTGCAGTAATTCTGGCAAATGCGCCGGTCAGTTGGTCGGGAATACCGGGCGAATCAACGGTCGTGCCGTCCGGGAGCGCGACAACAAGCAGGGCGGGCGGGATGCGACCGCCCGTGCCATACGTTCGGAGGATTGTCTGGTTCGTCTCGTACCCCTCGCGGCCGGGTTCGCTAAATTGTTTGGAGAGGGCGGCGGTTGAGCGGGAGACGGTGATCATGCCGATAACCGTCATGCCCACCCAGAACAGTGCGACGATCAGTTTGTGGCGAAGGACCCAGCGGGTGAAGCCTGTCATTGAACCCTCCATCGGGCAAAGCAATGCTGAGGCCGTCTACCGTCGTCGCGGCCGTAGCACTATGTTTCTTGTGTGACGTTCCGGACGATTGGGCGACGGAGGCGGATGCGCATCCGTCGCCGATACTCGGGAGGCATTAGCCGTTGTCGATCTGCCGTTCCCCGCCGGTCGCATGATCGCACGCGCCCCGGGAAGCAACCGCGAGGTCGTAGGCGAGGCAGAAGAGCGCCAGCGCGTCGGCGATAGCGTCCCTGTCGTGGATGGGCAAGCTGACCGCGCCGCTATCGCGCACGGTATGATGGGGACGCGCCTTCCCCTCGCGGACGAGCAGCGCGCCGATTGCCGCCGGGAAGCGAAAATCGGCGACAATGCCGGCGTGAAGGTGGCCGATCTCCTGGCCGTTGACCCGGAAGCCGACGCCGCCGAACCGGGCGGGGCCCTCGGTAACATCCGGCCACGCGCCAACGACCTGCCGGATCTGCTCGGTTGCATCCATCGCGTAAGACCTCCTCATCGTGCGACCGGACGTCTGGCTCGATCAGGGGTGTCGGGGGCGACTCGCGGGACGGAGAGGCAACGTCGACTTCCGGCCCGTGCGTAGATGGAATACCCCGTTTCATCGCCGCCCGTTTCTACCCGCTGTCTTTCGAATGTCGCGGCCCTCATCGGGCGCGCTTCCTCCGCGTTCTGGGGTATCATCCGTTTACCGTGCATTCGCGACGACCGGCCAGGTCTCGGCCAGTCGATCGCCGTCGAAACGGAAGATGACGATGGCGTGCTGCTCCACCGGCTGACCGGTGGCGGGGCGCCCCATGAACTCGCCGGATTGGGTGCCGCGCATGATCCACCGCACGGCGACACGGTCATTTTCCGCGACCATGTCCTCGATGTGGATCTGGAGGTCGGGGAATGCCGCGCGCAGTCTCCGCTGCGTCGCCTTGATGGCGTCGGGGCCGACGGATTGATCGCTGGCGCGGTCGTGGATGGCAAAGTCGGGGCGCGCCAGTTCGTCCGCGACATCGAGGCGATCTTGATTGAATACTTCGTCGTACAGGCGATGGATGATGGCTTTGTGCGCGGGTCCGGTCATCTTTCTACTCCTTATCACTGTGTCACCTGTAGATGGGATGCTGGCGATACACTGATGTAACCAACTAGCAGCAATCGGGTCGGCGACTGGTTGCGGAAGAGGCCATTGGCACCGTTTCCCCCTTTCGTCTCGGTGTGCCCCTGGCCATCACTTGACAACGTGTGGATTGATTCGATAATGAGTAAGTACTCACTCGCCATGCGAGTGTAAGCGAGTACTTACTACCTGTCAAGGGGGGAGCATTGGAGAGCACGCGGGACCGGATTCTCGACGCCGTTGTGGAACTCATGCATACGCGGGGACTCGCCCGTGCGACGACCCGGGAGATCGCCCGCGCTGCCGGCTTCTCCGAGGCCACCTTGTACAAGCACTTCCGCGACAAGGATGCGCTTCTGCTGTGCGTCCTGCAGGAGCGGATGCCGGAGTTCATCACCACGCTCAAACAGCTCCCCGACTGGGTCGGGCGCGGGACCATGCACGGCAACCTCGCCGAGTTGGCGGGCAGGGCGGTCGTCTTCTACGAGCAATTGATCCCGCTGATGGCCGCAATCTTCTCCGAACCTGATTTGCTGGCCCGCCATCGGGAGGGGCGGAGCAGGGGCGACCCCGGTCCCCATCGGGCCATCGACGCGGTCGCGGCGTACATTCGCGCCGAACAGCACACGGGGCGACTATCGCAGGGCGCGAGCCCCGAGGCCGCTGCGGCGTTGCTCCTCGGGGCCTGTTTCCAGCGGGCCTTCCTGCGTGGCTTCATGGGCGGGAAAATCTTCGAGCAATCCGACGAGGCATTTGCGCAGGACCTCGCGCAGGCGCTCAGCGGGGGGGGGGGATTGGCGATAAAGCCCGCTAAGTGCATGTGCGCAGAGCCGGCCAGGAGGGAAAATCGTGCTCTTATCGTACACGCCGGTTCCGTCGTCGCGTCTCTCGAGGCGACGAGCAATGCGCAGGAATCTGTCAGGTTTGGGTGGAACCCAGCTGGACAGTCTCGCGCGCGCTCTTCATCGCGCTTCTCGGCTTTGCCGCCATGGCGTACGATTTGTCCGTTTCGTGCAGTGACCCCTATCGGCACCCCCGCTCGGGAAGGCGTCAACCCCGGGCCCTTGCCAAACCCCGGTCGGCTTGTTAAGCTCCTAATATGAAGGAGTTAAGACTATGATCGAGGATGCGCCCGCCTATCTCTTGCACAAACTGGTCTCCGAGCTGGACCGCGCCGCCGACACGCTGCTGCAGGCCCGGCTGGGCATCTCCTACAAGCGCGCCCTTTTCCTGCTCGTCCTGCATCACTGCGGCATCGTCACCCAGCACGAACTGGCGGTCGCCCTCGGCTACAGCGACCCGGCCGTCAGCACCATGCTCGTCCAGCTCGCCAAGGACGGCTACGTCACGACGGCCCCCAGCCCGGAGCACGGGCGGAAGCGCCTAGTGAGCATTACCCCGCGCGGGGAGGCGCTCGTCGCGGAGGGGAGGGATCTGATGAACGCGCGCTACGACCGGCTGATGGCGGCCGCCGGCGTCGACGCCCGGCACTACGACGAACTCACCGGGCGGATCTACCGCGCCCTCGCGACGACGAACGGGGAGGGAACACCATGACCCACAGCAACACGAACATCCCCATCGACCCATCCCCCACCGTCCGCTCCGCCGACGGGACGGCAATCGGCTATCTCACCGTGGGCGCCGGGCAGGGTGTCCTGGTCATCCCCGGCGCGCTCTCGACGGCCGACGACTACGCCGCCTTCGCACGCGCGCTGGCCGCCCGTTTCACTGTCCACACCATCGAGCGCCGCGGCAGGGGTCGCAGCGGCCCACAGGGCGACGCCTACGGCATGGAGAAGGAGCGCCAGGACGTCCTCGCCGTGCTACGGGAGACCGGCGCGCGCTTCCTCGTCGGCCACAGCTACGGCGGGCTCGTCGCCCTGGAGGCCGCCCGCGACAATCCCGCCCTCGCCGGGGTCGCCGTCTACGAGCCCGGCGTCTCGATCGGCGGCTCGATCGCGATGGACTGGGTGCCCGACTACGAGCGGGCGCTCGCCGCGGGCAGGCCCTTCGACGCCTTCGTCGCCTTCACGCGCGGCACCGGCCCCGCGCGGGCGCGCGCGGCGCCGCCGTGGCTGATGAAGATCATGCTGCGGCTCTTCCTGCGCGCCGAGGAGCGGCGGCGGATGCTGGCCATGCTGCCCGAGAACCTGCGCGAGCACCGGGAGGTCGCCCGGCTCGACGGCAGCTATGGGAATTACCGCGCGGTCGCCGCGAGTGTCCTGCTCATGTACGGCGGGAAGAGCGGGATCGCATGGGTCGACACGGCGATGGAGCGGCTGGCGGCGGTCCTGCCGTATTCGGAGACGCGGGGGTTCCCGGCCCTCGACCATTTCGGGATCGACAAGAAGGCGCCGGTTGAGGTCGCCGGGGCGGTCGGCGAATACTTTCTGGGGGTGTCGCCGTGAACCGGGAGGACGGCCCGCCCCGTCGACGAGAGCGGGCGGTGGTATCGCGCCCGCTACCAACCGGACAAGAAGCACCTGTGGGCGGTCGAGGAGCCGCACCTGTTCGAAACCCCGTTCCGCTCGCCGCAGTTAGCGTTTTGGGAACTGGATGATACCGAATAGTTGAAGGTCATCCGGCGTCCCGACTATGCGCCACGGCAACCACGCCGGGCACCACCGCGGCAAGCATCGCTCCTCGTGTCGATACGCACCCGCAGTGTACGGACGAAATGGCTGGACAGAAGAACGCATGTTCGCTACACTCGTCGCAGTGCCTGACTCTAAAGGAGACAACGATGCCGAATCGGCATGCGGTTCCCGGGTAGTGGGGTCATATTCACGGTAAGGGACAAGCGCATCGAGCAGGGCGACGCTATCGCCAAGGAGGGGCAGCATGAAACTTCTTCTCACGTCTGCTGGCATCAGCAACCCGAGCATTCACGACGCGCTGGTCGGTCTCCTGGGCAAGCCGATCGCCGAGGCCAGCGCCCTCTGCATCCCCACTGCGGCATACGGGCAACCCATGTCCAGTCCTGGCGGGGTATGGCGGTTCATCAGCGGACAGTCTGCCCAACCGATGTGCGAGCTGGGGTGGAAGTCCCTGGGCGTGCTGGAGCTCACCGCGCTGCCCAGCATCGACAAAGCGCGGTGGGTCCCTTGGGTCCAGGATGCTGACGTGCTGCTGGTGAATGGCGGCGAGGCGACGTACCTGTGCCACTGGATGCGGCAATCCGGGCTGGCGGACCTCCTGCCGTCGCTGCGCGCGGTCTACGTTGGATTCAGCGCCGGGAGCATGGTGCTGACCCCCCGCATCGGGGAGGACTTCGTCGAGTGGAAGTCACCTACCGGGGGCGATAAGACGCTGGGGCTGGTTGATTTCTCGATCTTCCCGCACCTGGATCACGAGATGCTGCCGGAGAACACCTTGGCCGACGCGGAACGATGGGCCGCCGATATCGCGGGTCCGGCGTACGCGATTGACGATCAGACCGCGATAAAAGTGGTCGACGGCACCGTCGAAGTCGTGTCCGAGGGGCACTGGAAGCTGTTTGCCCCCTAATACCAAGAAGTCAGCGGATTCGCTCGACAGTAATCCTGAGTGCCGATAACACTAGCTTTTCGGTCGTTAGATCACCGAACCGTTGCCTCTTTTGAGGCTGGAGTACACCTCAGAAACTGTTTGGGAACGTGATCAGGCGACCGTATTGTGCGCTGTGCAGGCCAAGCGGCGCAGCATGATCCTGCTCATCGCCGCGTAGATCATCTCCTCGGCCACCGCCGGCAGTCGTTCGTAGTCCTTGGAGAGGCG
>JBBRLR010000150.1:0-10470 GCA_038231255.1 Thermomicrobiales bacterium | reverse complement strand
CGTGCCGCGTTCCATCTGTCGTAACACCTTTCCTCCCAGTCACTACGACTGGGTTGTACGACAGCATCGGCAGCGTGTACCACATTTATCCCGGCGCGCCCCCTACCTCCGTACCACTTCTCCGTCGGAATCTACAACCCGCCTCGACCTGCGCAGCCTGACCGCCGACGCAATACAGACGCTGGTTGCGCGCTATCACCTGCCGGACGAGGATCAAGCGCGGCTCGTTGCCTCTCTGCACGCGCGAACAGAAGGCAACGCCTTCTTCATCACCCAACTGCTTCGCACGCTCGAGGACGAAAATCTTCTTGCACCGATAGGGAATGGCTGGACACTTGGTACGCTCGCTGAACTGCAGGTGCCGACACCTCTCAAACAGGTAATTGATCGCCGACTCGCACGACTCGGCGAGGAAGCGCAGCATCCGCTCGCCGTTGCGGCGGTGATCGGACAGGAAGTGCCGCTGACGCTCTGGGCAGCGATTGCCGCAGTGGATGAAGAGGCGCTCTCCGTCATCATCGAACAGGCAACCGCCGCGTATCTGATCGAAGAGACGCCGGATGGCACGCAGGCGCGGTTCGTCCACGCGCTGATCCGCGAGACATTGTATGAATCAATCCTGCCCTCGCGACGGCGACGGATGCACCGGCAGATCGGTGAGGCGGTGGCGGCGCTCCCCCATCCCGACCCGGACGCTGTCGCCTACCATTTCCAACAGGCAGGCGACGCGCGAGCAGCGAAATGGCTCATTCAAGCGGGGGATCGGGCACGGCGCGCATGGGCGTGGCCGACCGCGAGCGAGCGATATACGGCTGCCCTTGCGCGTCTGGATGTGGCGGATCTACCAGCGGGCGAACGGGGGTGGCTGCTCTTTCGTCTCGCGGACGTCAGCAAGTTCTACAACGCACGGCAAGGGATCGTGTACCTCGAAGAGGCCGAACGGCTTGCCATCACTGCCGGGGACCGCGTCCTTGCGGCCTTCAGCCTCTTGAATCAGGGGCGCAATCGACTCCTGCAATGGGAGATTCGCCAGGGGCTGTCAGAAGTAGCGGCGGCCGCCGCTGCGCTCGGTGATCTGTCCGCAGCCGACCGGTCGCGAATCGAGGCATTGAATCTTGACGGCGCGGTCGATGAGTTCTATGCGTGGGGATTACTTCTGAACCACCTCGCCAATACGGGACGTTTCGCGGAGGCGCGTGCGCTCGCGCCGCGCATTTTCTCGCCGCCTCCCGAGGCGGCGACTGCGGCGCGCCATCACACGATCTCTGGATTCGCATATCGCGGGCTTGGCTTCACATGCGCGGCGTTCGGGGAGGTGGAGGAAGCGCGACACGCCTATCGCGCTGCTCGGGAGGCGTTGCAAGCGGAGGGTAATGACCTCGAAGGCGGCCTCACCGCGCTCGACGAACTCCGCTTCGTGGCGCTCACCTACCGAGCCGATGACGTCTCCGGGCGGCGGGAGATCGCGGCGGAAGCCGAGCGCTTGTATACGCTGTCGCGCAGCCATAAAACGCGCCTTCCATCACGGCGTGGACAACTGCCACTGATGGTGGTGGAGGGCGACTGGGCCGACGCACGCGAGATTGGGCTTGCAGTTGTCTCCGTGGGCGGGTATGGAGGGTATCTGAGTCGTGCCCAGAGCACGCTCGGCCCCCTCGCACACGCACAGGGTGATGTAGACCTGGCGCAGATATTGGTGGAGCAAGCACTGCCTGCGGGCCACGCAACGGTGCCGGGCGGTATGCCATGGTTCGCCGATGTCATTACCATGCAGGGCCTCGCCGCTGTGCTTGCTCTCAACGCGGGCGACCCCGGCACCGCCCGCGTCTGGCTGGAGGCGCATGACCGCTGGCTGGCGTGGAGCGGCGCGGTGCTCGGACAATCGGAGGGGCAGGCATTGTGGGCTGAATACTATCGGGCAACGGGCGATGCCAACCGTGCCCACCAGCACGCCACCCAGGCGCTTGCCTGTGCCACCGAGCCGCGTCAGCCCCTCGCCCTCCTCGCCACACATCGCTTGCTCGGCGAACTCCACACCGATGCGGGACGTTTCGATGAGGCAGCGACGCATTTGGATACTTCTCTGGCCCTCGCCGATGCCTGCCAAGCGCCCTACGAACGTGCCCTCACCCTGCTCTCTTTCGCTGAACTGCGGGGCGGCGAAACGCGAAGCCGCGGATGCCATATCACTGCTCGACGAAGTCCGCGCTATCTGCACCCCCCTCGATGCCAAGCCTGCCCTCGCCCGTGCCGACGCGCTCACGGCACGGTTGGCAACCACCAAGAGCGTTCCGCCCGCCTACCCCGCCGGTCTCTCTGCTCGTGAGGTCGAAGTCCTCCGACTGATGGCAGATGGGCGCACGAATCGCGACATCGCCGAAACCCTCTTCCTCTCGGAGCACACCGTCCGGGTCCATGTCCGCAACATCCTCACGAAGACGAACACCGACAATCGCGCCGCCGCGACCGCCTTCGCCCTCCGCCATGGCCTTGCGTGAGTCGCGGGTAATCACGCATTCCGGCGACTCATCAATTCGACGTATCATGTCCCCGGCATCTGCCCGCCACTGAATAACCCTTTCAGTCGAAGGCGGGGACGCCGCCGCTCCCTATCCTGTGACCATGATGCATGAACGATTCATGCAACCACACGGAAAGGGAGCACTCCAATGACACGCAGCAGCAAACTCGCCCTGGTCACCCTCCTCGCCGGTCTCCTCTCCCTCGCCTCCGTCGGCACGGTCAGCGCCGACGCCACCTGCACCGGGAAGGCGCAAGAGCACTGCGAGCAGATGGCGGCGGCGGACGACGCGGCCACCTACCACATCGAGTCGATCGCCCCGGTGCATATCCTCTCCAATCGCGGTGTCGGGCAGGAGCACTTCGAGGCGATGGACGCCGGTCAGGTCACCGTATTCAGCGTCGCGAATCCGACCCCGACGCACATCCTCGGTGGCACCGGCATGGGACAGGAGCACTTCGAGGCGATGGCGACCGAGCCGCGCGCGACTGATCGCGTCGCGGACTCCTACTACTACCTCCCGGCACCGGGAGGCATGTGGGCGGTGCTCCATGTCCAGCCGGACGGCGCCCCCGTCTTCGAGGACTACGTGAGCGGCCCGCCCCCGGTCGTCATCGCGAGTGATCAGCCGTGTGAAACCGAGCGCATGAACGAAGCGGAGCGGCAGGGACTGGGCTGCACATGGGATGCGCGCATCGTGATCGACCCGCGGATCGGGCAGCCGTAGATCGCCAGGAGACACCGCGCCATGTATTTCGAATACGAGGGTTTTTGGTACTACCGGCGGAGGGGGCATCCCACCGCCGGTCTCGCCTTATGAGCGTGTCACGAAAGCCGTGCCACTATCAACGTCCCGCCCCTTGCCTTTCTCGCTGGTTTTTGAAACAATCAGGATATGACCACGACGATTGGCTACGCCCGCGTCTCCACTTTCGAGCAGATCCTCGATGTGCAGCAGGACGCCCTCACCGCGGCGGGATGCAAGAAGATCTTCACCGACACCGCCAGCGGCGGCCGCAGCGACCGACCAGGCTTGCAGCAGGCGCTCGATTATGTGCGTGAGGGCGATGTCCTCGTCGTCTGGCGGCTGGATCGGTTAGGGCGCTCGCTGAAGTATCTGATCGAGATCATCACCATGCTCAATGAACGCGGCATCGGCTTCAAGAGTCTCACCGAGCAGATTGACACGACGACCAGCGGGGGTAAGCTGATCTTCCACGTCTTCGGGGCGCTCGCCGAGTTCGAGCGCGATGTGATCCGCGATCGGACGCAGGCAGGCTTGGCAGCAGCACGGGCACGCGGCCGGATGGGCGGCAGGCCGAAGAAGCTCGGCACGGGAGGCAAGGTGGCGATGGCGCAGGCCTTGTACGACGACCAGACGCACTCAGTCGCCGACATCTGCAAGATGCTCGGCATCTCGCGCACGACCCTCTACCGCTATGTCCAGATCAAACGGCCGGAGACGCAAGCATCGTAATCAGCGGGGGCGCCGATGAGCAGCGAGCACGATCCCACCGCGCCATCCTCCGATCCGGCGCTGGCCTTCTACGAGCAGCTGGCCGCGCAGTATCACCTCATCTACGGCGATTGGCGCGGACGCGCCGTCCCACACCAGGGTGCGGTGCTGGATGCCGTGCTGAGCGGGACGCTCGGTCCGGGGCCCTTCGCGGTGCTCGATTGCGCCTGCGGCATCGGCACACAGGCGATCGGCCTCGCCCTGCTCGGGCATCGGGTGCATGCCACCGATCTCTCTCCTCGCGCGGTGGCACGGGCTGCGCAGGAGGCCGCGTCGTTCGGCGTCGCCCTGACCGTCGGGGTGGCGGATTTCCGCTCGCTCGCAGCCGACGTGCCGGGCAGCTTCGACGTCGTCCTCGCCGCCGACAACGCCGTCGCACACCTGCTCACCGACGACGATCTGGCGCGTGCGGCGCGGAACATGCGCGCCAAGCTCAGGCCGGGCGGGGTGCTGATCCTCGGGATCCGCGACTACGACCAGTTGGTGCGCGAGCGTCCGCGCGCCACCCCCCCGGTCGTGATGGAGGGCGCGGCGGGGCGCCGCATCATCTTCCAGGTCTGGGACTGGGCGGCGGACGGACGGAGCTATCGGTTGGAACTCTTCATGCTGACCCGCGAGGGCGAGCGGTGGGCAACCCGGTCGTACACCTCGCACCTGCGCGCACTATTGCGCAGTGACCTGGAGCGGGCGTTGCGCGCAGGGGGATTCCGGGAGCTGCGGTGGCACGAACCGGGGGAGACGCGGCATCATCAACCGCTTATCACGGCGCGCAACGCCTGAGACATCGGTAAGTCACCATAACGGACCTGCCTGATCTGATAAGGGTCGTTCCACGCCGATGGTCGTCACCAAACACGCTCAAACGACCCGATGGGCCTGCCCCATAGCCGAAGGAGACGCCGATGCTCGGGCCACCGAAAACGCGGGACCTGGATCGCCTCGTGCTGATGTCCGTGGAATCGTCCGTGCCGAAGGATCACTTCTATCGGCATCTCCACCGCGTGCTCGATCTCTCCTTCGTCCGCGACCTCGCCGCCGATTGCTACGCCAGCGGCGGTCGTCCTTCCATCGACCCGATCGTCTTCTTCAAACTCCACCTGCTGATGTTTTTCGAGGGCATCCGCTCCGAGCGGAAGCTGCTCGAGCAGGCCCACTATAATCTCGCGATGCGCTGGTATGCGGGCTACAACATGGACGAACCGCTGCCTGATCACTCCTCCTTGAGCAAGATCCGTGCGCGCCTGGGATTGCCGGTCTTCCGCCGCTTCTTCGAGGAAGTGACCGAGCAGTGCGTGAGGGCGGGGCTCGTGCGGGGCGACGAGCTGATCTTCGACGCGACGAAGGTGCGGGCGAATGCCTCCATGGACTCGCTCATCCCCCGCCTACGCCTGCTCACCGAGGAGCACCTGGCGGCGCTCGAACCGGCGGAGCCGCCCACCACGCTGTGGGACATGAACGACGCGCGCTGGGACTTGTTGGAGGAATGCCGCCTCGATCCCGAGCGTCCCGCGTCCGACGGCTACGAGCGCAAGAGCGACCGGCAGGTGAGCACGACCGACCCGGATGCCGTGGCGATGAAGAGCCGCGGCGAACATGCGACCCTCGGCTACCACGACCACTACGTGATCGACGGCGGCAAGGCGCGCATCATCCTCAACGCGCTCGTGACACCGGCCGACGTGATGGAGAACGCGCCGATGCTTCCGCTGCTGCGTCGGGCGATGTTTCGCTGGCGAGTGAAACCGAGACGGGTGATCGCCGACACGACCTACGGCACCGCAGACAATATCCGGCAGCTCGAGGAGAGCGGGATCCGCGCCTATGTGCCGCTGCCCGACTGGGACCAGCGCACCCCCTATTTTGGCCCGTCCTTGTTCACCTACGACCCCGAGCACGACCGCTATGTCTGCCCGCAAGGCGAGACGCTGCGCAAGCGGAAGACGAAGTACACCGAGGAGAAGGTCATCTACAGCGCCGACGCGGCGGTGTGCAACGCCTGCCCGGTCAAGGCCGACTGCACGGCGAGCGATCACGGGCGACAGATTGCCCGTTCGTTCGATGCCGACTACCTCGACCGTGTGCGGGCCTACCACGCGACCGAGGAGTACAAGCGGGCGATGCGGAAGCGGAAGGTATGGATCGAGCCGCTGTTCGGCGAGGCGAAGCAGTGGCATGGGATGCGACAGTTCCGCCTCCGAGGATTGCAGAAGGTGAACATGGAGGGACTGTTCATCGCGGCGGGGCAGAACCTGAAGCGACTGCTGAGCGCGAAAGGCTGGGGACGCCGTCCGTGGCCAGACAACGCGGCCGGTTTCGCCCGTTTGATGTCCCAAATGCACTCCGCAATGGCGTGACGTGCGATTCCTCGACGGTTTTACGAAGAATCATCGGGCATTTCCCCTGTGAGACCCGCAGGCCGATGATCGATTACCGCCTTTTTCACCAGCCTCACCGGTTACGTGACCCACCGCATCTCGAAAGACGGCCGATGATGCATCGTGCGGGACGATGATACCGGGACGGCTAATCGAACGACAATGCAAGGCGAAACCGGCGGGGGAATGACCCTCCCGCCGGATGTAACGAAAACCCTCGTTTATGAAACAGGAGAGCACTGCAGATACCGGGGCGGACTACGGCTGTCCGCTCCGGTATCTCATCGTTAGCGTCGGTGACCGGGGAGCGGTGTCAGGTCCTCTGCGTACGGATATGACGGGGTCTCCGGCATCATGACCGTGTTCACCTCGAGGAATCGCCGCTGGCTGCTCGTCATGGCCAACGGCGCCACATCCGCCGCGACGGCAGGGAGCCAGGCACCGTTTACGTCGAGGAACTTCTGCTGCTCGCTCGTGACGACCGGCCGGCTGTCCGCAGTGACCGCATTCGGCAGGTTGGTCGTGTTGTTCTCCAGGAACCGCGCCTGCTCACTCGTGACTGCGCGCGTGATCGCCGGTGCCGCCGGGTGGGATGCCCGCCGGTCGTGCGCCGCCACTCCGGCGATCAGCAACGCGACCAAGAGTGCCGCGACCAGACCATATCTCCCGGTCTGCGGCATGTTCGTCTTGTTCCGCGTCGTCTCCGCACCGATGACCATCGTTCCCTCGACCCGCATCCCCGCACCGTTCTCTGCCATCTCCGTGCTCCTTTGTGGTTCCTGCCTCGCGACCGTTCGACACTCCCCACTCTAGGGGGCGCGGGGCGGCCGCACATCGTCAGAACTACCGATTCATCCGGCGCACGACGCGGGGAGGGCTTAAGTAGAAGTACCGAGTGGGGAACGTGGTCAGCGCAGGCCGTGGTCGAGGGCGAAGCGGATGGCGGCGGCGCGGGAGGGGACGGCGAGCTTGCTGTAGATTGTCGTGAGATGGGCATTGATCGTGCGGGGACTGAGGAAGAGACGCTCGGCGACCTGCGCGTTGGTCAGTCCATCCGCGACCAGGCGGAGCACCTCGACCTCGCGCGCGGAGAGCCCGGCAGGGTAACGCAGGTGTGGGGTGCGTGCAATGGCGAGGCGTGCGGCGATAGCATCGGCGCGGGCGAGGGCGGGTTGGGCGCCAAGGGACGTGCAGATGGCCCGTACGTCATCGAGCAGTGCAGCGGCGGCACCGGAACCGCCCGTCGCACCATGCAGCTCAGCGAGGGCGAGCAGGGTAAGGGCGCGTTCGTAGGACGCAGCACAGGCATCGGCAAGCGCGAGGGCAGTCTCGAGGTGGGTCTGTGCGTCCGCGAACCGATGCGCGTCGGTGTCGAGTTCACCGAGGAGACGATGGGCGGCGAGCAGGGCGAGCGGTTGGCGTGGATCGGTGGCATGGGCGAGGGCCTGCCGGGCGTGATCGTCGGCGCGTGTCGGATCGCCCGCCGCGCGGAAATACTGCGCCCAGCCGAGCTGTCCCTCCGTCTGGCCGCGCACCGCACCGCTCCACGCCAGCCAATGGTCGTGCGCGCCCAGCCACTCCTTCGCAGTCGGCAGGTCGCCCTCGTCCAGCGCCAGCGTCGCGGCGAGGCGCTGCATCGCCGTCATCTGCGTGTAGAGCGTCGTACCCGGTGCCATGGCGGGGCCAGCGGGCAACGCCTCGCGCACCAGTCCCCACGCCACCTCCCGCTCCCCCTGCGCGCGCGCGAGCATGCCGATGTGGGGTGCGGAAAGGATCCGGTAACCCGCGCCCTCGGTGCTCGCCGCCCATCGGCTGCGCGCCTCCGCCCATTGCCCTTCGAGCACGAGCAGCGGCCAGAGCACCTCCACCTGTGGCGACGCATCGCCCCGCGCGGCCCGCCGGGCGAGCGCCCGCTCCATCTCCGCAGCGAGGCGCGCACGCTCGGTCAGGTCGTCGGCGAAATAGGGGAGATACGCCTCTTCGAGGAGGGTGAGGCACGCGGCGGTGACGCGCCCCCAGGCCTCCTGTGCGGCCATGGCTGCGCTGGCGCTCATCCACGCGTCGCGCGCATCCCGCCCCCTGCCGAGCGCCGAACAGACGAAACCCAGGGTGGCTCTCGCGCTGACGGGCAGCGTGTCGAGGCGGGTGAGCGCCTCGTCTACCGTAGAGCCGAGGCCCGCCATCGCCTTCGCAAAGCACCCACCCAAGGCGTACGCTGACGTCAGCGCCGCGCGACGGTCTGCGGGCGATAGGAAGGTGGCGGCGCTGGCATGGGCGAAGCGCGCCAGCGCGGACTCGGGCAGCGCGTCGAGCACCGCGTTCCCCGCCGTGAGTTCCGCGATCCCCCGCCCGATTCCCCCCCGGTACGCGAGCGACGCGCCGAGGCGAATCCGGGCGAGGGCCGCGAGCGTCGGGTCGCCCGCCTCGGTCGCGACCCGCATCGCCTCCTCCGCCTCCCGGATACCCCCCTCATCGTATCGATGAATGCACGAAAGATAGAACAGCGCCATCGCGCGCTCCACGCCCGCCGACGCGGGCAATGCCTGCCCGAATCGGGCCTCGGCGGTGGCGTAGGCGTACGACGCCAATGCCCGCTCCCCCGCCTGCATGAGCCATCCCGTCGCCCGCGCGTCCCCCGCCGACCGGAAGTGGTAGGCGACGGTGTCGGGATGCGCATCTGGCATCGCGGCGGTGACCTCGCCGATCCGGCGATGCAGCCGCCGCCGCTGCGCGGGCGCGACGCCCTCGTACACCGTCTCGCGGATCAATGCGTGACTGAACCGCATCGCCACACCGTCCGGCGCTTCGACGAGCAGCCCACTCGCGCGCGCGGGCTCGACCGTCGTCAGGAGCGCGTCCTCGGTGGTATCCGCGATCGCCGCCCAAAGCGCGAGGGGGATCGCCTGGCCGATCACGGACGCCACGTCGAGGAGCACCTGCACCCCCCCGTCCAGCCGCGCGACGCGCCCATCGATCACCTGCCTGAGCAGTGCCGGGACGGGCGTACCGGACGGATCACGGAGGATCCAGCCGTCCCCGTCGCGTCGGAGCACGTGCGACTCTTCGAGCGTCCGCAGCACCTCCCCGACGAAGAGGGGATTCCCCTCCGCGCGCCCGCCGAGGTAGGCGACGAGCCGCGCCTCATCTCCCGGCGGCAGATCGTAGCGTGCCGCGACCAGTGCATGCAGCGCAGCGGCGGCGAGCGGTTGCAGGTCGAGGCGAGTAGCCCGGGATTCGCGCACGAGCAGGGGAACCAGCGCGTAAAGCGGATGGTGGCGGGTCAGTGCATCGACGCGGTATGTGGCAACGAGGAGGATTGGCGCATCGGGGAGCGCGCGGGCGACGAAACGGAGGAGCGCGAGGCTGGCGGGGTCGCTCCAGTGGAGATCGTCGAGCAGGAGCACGAGCGGGCGGGCGGCGAGGGCGACGAGGAAATCGGTCACCTGCTGGAAGAGCGCCGCCTGGCTCGCCACTTCGCCGGCCGTACCACGGTGCGCGAATACCTCCGGCAGCGGCGGCGCGTCGTCATGTCGCTTGAATCGTACAAAGAGTTCGACCCACGGGCCATAGGGCGGCGTCTCGGAAAGATCGTAGCACCGCCCGACGAGGACCAGCGCGTCCTGCTGCGTCGCTTCCCGGCAGAGCGCCTCGGCCAATGTCGTCTTGCCGATGCCCGCTTCTCCGCCGATCAGGACCAGACTGCCGCGTCCGGCGAGCGCATCGGCGAGGTGCTCGCGCAGGATGGCGAGCTCGCGGTCGCGCCCGATGAGCGGAGAGAGTGGCGATGCAGGCACGGTCACCGGAAACCTCACAAGCCGTCAGTCATGACGTGGTGTCCGGATTATACGCCGCGAGACACTCGCAGGTGCGCGATCCTTCGTTAGCGCTCCCAAAGCGCATTTTTCAACAGGCAGGACTATCCCTACAGGGACACTTCGGGATGAACCGCGGTACCCTTCTCTCGCATAGCAATAGCGGAGGAGGGGCGCATGGTTGCGGAGCGTACACGGGCCGAATCGGACACCATCGCGCGGTGGTCGGAGACATTGGAGGCGTTG
>JBBRLR010000149.1:0-10764 GCA_038231255.1 Thermomicrobiales bacterium | reverse complement strand
TTGAATGTGCCGCTGCGCATACTCCGGGTCGAAATCTTCCTCATTGCGTACGACCGCCCAGGCAATGTGGAGCAGCTTGCGCGCCGCCGCACAGCGCGCTACCTTCGGTGGCTTGCCCGCAGCGCGCATCCGCTCATAGAACGCCTTGATGACGGGATTGTGCTGCGCGGCACTGAGCGTCGCGAGATAGAGCGCCGTGCGCATCCGCCCGTTCCCTGTATGCTCAATACGCCTCCGCCCGCGCACGCTGGTACCGGACTTGTACGGGTTCGGCGCCAACCCGGCGTACGCGACGGCTGCTTCCGGTGTCGAACAGATCGTGAAGTTGAGAGTCGTGACGAGCAGCCATGCGGCCGTGATCAACCCGACGCCTTTGATGCTTTGTAGGCGTGCCGCCGAGGCAGCCCAGGTGGCATCGGCAGCGAGTGCCGCACTCACCTCAGCGTCGAGCGCCCTGATTTGCTGCCCTGGAGTTGCCCCGGTTTCGTGGATAGAGAAAGACTACGCCACCTGAGCGTCGATTATCCACCTCCTTTCGTACGCCATCGCCGCTGCGTACATCGTGTCGCTGCGGGGTACATTCCGCGTGGCGCGGGCGGACGGTGGGCCGCGAGCGGACCTGCGCACCGAGATCGGCGCGGGGATGCGCTGGCTTCGGCTGCTCGGGCCGAGCCGGACGCTCCGCATCGCGATGTGCATCGAGGCCGCCGTGCCGGCCGTGCTCGCGCTCGTGCGCAACGCGCTCGTCGCGGGGGCGGCGCTCGTGTTCTTCGGCTTCCACGCCATCGTCTGGGGCGCGCTCCTCACCTCACTCCGGCAGGAGCTGACCCCGGCGGGGCTGCGAGGGAGGATCGAGAGTGCCTTTCGGTTCAATGAGATCCGTGGGGCGACACCCGGCGCACTCCTGGGCGGTGTGTTCGCGACACGCTACGGCCTCACCGCGCCGTTCTGGCTCGGCGCAGTCGTCGGGGCAGTGCTCGTCCCCTGCGTCTGGCATATCTTCTCGGATGCGTCGGTCGCTGCGGCACGACGGGACGCGGAGAAGGAAGAAAGCACCACCACATCAGCGACTGGCTGAGGATACAAAGAAGAAACCGGGCGCACTCTTAGCCAAGACATACCGGCTCATGCGCATTCGCGGTGAATGGTTTTGCTCTTTGGGGCGAGCACGCCAAGGAGAATAGGGCAAGCGGACGGAGCGCGGAGCGCGTTCCTGCTCGGACCATCATCCCCTGTGTCTACCCGCGTGCACAGAGCAGATGGCTTCACCGCGAATGCGCATGAGCCGGTAAGCTCTGGCTAGGTTTGGTCGGGACAGTTATGAGAAGGGCGAGGAAATATCCAGAGCAGACTGGATCAGATAGGTTCCCAACCATAGGCGCACCTCCGACGACCTTGACAGATGAGCGATCGCTCATTACACTGCTCATGAGTGAATGAGCGCTCATTCATCAATCTATTGGCCGCTCGAAGGGGAACCGCGTATGACACTCACCACCCGCCAGCAAATCCTCGCTGCCGCCGCCCATGTGCTGCATGAGCGCGGTCTCACCGGCATGACGACGCGCACTATCGCTCGCCAAGCCGGTCTCGCCGACGGCACGCTCTACGTTCATTTCCCGCACAAGGAGGACCTGATTCTCGCTGCCGTCCAGGAGCAGTTGCCCACCTTCACCGCACGGATGCGCGCCGACCCGGCTGATCCCCGACCGCTGGCGGACGGTCTTGCGGAGTTTGTTCACGCCGCCTTGCGGTACACCGCTGCACTCATCCCGCTCTCCGCCGCGCTCTTCGCCGATCCGGCACTGCTCGCACGGCAGCAGGCCACGCTCAAGGAGCGGCAGGCGGGGCCGCACCTGCTCTATCAGCGGGTCGCGGACTACATCACGGCGGAGCAACAGCGGGGGCGGATCAATGCGCACCTGGAACCGCTGAGCGTTGCGGCGCTCCTCCTCGGTCCCTGCTTCCAGTACGCCTTCCTGCGCCATTTCGTCGGTGCGGACCCGCTGCCGATGACCGAGGAACAGTTCGTGACCAATCTCGTCCAGACCTTGATAGCCGGACTCGCCCCACCCACGAGCGAGAGGTTGCCAACGAACGACCAAACACGCGAAGGAGACCCTGATGACGATCCAGATACACCGACTCGACACGACGCCTGAACCGATGATCCCTACGGAA
Source organism: Thermomicrobiales bacterium (assembly GCA_038231255.1). Taxonomy (GTDB): domain Bacteria; phylum Chloroflexota; class Chloroflexia; order Thermomicrobiales; family JALYUS01; genus JALYUS01. Next base: position 8,583 of record JBBRLR010000149.1, on the reverse strand, counting down.
GCTGCGATACTGTCAGTAAGGGGGGCATCCATTCCGCTGTCCACACCTTGGCCGAATCACAGGATCGCACTCCGCCCGCCCGCCTATCTGCGGTTGCAGCGCTTGTTCTTCGCGGTGTCCCTGGTCTTGGGGCCGGCCGTGATGATCCTCGGGCTACTCTTCAGCCCGACGCGCACTGCCAATGGAAGCGCGGTGATCGCCGCCCAGATGACGGCGGAGACCGGCCTCTCCCCCGTGACCTTCGTCACGACGGTGCTCGCGCTCTTCCTCCTGCCATTCGGCGCGCTGGCGATGACGCTGCTGGCAATGCGCCGCTCCCCGTGGCTCGCGACGATCGGTGGTTTCCTGACCCTCTCGGGCGTAGTCGCGCTCATCGTCTTCGTAGGCCAGGAGGTCCTGATGCGCTTGATGGCGGGGATGGGGGGTGGCCCGCAGTTGGTCATCCTCTGGGACCGCTTCAACACCGACCCGATCATCACGACGTTCCTATACATCTTCGTCATCGGCTACCTCGTCGGTCCCGTCCTTCTGGCGATCGCACTGGGCCGGACGCGGCTGATCCCGATCTGGGCGGCGGGGGCGATCATCCTGCGCACGCCGATCCAGATCGGCGGCTTCGTCAGCCATATCGGCCTGTCGATTGAGATCGTCACCTACGGGTTGCTGCTCATCGGCAGCATCCCGATCGCCCGTACGCTGCTGAGTTTCGCGGACGAAGCGGAAGTGGTGCCGCGCTCGGATATGCGGTGAGAAACCGTCGTTGACGCGGCATGACCGCGTGCCACTCCAGGTCATCCAGCGCCCACAGATACGGCTGTGGCGACGGAGAGCGCGGCGGGTAGAATCGTGCCACGTCCATCGCCGCGATCCGCCGCGACTCCGGTGCGTAGCGCACTCCATTCTGCGCCAGCGGCTCCTCTGCATACCCCACCGTCAATTCCTCGTCGAGCTGCCAGACCGCGCCCTTATTGCCAGCCAACCCGCGCTCGCCGCCGGGCAAGGTGCTGCATCACCTGCTGTGAGGGGTGAGTTGCCAGAGTGGGGTGTACTCCCAATCCGCGATAACTCGCGCGTATCGGCACTCAGCATCAGGTTGTGTCCGCGAAGTTCTGTAATTTCCGCCACGCGGATCAGCCAAGCAAGGTAGCCAACCCCCCCTAACTTTACGACGTGGGCAGCGGTTGCTTTTCCACGGTCGGCCGTTCGCGCAGCGTGACCGCATGCTCCGGCCGCTGCGCGACTTCGCCTGCAAGGGCTCGTCGTGCAAGTCTGTCCGGCAATGGCTATCCGCATGCCACGCTTTACCGGGCGGTGCTATCGGCCCGCCGGGGCCGACAGGCAGGCACAGCAAGCGGAAAAGGGGCGAAAACGAGATCGGACCTCGATCCGGGTGTGGCGCCGTACTCGCTGACCGAATCGCGTTATCGGTCGGCGAGCGCGCGATCGAGATCGGCGATCAGGTCCTTCGCGGACTCGATGCCGACCGACAGGCGGAGCAGTCCAGGATGCTGCGCCCACGGCGAGCCGGGGATCTGCGCGAGCAGCGCAGGGTCGGTCTCGAGCCAGGCGGTGGGCGGGAAAATCAGCGACTCGACGCCTCCCAGGCTCGTCGCGAGCTGGAAGATGCGCGTGGCCCCGGAGACCCGCCGCGCCGCCGGTGCGCCCCCATCCACGTCGAACGAGACCATCCCGCTGAAGCCGCCCGGCATCTGGCGGCGAGCCAGCGCGTGCCCCGGATGAGTTGGCAGCCCCGGATACAGCACTCGTGTCACCCTCGGGTGCCCGCATAGCCACACGGCGATGGCATGCGCATTTTCCATGTGCTGGCGCATCCGTACCCCGAGCGTGCGCATCCCTCGGATGAGCAACCAGCAGTCGAACGGACTCGGGACCGCGCCGAGATAGTACTGCCGGTCGGCGATGCGCGCCGCCAGGTCTGCCGTGCGGGAGATCACGGCGCCGCCGAGCAGATCGCTATGCCCGCCCAGGTATTTGGTCGTACTGTGGACGACGAGGTCAATGCCCCAATCGAGCGGGTTCTGGCAATAGGGCGATGCGAACGTATTGTCGACGACCGTTAGCGCGCTCGCCTCGCGGGCCAGGGCGGCGATTGTCTGCAAGTCCACGATGTCCAGCAGGGGGTTCGTCGGTGTCTCGATCCAGATCATGCGCGTGTTCGGCCGGAGCGCGGCGCGGACTGCTGCCGGGTCGCCGAGATCAACGAAATCGGCGGCGATGCCGTAGCGGGGCAGGTCATTAGCGAAGAGGTGATACGTGCTCAGGTAGCAATCGTATCCCACGATGGCATGGTCGCCTGACGAGAGCAATTGCAGCGCCGCCGTCACCGCCGCCATGCCGGAGGCGAAGGCGCTGGCCCCCGCGCCGTGTTCCAGGTCGGTGAGGATCGCCTCCAGCGTCGCGCGCGTCGGATTCGCCCCGCGCGCGTAGCGGAAGCGCGCGTCGTCATCAATGCGCTGCCGGACGAACGTCGAACTGGGATGGATCGGCGGGACGATCGCGCCAGTCTGCGGGTCGGGTCCCTGATTGCCGTGGATGAGGAGCGTGTCGAGTCCCCACCCTTCCTCGTCGGCGCCGCGTCGTTCTTCTCGCGTTGTCATCGCATTTCCTTACTATCGTCGGCTCCGGCCAGTCGCGCCAGCGTCGCGAGATCGGGTATTTCCAGGTCGGGGCGCGCCGTCGCGGGCGGTGTCGCACCGGCTCCCGGCCGGTCATGACGGCGGTTGATCCAGACGGTCGTCAGGCCAATCTCGTTCGCGGGCGCGATATCATGGAAGAGGCTCTGGGCGACGTGGAGTATCCGGTCGGGGGAGAGATCGAGCCGGTCGAGCAGGGCGCGGAAGTTGCGCGGATCGGGCTTGTAGCTGCCCACCTGCTCCGCCGTGATAACCGCAGCGAATGCGACCCCCAGGTGTCGCGCGGAGCGGGCGAAGAGATCGTCGTCAATGTTGGAGAGGATCACCAGCCGGAAGCGGCGGGCCAGCGACTGGAGGGACGCGGCGGTGTCGGCGAACGGCGGCCACTCGCCGACCGAGGCCGCCAGCGCGGTTCGTTCGTCCGCCGAGGGCGCGAACCCAAGCCGCTCGCCGAAGCCATCCATCACCGTCGCGAGCACATCGCGGTAGGGGCGATACGGCGCCCGTTCCGCCGCCGATTCCATTTCACCGAAGTATTCAAGCGCCTGCTCATCGGATAGCGCGATTTCGTGGCGATCCAACACGGGCCGGAGTGCGGCGAGGATGCCCGCCTCCCAATCAACGAGCGTGCCGTAGCAGTCGAAGGTGAGGTACGTGAAGCGGTCGAAATCGAGCATGGTCTAATCTCCTGGTGCGCGAGAGGGTGTCGGTCAGCGCGAAATCGTCGCGCGGGCGACGCCGTAGTTGTGCTCGTCCGCCCACGGCTTGCCCTCGGCGAACCGTGTCGAGCGGAACGGCGTCAGGTCCACCGTTCTCGGTTGCCCCTCGACGATCCATTCCGCGAGGCATTTGCCGATCGCGGGGCTGGTCTTGAACGAGGTGCCGCTGTCGCCCGTCATGCAGTACAGTCCCTCATGCTGCGGCAGTTTATCAATGATCGGTCGTGCGTCCGGACTCATCATCAGGATGCCCGCCCAGTTGCCGCGCACCGTGCTGTGTCGCATCACCGGGAAGCGGGCCACCAATTTCTCGCGGCAGACGCGGATGTAGTCGTCATCCACCGCCTCCGGCGCATGTTCGGGATCGGGGCTGACGCGCACACCGCTCTCCGCGCCGATCAGCGTGCAATTGCCGTCCACCGGGCGCGCCCAGGTGTTGTTGATGTTGTCAATGTAGGTCAGGTGCTGCGGCGAGCGGTCGAACGCCCAGCGGAAGAGCGTGACCCGCGCCGCGACCGGGACGAGGCCGAGGTCAATGCCGAGGGGCGCGAAGAGTTGGTTCGCCCACGCCCCCGCCGCAATCACGACGACCGGCGCTTGGATGATCCCGGCGGTCGTCTCGACCCCCGTGACGCGGCCATCGCTGGTCAGCACTCCCGTGACGCGCGTATCAAGCTTGAATTCGACACCGCGATCCATCGCGGCGCGGGCGAAGGCGTAGGTGGTAGCGTTCGGGTCGGCGTAGCCGGCCCGTGGTTCGTAGGCCACTGCGGTTACGTCGCCGACATACAGGGACGGGTCGAGTTCGAGGGCGTCTTCCGGCGTGATGATTCGGGCGTCCGCGCCGACCTCGCGCTGCATCGCGACATTCGCGTCGAGGTGGTCCCGGTATTCCGGTGGCGTGAAGGTGAGCAGACCGATCGGTCGGAAGCCACAGTCGCCGCCGACTAATTCCGCCCAGTTGGCGAAGTAGCGATGGCTCTCGACCGCGAGGCGCGTCTCCGGCTCGTTCGTGTAGTGCATGCGCACGAGGGCGCCGGACTTGCCGGTCGCACCCGCCGCGAGATGCCCGCGCTCGACGACCACGACCTTGCCCGCGCCCGCTTGGGCGAGGTGGAAGGCGGTGCTGCTCCCGTTGGCGCCCGCCCCGACGACGATCACATCGGCGGTCTCGACCATATCGCTGCTCCTTCTCTCATTCGCACTATCCTTCACATCTACATCGCAGCATAGAGCGGATGGAGATACAATCCAATACGTTCTCGCCGAATCTATCGTTCGGGTTTCCTTATAAGAGAGCGGCGGCATGGACCGGCAGCAATTGGTGACGTTCGAGCGGATCGTCCGCGAAGGCAGTTTCAATCGCACCGCACGCGCGCTCGATGTGTCGCAGGCGGCGATCAGCGGCCGGATGCAGGCGCTGGAAACCGCGATTGGCGGGCCGCTCTTCGTGCGCGGCGGTCGGCGCGTGGCGCTCACCGAGGCGGGAGAGGCCTTCCTGCCCTACGCGCGCCGCGCGCTCGCGGTACTCTCGGAAGGGGTGGAGGCCGCGCGCGGCGCGCACACCGGGCAGCACGGGCGAGTTACGCTGGGCGCCCTTGATTCCGTCGTCGACGGCATACTCGTTCCCGTCGTCGCGCGCCATTGCGCGGCATACCCGAACGTCCTGCTCTCGATCCGGACGGGGCACACACCGCAGATCCTGCGAGAACTGGCGGATGGCATCGTGCGGCTCGGTATCGTGACCTGGAGCTACGTGACGGGAACGGTGGAGGTGGAGGTGCTGGCGCGCTTTCGCGAGGCGCTTGTTGCGGTCGTTGCCCCGACGCATCCACTCGCCGGGCGTTCGGTGTTGACGGTGGATGACGTGGTGCGCGAGGGTGCACCCTATCACGAGACGGTCTGGGGCACGCTCCTCGACGCGCGCATCGCGCCGACGTCCGGTCGGGGGTGGGACGAGCACGAACTGCCCCATGGGCTGATGCAGCAACTAATCCTGCGCGGGATTGGCGCGGGATTTCTCCCCGTATCTCTGGTCGCGGATGAGCTCGCGGCAAGGCGGCTCGTGGCCTTACCGCTTCTCGATGCGGGTGGGCTGGTGCGCGAACTAGCGCTCGTCCGCCACGCACGCGCGGACGCCCTGCCGGCGACGGCAATCGCGTTCGTGGAGGCGATGCGCGCTGCGGTGACGGCGCTCGCCGATAGTAGGATCAATTGACGGACCGTCAATTACAGAACATCCTAGACCGACAGCTTGCCACGCACAATCCGTCATGTCCGTTTGCCTTCCACTGACGCTGGCCACAATCTGCGTAACGTGCGTTCGAGCGCCGTGGATGGGCGTACGCTGTGTGTTACAAGCCGGTAGTGGGTCAGTTTGAACTTTCGCGCCAGTAGTGGCGGAGCTAAAATTGCCAAACTGACCCACTACCGATGCCCACGGATGCGATCGTTCGCATGGACGGGCTGTCCATCTGGGGTGTACCCCCATCATATGACGAGATATGGTGCCCAGCAGGTCAAATTCCGCCCCGCCCGCTTCAAACTGACCCACTATCGGCGTTGCTCTGACGCCCTCCGGCCGCAATGGTCGATGATCGGAACGAGAACGCAGAAGCCCTGCTCACCGCGATTGACGGCGTAGACGGAGGCGTCTGTGTCCGGCATACTACAGGGGACGGGCGAGAGAGTGGTTGGGTTGTCCCGGGATCAGCGAAGGGCTCTGCTTGTGCACGCACCGGTACCGCACAGCGACGCGGAGACGCGCGTCACCGCGTATACGCAGGACAGCAACCTCGCCTGGGTCGCTACCGCTCTCGCGAAGCACCGCGAGACGATCCTGGCACGCTGGCTGGATGCCGTGGCATTGCAGCCGTTTCACCACGCCCACCGGGCGCATGCGGTCACGGACCACATCCCCGCACTCTTTGATGCGATCGTCGCCCTCCTGGCGCGCAGCGCGCCGAGCGCCCGGAATGCCGCCGCGCCACTCGAGGACCCCGCGATTCTCGCGGCGGCGCAAGGGCACGCGCTGATGCGCGTCGAGCAGGGACTCGCTCCGGGCGATGTCCTCACGGAGTTCCGCCTGTTGCGTCAGGAGGTATGGCACGCGCTACGCATGGCGATCCCCGACAGCGCGCCGTCCAGCGATGTCGTCGGCACCGAACTGCTGGTCAACGACGCGCTCGACGGGGCGAGCGCCCTCGCCCTCACCGCCCTGACCGATCGCGTCGACCGGCTGCGCGAGGAGTTCCTGGCAACGATCGTCCACGACCTGCGTCAGCCGCTCACCAAGATCCGCGGCTATGCGCAACTGGCGAACCACCATCTCGACCGGTCCCCTCCGGATCTGGCGCGGGTCAAGGGCGGCCTCTCCCGGATCGTGGATGCGACGGATGAATTGCAGGCGCTGCTGGTGACGCTGGTCGACGCCTCGCGGACGGCGCTGGGGGCGCTCGTCCTCCATCCGGCGCGCACCGACCTCGCCGCGCTGCTCGACGACACGATCGCACAGTTGCCGGAGGATGTCGCGCAGCGCGTGGCGGTGCGGCTCGCGCCCGCTGTCGACGCGACAGGGTGGTGGGATCGGGAGCGGCTCGGCCAAGTGCTGAGCAATCTGCTGACGAACGCCGCCAAATACGCCCCCACTGAGACACCGATCACGGTGACGGTGGAGGGAGACGGCGCGACGGTGACGGTCTGCGTGCGGGACGAGGGGATCGGCATCGCCGCCGATGATCTGCCGCAACTCTTCGACCGCTACTTCCGCGCCCGCAGCGCGATGGAGCGGGGCATCGAGGGGCTGGGACTCGGGTTGTACCTCTGCCGCGGCATCATCGTCGCGCACGGGGGAGCAATCGCGGCGAAGTCGGCCGGTCCCGACCAGGGAACCACGATCCAGTTCACCCTGCCCCGACAACCACCGGATCCCGCGGCGGATTGATCGCGGCCCCCGCTGCCACGTCCGCATCGGCACAGCGGGCGGGCAGAGGGATCGTGCCGTGCTTCGATGGGCATATCAGCCTCCCCTGTCTCCTCCCGCTGCGCCCCTGCAACGGTGCGGCGCCCCAGCAAACGACAACATCCCGCTCGGCCGGATGAGCGCGGCGGGGAGGAGGAGGGTGGGCGGGGAGCCGCACACGGCGTTCCTCTTCAAACCGTTCGACCGGCGAACACGCATCGCGCTGGTCGTGGTCCTCCTTTCGCGTTGTGCGCCAGTCCCGATTCACCCCCATGTGTCTACCGATTGGTCTGTTCGCCGACCGCGATTCATCCTCCCCTGGCGCGCCACGCGTGCGGCTGGCTCTTTCGTCACGATCGCCGTTGGCATGCGCAACGACTCCGGGTCACCGGCACGCCCTCGGTGGCATTGATGCTGCATTACTTGATCATTGGGATTATGCGGGGAACGAAGGGACAACGAGATGAAGATCGCGATGGTCGCCCCCCTCATTGAGGCGGTGCCGCCCACTCTCTACGGCGGCACCGAGCGGGTCGTCTCCACCCTCACCGAGGAACTCGTCCGCCGCGGCCACGCCGTCACGCTCTTCGCCAGCGGCGACTCCCGCACCGCCGCCACCCTCGTCCCCTGCGCCGAGCGGGCCCTGCGCCTCGATGACGCCCTCGGGGACGCCGTCGCCTCCACCCTGATCGAACTCGACATGGTCTACGAGCGCGCAGCGGAGTTCGACGTCATCCACAACCACTGCGACTACCTCGCCTTCCCCTTCGCCCGCCGCAGCGCCACCCCGACCGTCACGACGATGCATGGACGCCTCGACCGCGCCGAGGTGCGCCGCCTCGACGCCCGCTTCCCCGCGCAGCGACTCGTCTCGATCAGCGACGCCCAGCGCGCGGCCCTGCCCGACGCGAACTGGCTCGCCACCGTCTACAACGGCATCGAGATCGGCAACTATCACTTCCGCCCCGATCCCGGGGACTATCTGGTTTTCCTCGGCCGGATCAGCCCCGAGAAGCGGCCCGACCGGGCGATTGAGATCGCGCGGGACACCGGGATGCGCCTGGTGATCGCGGCGAAGGTCGATCCGATGGATCGGGACTACTACGACCACGCGATCGCGCCGCTGATCGACGAGCACGCGCAGATCGAGTTCATCGGCGAGGTGGACGAGCGGGGGAAGGATGCGGTGTTGGGCGGGGCGTACGCCTCCCTCTTCCCGATCGACTGGCCGGAGCCGTTCGGGCTGACG
>JBBRLR010000148.1:0-10826 GCA_038231255.1 Thermomicrobiales bacterium | reverse complement strand
TTCCAGACCAGCAAGGCCGTGCTGGGCGACTCGTCCCTGTATCTGATCGCCTACCCGGCGGGTGTTGACGGTCGCATCCCGACCGGACGACAGTACTTCTCGGCGCGGGGCGACACGACACAGCGGACGGCCTCGACCCCGTTCGACCTGCTCCCCAGCCAGGTTGATCCGTAAAGAGATTCCTCGGAATCTGCTGGCCCCGGTGACTACGGTCACCGGGGCCTTTCTTTTGGTATCCTTGATGGGAGGCCTCACCCCCCCGGCCTCCCTCTCCATTGCTTGTCAGCAATGGAGAGGGGGAGAGGATGCGGGAGAATGAGGGAGTTGATGCGAAGACGCGAATCGTGTGTCGAGTCACCCCTTCCCGTATCGGGAGGGGGCAGGGGGTAGGTAATTTCGTGCCAGGTGCGACGATTCTTTCGGTACAGGGTCTCACGAAACATTATGGCGTCGCGGAGGTTTTTCGCGATGTTGCATTTCAAATCTTCGAGCGCGAGCATGTCGCGCTTGTTGGTGTCAATGGGGCGGGGAAGTCCACGGTGCTACGGATCATCGCGGGCGTCGAGCATGCTGAGGCGGGCACGGTCGCACTGACGCGCGGGATGCGTGTGACGTATCTGCCGCAGGAAGCGCGGCTCGACGCGCCGCATGGAATCATGGCGGAGACGATGACCGCCTTCGCTCCGCTCCTCGCCCTCCGCGCGCAGATGACCGAGTTGGAGCATGCGATGGGCGACGCGCAGGGCGAACCGCTCGAACGGTTGATGAACGACTACGCGGACGCGACGCACCACTTCGAGGTGGACGGCGGCTACACGATGGAGCCGCGCGCCGCGCAGGTGCTCGGCGGGCTTGGTTTTTCGATAGAGATGTTCGATACGCCCGTCCGCCAGCTTTCGGGCGGTCAGAAGACGCGCGTAGCGCTGGCGAAGGCGCTGCTTGGCGAGCCGGATTTGCTGCTGCTCGATGAGCCGACGAATCACCTGGACCTTGCCGCCCTCGAATGGCTCGAGGTCTTTTTGCGGCAGTGGCGGCACGCGGTGCTGGTCGTATCGCACGACCGCACGTTCCTCAATAAAACGACGGATCGGACGCTCGATCTGTCGTTCGGTACACTGGAAGATTATCCCGGTGGCTATCACACCTATGTCAAACTGCGTGCCGAGCGGATGGAGCGGCGGCGTAAGGAGTACGACGAGCAGCAGGCGTTTATCGCACGGACGGAAGATTTCATCCGGCGCTACGGCGCGGGGCAGCGGAGTAAGGAAGCGAAGGGGCGCGAGAAGCGGCTGGCGCGTGTGGAACGGTTGCGCCGACCGCAGGAGCAGGAACGGCTCGCGCTCGCGATGAACCCTGCCCTGAAGAGCGGCCGTCTCGTCCTTCAGATTGACCCGATGGCGGTCGGCTACGAGGACGCGCGCGGCCATCGGAAGGCGCTGCTCGATCTGCCCGAGCTGCTGATCGAACGCGGCGAGCGGGTGGCGATGCTCGGCCCCAACGGGAGCGGCAAGTCTACGTTCTTGAAGACGCTCGTCGGTGATATTGCGCCGCTCAAAGGGCGATTCCAGTTCGGCACGAATGTCCTGGTCGGTTACTACGCCCAATCGCACGAGCGACTGGATACGGAGATGACCGTGCTCGCCACAGTCCTCGCGGCGCGGCCGATGACCGAGGAGGCGGCGCGCACCTTGCTCGGTCGCTTCCTGTTCGAGGAGGACGATGTTTTCAAGCAGGTCAGTGTTTTGTCCGGCGGGGAACGGTCACGGCTCGCGCTCGCCGTGCTGACCTTGCAGCGCGCGAACTTCCTGATCCTCGACGAGCCGACCAACCACCTCGATATCATCGCCCGCGAGGCGCTGGAGGATGTGCTCGACGAGTACGATGGTACGATCCTCTTCGTATCGCACGACCGCGCCTTCGTGGATGCGCTGGCGACGCAGGTCTGGATGATCGGGATCGAAGACGGCGCGGAGGATACACCCGCCCGGCTGCAACCGTACCTCGGCAACTACTCCGATATGCGCCGGACACAGGAGCGGCAGCGCGCCACCGCCGAAGATCGCGCGCCGACGAAGAACGGGTCGGCTCCGAAGAACGGGACAGCGCCGAAAGCGACGCCACCGACACAGCCGGTAATCGTTGCGCCGCCCGCGCTCCCGACCGCCCCGCGCCCGGTGGACGAGCGGACGCTGCGGACGCGCCGCAAACTGCTGGTGCAAGTCGAGGCGCGCGTCGGTTCATTGGAGCAGGAACTGATTCGCCTGACGGATGCGATGAACAGCGCGGGTGGCGATGCGGCGCGCGTCACCGAACTCGCCATCGCCTACCAGAAGGCGCAGGATGAACTGGACGGCGTCTATGCCCGCTGGGAATCGCTCGCCGCCGAACTCGATGTACTAACGGCGGTGGGGACCTAACCCCCTGCCCCTTCCCGCGAGGAAGGGGAGCGAGCCTCCGAGCTGCCGGGGCGTTACGCGGAATGTCACGGCATCGCGATGAGTCACCCCTTCCTCGCGGGAAGGGGCAGGGAGTTAGGTTTTTATCCATGCCTTACATCATCGGTCTGACAGGGAATATCGCGTGTGGGAAGAGCACGGTGCGCGTCATGATCGGGGAGCATGGCGCGGCGACGCTCGATGCGGACGCGCTTGTGCATGATTTGTACATGCCGGGTGATCCCGTCTATCGCGCGGTCATCGAGGCGTTTGGTGCGGACATCCTCGGCATGGACGCGGAAATTGACCGGCGCGCGCTCGGCCGCAAGGTGTTCGGCGACCCTGTCGCGCTGGCCCGGCTGGAAGGGCTGACGCACCCAGCGGTGATCGAGCGGACATGGGCATGGGTGGCACGGCAGACGGTGCCGGTCGTCGTCGTGGATGCCGTGAAGTTGATCGAGGCGGGCATCGCCGACGGGTGCGACGCGGTCTGGGTCGTCACCTGCCCGCTGGAGGAAGAGCGGCGGCGGCTGATGACCCGGCCCGGCATGACCGCAGCAGAGGCGGATCGCCGACTCGCCGCGCAAGCGCCCGAAGCGGCCAAAATTGCCCGTGCCGATGTGGTGATTGATAACGGCGGCACGATGGAGGCGACGCGCGCGCAGATTGATCGCGCGTGGGCGGCAATTCCGCGATGAGCAGGGTAGCGTAGGCTTTCCAGCTTTGCGTGCCCTTCTTGGTAGCGCAGGCTTTCCAGCCTGCGTCCCCTGTCTCGCTCTCGCAGGCTGGAAAGCCTGCGCTACCGGAAGCTCGCGAGGAAATCCAGCACTTCCGCGTTGAACTGTTCCGGCGCTTCCATGTTCGCCATGTGCCCGGCGCCGGGCAGGATGATCTTCCGCGCAGCCGGAGCCGGGATCTGCTCCGCGATTCGATCCGCGATGGCATGGAAGTCGGGTAGATCGCGCTCGCCGAGCATGACGAGTGTCGGAGTGGCGATCTCGCCCAACCGCTTTACCGCAGGCGGCTCGTACCCGCGTTGCGGGTCGCGGTTGCCCCAATGCCAACCGGAATAGTCCGCGATCATCTGCCGGAGCCGCGTGGCGACCGCCGGGTGTTCGTTTGCAGGGGCGAACAGCGGGTGAGCGAGCCAGCCTTCGTTCGCCGCTGGTGCGCCACGGTCGCGGGCTGTCTGGCGCAGTGCTTTCCACCGCGCGTTCCAGTCTTCCGACCACGCATGGCCACCGAGCGCCGTATCCACGACGATCAGCGCGCGGGCCATCGCGGGGTAGGCGAGGGCGAAATTAATCGCGACGCTCCCGCCGGCCGACAAGCCGAGGATCGCGGCGCGCGCGATCCCCAGATGTTCGAGGAGCGCGACGAGGTCATCCTCATGGGCATACATGGTGTCGCCGACGGGATCGGACTTGCCGAAGCCGCGCAGGTCGTATCGGACGACGCGGTGGTGTGCCGCGAAGGGCGCGAATTGATCGTCCCACATGCGGCTATCGAGTCCGTGACCGTGGATGAGCACAAGCGGTGGCCCGGAGCCAGCGACTTCATAGTACAGCCGCGTGCCATTGACTGTCGCGAAGCCGTCCATCATCCCCTCCGATCACCACTCATGCCGTGAAGGCGTCCCAGACGGCACGAGAGATATCCGCGAGGACGCGCGCGCCCCCAATCGGGTCAGCCATGTTGCGCGACATGACGGCGATGGCGTACGGCCCGCCCGATTCCTCCGGTGCGTAGACGATACCGACATCATTGCGGACGCCATGCAGGCTGCCCGTCTTGTGGGCCGTCTCGATTTCCGCCGGGAGGAGGAGCGGCAGGATCGTGTTGAACTTCTGCCGCTTGAGGATGTCTATCATCGCGCCGCACGCCGCGCGCGATGGGTCATCGCCCGCGTAGATGCGGGCAAGGAGCGCCACCATGTCCTGCGGTGTACTGACATCGTTGTCGTCGCCGACGCCGAGCGCCCAGCCGTCGGCGTTTCGCGCGCCGGTGCGGAGCAGTTCGCGGTTCATATCGTAGCCATGCGCCGCGTTGCGTTCGTCCATGCCGACCATGTCGTAAAGAAGCGCGCGGATCGTCCGGGGCGTACGGGTGTCGGTCATGCCAACCTCGATCGCCACCTGCTGGATGTACACGCCGCCGAGCATCTGGTACAGCATATCGGTCGCCTGATTATCCGAGACGGTAATCATCAGCGTCGCGAGATCGTGGACCGTCGGCTGAAGGCCGAGATCGAGGTCCTGCAAGACGCCCGATCCCGCCGTGCGGTGGGATGCCTCCAGTGCGACGCGCTGCTGGAGATTGATCCCGCCCGCCGCCGCTTTCCGGTACAAGGCGAAGAGAATTGGCACCTTGACGGTGCTGGCGGTTGGGAACCGCCGCTCCGCGTTGACCGCGATCTCCCGCCCGGAGCCGAAATGCCGCGCATAGACACCGACCTCGACCCCATCGCCCGTCACCACTGAGATCAATGTCCGAATTTGCTCTTCCACATTCGTCAGATGCGTCACATTCGCTCCTTTCAGTCGCAGTAGTCAGTAGTCGGTAGCCAGTAGTCAGTTGGTCGTATTTTTCTGACTACTGACTACCAACTACTGACTACTCGTTACGCCCACGCGATGCCGAGGTTGATGCGCTCGCGTTCGCGGAGGATGCGCTCGCGGTCCATGTAACGCCAGATCGTCTGCACAAAGGCGGCATGGCTCCAGGTGAGCGGCGAGACGGAGAGCGGCGCGCCCGTGTCCGGGTGCAATTGCTCGGCGAGGATGCCGCTGGCGAGGGCGTGATCGGCGACCCAGCTCAGCAGTTGGAGCGGGCGTTCGAGATCGTCCATCGTGCGGGCGCAGGCGATGTACCATTCGGCGAGCCAGAGCGTGCAGATGAACCACGGGTTGCCGGGTACCGTCTCCACGTCGTGCCGCACCTGATGGTAATAATCGTCGTGGTAGCGGGCGACGCCGCCAACTGGCGTCTTCACCCAGAGTTGCTCCTCGATCGCACGCATCGTCGCCACAATCGCCGGGTCGTCCGGCGCGAACATGTCGAAGATGAAGAGCGCCGCCTGGCTCGCGTCGAGCGTCAAGTCCTGTTGGAGCGTGCCGCTCGCGTCGCGCGAGACCATCCGCACGAACCGCCCCCGGCCGGGATCAATCATGTGGGTACGCGCCGCCGCCTTCATCTCATCGGCGGCGGCGCGATACGTCTGGGACAGGTCGCGCTCGTTGAACAGGTCGGTGAAGTTCGCCGCCGCCTGCAAGCCTGCCCAGACGGTGGAGATGCCGAACGCGGTGACGCCGTATCGTTCCTCCCAGAGGTCGTGGGAAGGTTGCGGCAGGCCGGTGTTCGGATCGCTGTACGAGAGCAGGAAGTCCGCCGCCGTCTTGATCAGCCCCCGGTACAGCGTCGCGACGAATTCGACATCGCGCGCTTTTCGGTAGTGATACCAGAGGCCGGCGAGAACGAGACCCGTGCTGTCCTCCTGAATCGGCAGTTGCATGCGGCCCGTCGCGTCCGCCCACGGGTGCCACGATGAGGCGAGACGACCGCGCGGTGTGTATTTATGCAAAAAGTAGCCGTTCTTCTCCATGATGCGCTGGCAGAACTCGTAGAAGCGGCGGGAAAGATGGCTGTAGCCCGCACTGTCGAGCGCCATGCTGACGAGCGCGCCATCACGCGGCCAGACGTACGAATAGGTGTCGGCGGAATCCTTGGTGATGTCGGAGTCGTTCGCCGCAACGATTGCGCCGTCTGCATCGGTCTGCGTGCGGATCGTCAGCAATGACCGTTTGTAGATCGTTTGCAGTCGTTCGGGCAGGGCGCCGAAATCTGTGTCGTCCTTGTTCACCCACGAGCGCCAGAAGTCCCGCGTCCGCTTCAAAAAGGCTTCGGGGCCACGACGCACCGTTTCTTCGTTCAGCGTCGCCACATCATCGTGCGACATCCCCGCGATCAGCCAATGGATGAAGACGCCGCTGCCATTCGCGGGGATGTCGCGATGGTGCAGCGCGACTGTGCCATCAATCGCTCCCTGCGCGATCATGTTGCGGCCGAGGATGCCATCCTCGGCATCGCGCCACGTCCCTTCCGCGCCGCGCAACTCCTTGACGCCCGTTGCCCACGAGGTGATGCCGGGGATGCCGTTCGCCGTACCCCCCGCGAGGAAGTAGCGGTCATCCTTGTAGAAGATGAGCGCATTGGTGAACGGATCGAAGTACACCGTGTCGCCGACGCCATTGCCGGAGATATGGAAGTCGTAGTGGTAGAACACGCGCACCTCGCGCGGATAATCGGCGTGATTCGTGACATGGAAGCGGCGCACGAGAAGCGGACGGTTGAAGTCTACGGTGTCCTGGCAGAAGAGTGTCACATTGAGGCGCGGGTGATACATCGTCACCTCGGTGACGAGCGTTTCTTTGCCGTATTCCATCCGGCGCTGCCACTCGCGATCCGCGAACCAGGCGAACTGGCCGTCCACCCAGATGCCGGTGCGGCACGGATAGCCCATCGTGTGGTTTTCCTGCCCGACATTCGGATAATAGATGTCCCGAAGTTCGTACGACAGATCGAACCCAATCAGCAGCCCGCCGTTCCCGATCGGCAAATCGCGCGGCATGAACGATCACCCTTTCTGACGTGTGCAACAAAACTATTCTGGAATAGTGTGTCGGAGTACAGCGAGTGCGTCAAGTACGTACGCGAGTTTGCTCCCTACACTGCAATCCCGAGCAGGAGCAAGAGGAGTTGGAAGGCAATGGCAGCGAGTAGCGCGCCGGAGCGGAGACGAATCCACGCGACGGCGAGTGCGACCGCGACGCTAATTAGTGCGTAGGTGAGAATGAAACTGAGTGGGTTCGCGACGTTGCTTTCCAGGATGGTGCCCGCATTCCAAATCGCGAGGGCGACGCCATACAGTAAACCGACGGTGAACGCCGCCTTGGTCGCGGATTGGAGGGCGAACAGGCCACGTTGCAAATAGCCAACGAAGATCACCGCCCCGACGCCCTTAGCGAAAAGCAAGATGAGGAGATAGGGAATCGCGTAGAGGGCGGAAAGCCCCCGCGCAAGCACGGTGAGCAGCAGCGACAGGAGGAGCATCACGACGAATCCGGCGACAATCGCTAGCGATCCCGTCACCCAGCCATCGCGCCGCTCGCCGCTTGCCCGCTGCTCCCACAGCGCAAGGATGCTGATCGGGTGGAGTTCGGCGGGCACATCATGGAAGGCGACGCGCCAATTGCGCAGCAAGAGCGCGAGGGCGACAAGGGCGCACGTCGCGGTGGCAATGAAATCCACGATGAGCCGAATCGTGCCGGAAAGACCGGCGGTGCGGCAAAGCAGACCGATCAGCGCGGGGACGAGGGCGAGGATCGCAAAGGGCACGAACGTCGTGACGATCAATGTCTGGCGGCTGACAAAGAGCGGCTGCGGCTCCGGCTCCGCCGCAATGCGTTCTTCCGCTTCGATGGCGTCGGTTTCGACGGTATTCGTCCGGGTAACGCCAGCTTGCATTTCGGCAATAGTGCGGGGGATGGCGGGCATGACGGCGCGATCAGTGATCTTACGCGCGCCAGGGCGGGAGCGCACATTCGCGGGCGCGGTGTCCGTCTCCGGCGGCGTGGCGGGCATCGTCGCGCTCGACTCCGGCAGCATGTCATCGTCCGGTTCGGGTTGCGGCATATCCCGTTCGTCAACGCGCTCCGCGTCGGTGCGCACAGGTAGGGTGGGGGCGAGATCGGCCAGCGGGGTGCGCGTGGCATCGGCTTTGGCGCGGTTACGGCGGAAAGACAACGGATGCTCCTTTGTATGCAATTCTTCAGGCTTCCATCGTAACATTCGTGGTCACGAATGTCATATCGCACATGGACGATGATGCGGCTGAGTCATACAATGCGTGCATGGATGAGCAGCGATTGACCCATTTCGACGTGAGTGGACGGGCGCGTATGGTGGATGTTGGCGCGAAGGCGGAGACGGAGCGTGTTGCCGTGGCGCGCGGTAGCGTGCGGATGCAGCCCGAAACGCTACGGCTGATCCTGGAGGGCCGGGCGAAGAAAGGTGATGTGCTGGCGGTCGCGCAGGTCGCCGGAATTATGGCGGCGAAGCGGACGCACGAACTGATCCCGATGTGCCACCCGCTCCTGCTTACCGGCATCGAAGTCGCGTTCGATCCCGACGAGCAGGCGAGCGCACTGCATATCGCTGCGACGGTGCGCACCTACGGCAAGACGGGCGTGGAGATGGAAGCGCTCACGGCGGTCAGCGCCGCCGCTTTAACGGTGTACGACATGGTCAAAGCGGTGGATCGGGGCATGACGATCGCGGATATCCGCCTCGCCGAGAAGCACGGCGGCAAGAGTGGCGATTTCGTCCATCCCGATGAATCGGCGCGCGAGGCGAGCGAATCGCGGTAATCGCAATCGCAATCGCAATCGCCTTGCGCCGCCGGGCGGTTCACCCCTATACTGGCGAGCGCACGGCGATGCGCCGCGACGGACAGAGTGGGGAAGAGGCATGGCGGCACGGACACCGAGAGCACCGAATAGAACCCCCAACAAAGCGGGGGGCGGGAAGAGGCCGATCGTCGCGCCGACCCGTGCGCAACTGAAGGCGATGGAGGCGCGCGCGGCGAGCGCGGCGCGGGCGACAGCATTCGCGCGCGGCGAAGATGCGGACGACGCGCCGGGCGGTGGCCGGGGCGGGACTGCCACCCGCGGCGCGCGCACAATGCGCAATGCCAGCCGCTCCGGTGTGCGGGCGGGCGCGGAACGAAATATCGGGTCGTACCCGACGCCGGAGTTTTCCGTGCGCACCGAGATGGAGTATCACCGGCGTGATCTCATCCGCCTACTGATCGTGGCGGCCATCTTAATCGTCGTATACGTCGTGCTCTGGTTCTTTCTGCACTGATCGCGCGCCACATTGCGGCACAAAGCGATAAGGGCGGTCATCGGGCCGCCCTTATCGCTTTATTGCGTTATGCAGGAGTGCCGATCGCTCACGACTGTCAGTGGCGGCGGGTTCAGCCTGCCACAGCAACGCTTAAGCCCGCCGCCACCGGAGTCTCCAAGCCCGTGCTACCCGAGTTCGTCCTCATCCTGCGGGCGGCGGGATTCGTCAATCAGTTCCTCGTCCTCGACGATCTCGTTCTCCTCGGCGTCCGGCTCCAACTCTTCCTCATCATCGTCAACGTCGTCGTCCTCCGTGTCGTCGTCATACAACCCCGGTTCGAGGGTCGGGCGGCGGAGGTCGCGCGTGTACGCACGCGGGATGTTTGCGGGTTTGCCGCTCGTCGGGAAGGAGAGACGGCCGCTATTCTCCGGGCTGCGGAACGTCTCGCGCACGACGATGCGGAGCGCACCATCGAGCACCGCCGCGACCGCCGCCTGATACTGGTTGCCGTTCGCCATCATCGCCGAAAGACGGTGACCGACGCGCGCGGGGAGGAAGCCGATGAACTCGCCCTCCCAGTTGTAGACGCCGACCGACTCGCCCTGCTGGCGCAGTTCGAGGTGGTCGCCGGAGATCAGTTTGGAAAGCGTCATCTGCGGGACTGCGCTCTCGACGAGTTGCATCGCTGACTGGCCCGGTTCCTCGATGAACATCGCCTGCCGCGCTTGCGGCCGCACCTCGCGTACTGCGCCGTTCGTGTCCACGGGTTGTGTGCTCAGGAGTTCCATGCGCGCGACATTCTTGCGCGCGATGGGATTCGTCGGCTCGATCTCCAGTACCTTCTGGTAGATGTCTCGCGCATCGCTGTAGCGATGCTGTTCGGCGAATGCCTTGCCGAGGCGGTTCATCGCCTCGAAATCGCGGGGGAAACGCGCGAGGATATCGCGGTTCACTTGCTCTGATTCCCCCCAGCGGCCCTCGCCCGCCAGTTCCAGCGCGCGCTCCACGAGTCGCCGCTTCCCTTGTGCCCGATTCGGGGTATCTACCATGCGCGTACTGCCTCCTAATACATTGAACCAAACTGGTTGAACCATGAAGACACGAAGAGCACGAAAAGTGAGAGAAAAGTTGATCGCCTCCTCTTTCTTCTCTTTCTTCCTTCATGCTTTCGTGCTTCACATACGTTGCTTTCCTTCGTGCTCTTCGTGTTCTTCGTGTCTTCGTAGTTAAAGTCCCATCATTGGCGGACGAGTTCCCAGACCATGTGCGGGAGTTGCGGGCGGATCAGTTTCTCCAAAGCCAGCCGCACCGCCGCCGTCGAACCGGGGATCGAAATGACGATCCGGTTCCGGTACGCCCCGGCGGTCGCGCGGGACATGATCGCCGCCGGGCCAATCTCCGCGTAACTGAGCGAGCGGAAAATCTCCCCGAAGCCGACGAGTCGCTTCTCCAAGGCGCGATCAATGACATCGAAGGTCGTATCCCGCC
>JBBRLR010000147.1:0-10980 GCA_038231255.1 Thermomicrobiales bacterium | reverse complement strand
CGGTGGCGGCGAACCGGGCGTATGCGGACGTGGATGCATTGGTTGAGCGGGCGGTGGCCTGGTTAGATGACCGCCCTCCCGCTGACCTGCGCCGACTCGCTGGCCTCACCTCATCCAAGTTCGATTGGCTACCTACTTAGCGCGTCCGCGAACGTCGGCGCGCGCTTGCGATACCATGCCGCCTGCCGGAGCCGGTCGGGATGTGCTGTGAGCTGCGGATGGGCGAGCAGCGTCACCAGTGAGAAGAGGCCGAGCAGCACTGGCGTTGTTCGGCGGATTGCCAACTGCGTCCATTGCCGTTGCGTCTCGACGCCGAGGTGCCGCCGCGCTTCCTCGAAGGTTGTTTCCATCTGCCAGCGCCGCACGAACCAAGCGATGATCTGCGCCGGTGCGACCGTCAGATCGGTGCAGAGCAGCGCTTGGGTCGCGAAGTGCTCCGCAGGGTCGCGGATCAAGATCCACCGGACTGCCACCGCAGGCAACCCGGTGTGATACCATACCGCCGTCTCCGAGACGATTTCGACCCTGCGCTCCCCTTGCCCGTACCACTGCGATACCGTGAGCGGCGTCCACGCAGTGGTCGGGTCAGTCGCCCGTGCTGCCAACGTCGGCAAGCGCGCGCCTTTCTTGCGCGGTCGGCCATTCTGGTGCGGTTGGCGTGGCGGTGCCGGGGTATAGAGTGCAGCATCGAGGCGTAATCGGGTGATTACCGCGATGGGCTGACGCAGTGCTTGGCAGCGCGAAAGGAGCATGAGGGCAGCATAGCCGCTGTCCGCGACAGCGATGATCGCCCGCTCAGGCCACCAACGGCGCACGACGAGCAGGAGTTGCCATGCCCAATCGGTCAGCGCTTTGTGGCGTCGTCCTCGCTCGGCATCATAGCGTTCTGACGGAGCAAGAGCAGTCAGAAAGGGCAAGGCCCAGACGCGCGTCGCCCACGGGATCGAGACGAGCAGCATCAACGAGACCCAGCGCAATCCGGTCGCTTTGACGAAATGGCTGTGGCTGGAACGCACCGCATCGCGGTAGACTCCCTTGGCAGCGATCTTTGCGCCCGTGCGCCGTTCCACCGTCTCATCGACACCGACGACGAGCGGCCCATGCGGCAGAAACGTCGCGATGAGCAGACGCAGCAGGATCCGACTGGCGGCGAGCGCGGACCATGACGCGCAAGGCGGCGGTGACCGTGCGCTGGTCGGGAGCGAGGAGCGCTCCGGCGAGCAGCACTTGGACGTGCGCCTAGACCCGTTTGGAGAAGAGTGGTACGAAGGGGCGCAGCAGCAGTATCATCGCGGGCGGCAGGATAGGCATCGGGACCTCCTCTTAGTCGAGTGGTACCGAGCATATCCTGCTTCTCTATACAGGCCAAATGGGGAAAGTCGAGCTCAGCACGTGTCCGCAAAGTCTTGCTGCGGAACGATTGCCGTCACCGATGTGACCGGAATGTGTAACTTCTTCCTGGGTCTTCCACCTTCTCGCTTATCTCGTTGCAGATCATTTTCTGCTGCGGGCAAGGCCACATCAGCTGGTCAACCCGATGCGCGGACGGGAATGCTATGCTGACTCTGCGTTCCCCCAATCGAGGCAAGGGAGGATGGCAGTCTTCCATCAGCGGGAAGGTGGAAGTCCCCCCTCCTGTGGCGAGGTATGCAATCGTCCGCTTCGGTCGTGATGCCGAGCGGGGCGACGAGGAGTGAGCGGGGATCTGTCAGTCTAGAGTCTACCCCATATTGTGCCTGGGGTTGTGCCTTCTCGCGCGGATCGGCAACATTGCCCGTCTTGGGGATCGCCGCCGCGTTGGTCCAATAGCCCTTTAGCGCGCCGCCATTCGAGAGCCACGAGGGACTGCCGGTGATCTTCTCCCAGCCCGCCGTCAGCCAGGCGATGCCGACATAGAGCCGGATCGCCAGCCAGAGTGGGGCGGAGCGGGTGTCGTGGAAGAGGAAGTGAGATAGGGCGGGCTCGCGCACGGCGGTAGACTGTCCGGCATCGATGGGATGGGTCACCACATGGTCATTGAGCATCGTGCCGACCGCGCCGAAGGCGATGGCGAGGACGACATCGCGCATGCGCATCCGATTTATGATGGTTTCCTTTCATCGCGACACCCGCTAGGACGCCGCTACTTTGTCACTTTGATCACGCCGAGCGCGCCCTTGTTCACGTCGACGAAGGAGTGCGTGACGAACGGGTAGGTTCCTTCCTCGGGGATCGTGAACTCCACCATGTATGCGCCGCCGGGCGGGATCGTCACTGTCTGCATCCCGTGCTGCACGTTCGCCGGGTTGCCGTCCGCGTAGGCGTTCTCGAAGATCGTGCCGATGACATGGAAGGCCGAGAACTCGCTCGGCCCGGCGTTGACGATGTAAAGCCGCACCCGCTCGCCCACCTTTACCGCCAGCGGCGCGTCCTTGTACTGATTCACGTAGCCGTTGAAGGTGACGTAATCAGGCTCCGCCTTGAGCGCCTTGTCCACGTCCACCGTTTGCACGTCGCCCTGCTTGCCCGTCACGTAGAATTCGTTCTGGACGATGACATACTCGCGGGCCGGGGGCAGCGGGGTGGCGGGGTCAACGACGACCGCGCCGTACATGCCGCTCGCCATGTGGGCGATCACGAGCGGTGAGCCGCAGTGGTACATGAAGATGCCGGGATAGTCCGCTTTCCAGTCGAAGGCGAAACTCGCATTGGGCTTAACATCAATGTAATCCACGCTCGGCGGCACCTGCGCGGCGTGGAAGTCGATCGAGTGCGGCATCGTGCCCTTGTTCGTCAGCGTCACCTTGACGGTGTCACCCAGCTTGACGTGGACCACCGGGCCGGGCGTCGTGCCGCCGAAGTTCCACTCGGCGAAGCGCACGCCGGGCGCGATCTCGGCCGTCGTCTCCGTCATCGTCAGGTCGAGCGTCCGCACATTTACCGTGCCGGGCGCGAGCGGTAAGAGCGCGGGCAGGGCGGCATCGTACGGCGTGTGCGGCGCGGCGGGCGTCGTCGCCTGTGCCGGCACAGCGGTCATCTCGTGGCCGCCGGTGGCCGTCGCTTTCGCGGGGGCAGCGCTGGCGATCAGCCCGTTCTCGCCGTTGCCGATGATCGCACGTGTCGGCTGCGGCGCCAGTGAAAGGCCACCGTTCGCGTTCGGGGCGACTCGGGACGTGCCTTTGTTGCCGCCGATGACGCCGCCCGCGACGAGCGAGAAGCCGCCAACGACCAGCAACGAGGGAATCACGATCAATGCGATCAAGAGACGGAAATGCCGCGAATCACTGTCCATTACAATCCTCCTTGCGCCTCTACCGCTCCGATACGAACGTGCGGCCCCTGGAGGATAGCGACGAAGCCGTTGCGCGAACGTCGAAAATTCGTTCCGCCCGCGCCAAAACCGTGTCAGTCGAGCGATGGTGCATGGTCATAACGGCCTCGTCGGTGCCAGCCATGGAACACCGTTGCTCCCTCCGTACCTAATCTATGAGGAGGGTGAGCGGAACGCTGTGAGAATTGTCACGTGGTCGGGCAGGCAGGTGGTCAGGTGGTCAGGTATCGTCGGCGATCTCCGCGAGGCGGTCGCGGCCGAGAATCGTGATGTGGCCGCTGTCCAGGCGGATGATACCGTCCCGTTCGAGCGTATGCAGGGAGCGGTTGACCATCTCGCGCGCCGCGCCGACCATCGCCGCCATCTCGGTCTGCGTCTGCTCATGCGGGTCGTCGAGGAGTGTCCGGGCGACGCGGCCGATTACCGGGCGGAAGGCAAGATTCTCGACGATCTCCGTCAGGCGCCGGTTGCGCGCGGCGAAGATCGCGACCGCGTTCTCCGCGAAGACGGGCGCCGTGCGGACGAGCCGGGTGATGTCCACCGCCGGCAGGGCGTAGACGAGCGCATCCGTGAATGCCTCGGCGCTCGCCGGGTACGGGCCGTGATCGAAGACGGGCACCTCAGCGAAACTGTCGCCCGCATCGGCGAAGAGCAGCGTCTGCTCCCGGCCACTGGGCGATCGCTTGATGATACGAACTGTGCCCTCGCCGACGAGATGGAGCGCGGCGGCAGGCTCGCCCTCAAAAAAGATCACCGTGCCGCGCCGGTACCACCGGGGGACCATCCGCGCTGCCACATCGGCGCGCATCTCCTCCGGCAGCCGCGCGAACAGCGGGTGTGCCGCGAGCAATGCCGCCGGGTCCTTTGTCGCCATCGTTGCCCCCTCGCCGCCAGCCTGCCGTGCCGTCGCGCTAACGCTGACGCTGGGAGCAGGATACGCACCGGCGGGCGGCGGAGCAAGCGGAGAAGAGCCTTACCCCTAACACTCAGCCGCGATCATCGCCGGGTGCCACGGCGGCTCCCAGACGAGATCGAGTTCGACACGCTCCACGCCGTCCATCCAGTGGACCGTGTCGCGGACCGCGTCTGTCAAGAGGTCGTGGAGGGGGCAGCCGCGCGTGGTGAGGGTCATCGCGATCTGGACTGTCCCGTCGCGGATGGCGATGCCGTAGATAAGCCCAAGCGTGACGATATCGAGGCCGAGTTCGGGGTCGATGATCCAGCGGAGGCGATTGACCACCGTCGCCCGTGTCAAAGGAGAAATTACCGTCGCCATGCTACGCGCTCCTTTCTGTCGCAGCCCGTGTCATCCGTGCCGCTTGATGCTCCGGGGCGCGCGACGAGCGGCGATGCGGCAGGAGGACGGCGAGCACGACACCGAACAGACCCAACGCGCCAACCGCCGCGCACCATGCCCCGACACGAATGATCGCGGTTTGACCCGTGAGTAGCCCCGTCGCCGTGGCTGCGAACCCAATCGCGTATCCCCCGATCGCCGCGATCGCCGCCCGCTGTGGGAGCAGGTCTTTGAGGAGCGGCACCGGGCCGCGCCCCATTCCCCGCCCGTAGCGGTGCAGCCAAACGAGGAACGGCACGATCTTGATGACGTGAGCGCAGATCGCGAGCACACACCAACCGGCGAGGGCGATATACGCATACGAGGACAGCCATTGACTCGCACCGAACCGCCGGGCGGGCAGCCCCGTGATCCAAAACGCGCCCATCAGCGCAGCGACGCCGAGGCAAGTCATCGCCCCCCACAGCGTCAGAAGCGTCAGGTCGTACCGACGGCGGCGCGTACGGTAGAGGCGTGTCATGTCGAAGAGATAAATGCCGACGCACACTGCGAGTCCCCACGCGATGATCGTCACCGATAGGCGCGCCGCATCGCGCCAGAGCAGCGTCGTCAGGCCGATCAGCAGCCCGATAATCGCGCCCAGATTGCCGCGCGCGAGGATGCCGACGGGCGCGGGCGCGATGGCGAACATCGGCACAAGGCGATACGAGATGCCCATGATCAGCAGCGTTAGCCAGCCGATCCCGCCCAAGTGGACATGGATGGCGAGCAGGTGCGGCGGGATCGGGAACCAGCCGAAACGCCAGTCGAGCGCGAAGGTCAGCCCGAGGCCGATCGTCGCGACGAAGAATGCGAAGGCGGTGAGGATATACCAGCCCGCCGTATCCCACTGCGTCGCCGTCCGCAGCACCCGCCCGATGATGACGAGGAAGAGCAGCACCGCCACGACGACGCTCGATCCGCCGACCGCGAGTAGCCACCGGTCGCCCCGGAGGAAGGCCGCCACCATCGCGATCCACCCTGAGGTGTAGAGCGCCCCCTGCGCGAGGCCGAGCCGCCCGTTGGCGGCCTCGGCGACGAAGATCACCGGCGCCATCTGGTAGAGCGCGCCCATCATCGTGCCGACGATCGCACCGAGGACGAGCAGATGCGTCACCGCGACCGTCGCCGTCGCGCGATACGAGCCGACCACCGCCGTCGCGTGCGTCGCGAGGAGCAGATGCGCCGCCGCGAGCGCGAGCGGCCCGGCGAGCAGGAACGGGAGTGGGAGCCACGGCACAGGCGCGTGGCGCGGGTTGATGCCACCGAACATCGTCGTGCCTCTCCCCTACGCCGTCGCGGCGACCTTGCCGATGCGGACGATCCAGGTCTCCGGCCCGGCCTGCTCCGGCTCCCAGGTTGCCTCGCCCGCGTGCTCGGCGGCGAACTGATACTTGAGCGGCTTCGGGTCATGGTCGTTGATCAGTCGTAATGCCTCACCGGGCCGCAGGGCGTCGAAGGTGGCGAAGATGTGCGTGTGCCGGTCGCGCGGGGCGAGGTCTCGCACATCGAGCGTCACCGGATCGCTCCCTGCGAAGAGTGGCGCGGTCTCCGGGGCGACGACTTCCGCCTCCGCCACCGCCGCGCGATGGACGAGCAGGACGAGGTCCGTCTCCGCCGCCGCGCCATGTATGACATCCGCGCCGAGCGATACGAACGTGCCGGACTGCGCGGCATAGACCGCATCTGACGCCGTGATCGTTCCCGCACCCCGGACGACCTGAATCGTGATCGGCGTCGCGACGCGATGATCGCGCAACTGCTGCCCCGCGCGCATCCCGATCAGGAGCACCTGCCCCGGCAGCGCCGTTTCGAGTTGTGTCGCAACCGGATGCCGGTCGTCGAAGCGTACCTGTTCTCCCAATTGCACCGATGCTGTTTCGCTACTCATGCCTGTGCCTCCGATCGAGGGGTACCGCACGGCCCCATCGCCGTACGCCATCATCGTAGCGGGTAGAAAGATCGCGCGCTGTGACAAACCGCACAGACAACGGCGAGGCTTCTGCGGACGATGGAAAGGGCGCGGGAATCCCGCCCGGTGATCCATCACCAGCGTCGGCAAGGAGAGTAAAACGGTATGGTTGCTCAGCGAGTTGTGGATGTGCGGGATGATATTCAGCGCGGGCAGGAGCCATTCGACCGGATCATGGGCGCGGTCGCGGACCTCGGCGAGGGTGAGGAACTGGTGATCCTGAATGTCTTCGAGCCGGTGCCGCTGTACGGCGTGCTGGCGCAGCAAGGCTTCGCGCACGAGACGGTGCGCACACCGGAGGGCGACTGGCGCGTCACCTTCCGCCGGGGAACGCCCAATTCCTGAACCATTCCGCCCCTCGTCCTGGCCCGGCGGATTGACACGGTTTTGCGACATTTGCTCGCCCGGCGTCGCGCCGCTGTGACGGCAGCACGATTATCCTGTGAACGAGAAACGGGTCGCGGTCTGCCGGTGGCCCATGACCATACTACGATAATCGGCAGCGTGCGCTGCCGAATGAGAGGAGGATCAGATGTTCACGCGAATCGTCGTCCCGCTCGACAAGGCGGAGCCTGCGTCCGCCGCACTCTCGACCGCCCGCGCACTCGCTGCCCGCACCGGGGCGACGCTCGCCCTGTTGCATGTCCTTGACCGCCGCTATCCGAGCACGGATCTTGCCGATGAGCAGCGGCAGATCGCACGGCAATGGCTGCGCGAGGAAGCGGGTGCGCTGCCGCACGATGACGCCGCGTCGGCGATCATCGCGATCCGCGACGGGAACCCCGCCGAGGAGATTCGCATCTACGCGGACGAGATCGAGGCCGACCTCATCTGCATGGCGACGCATGCGCGGGCGGGCATCGGCCGGATCGTCCTCGGCAGCGTCGCCGAGCGAGTCGTCCAGGATGCCCACCTGCCGGTGCTGCTTGTCCGGCAGGAGGTGGCGACGACCGACATCCCGCTCGGCGCACCCGTCGTTGTCCCGCTGGATGGATCGCGGCGGTCGGAGGCGGCATTGCCGTATGCGGTCGCCCTGGCGAAGCGGCTGGGCGCGCCGCTCACACTCGTGCGGGTCTGGGATGTCATCACGCCGACGATCGTCGGCCCCTACGCGATGCCGATGGATCCGCAGACGTTCGAAGAGATGGAAGAAGCGACGGAGGGGGCCGCCATCGCGTACCTCACCACCGTCGCCGAGCGACTGGCGAGTGACATTGCCGCCCGGACGGTCAGCCTGCACGGCAATGCCGCCGAGCAACTGGCGGTGTATCTGCACAAGGAACGGCCCGGCCTCGTTGTGATGGGCACGCACGGGCGTGGCGGCGTGCCGCGTTGGGTACTGGGCAGCGTGGCAATAGAGTTGGTGCGCGCCACCGTTGGCCCGGTCTTACTGATCGGCGATGCCTGCGCCCGCGCCACCGAGCAGGCGACCGCGCTCGCGGAGCACGCGGGGGCGCACTGACCCTCCTGCACGGAGGGCACTGCACGGTCGCACAAAGAAGCGAGGGGCGGGAGAGTCACTGCCCCTCGCTTCTTTGTGCCATCCGGGAACCGCAGAGATGTGCCAGTCGTCCTTTACGAAGAGGCGGGCGATCCGGTACAGTAGTCGTCGTCATCCGCTGTGGAGATGAATTGATGCCCCGGTACCCCGCCCACGTTTCCGGTGCATGCGGTGTCGCGCACATGGGCCACCCGATACCGATGCAATGTTTGGCCGACGCGGGCAACACGGCAGGGAAGGATGGCAGAACATGGGAGATTCCCGCCCGCCTGGCATACCGCCGGATGCCGATGCGACCCAGAGGGCGCCCGCGGCGATCCCCGCGAGCGAGGGCGCGACTCCGACCGCGCTATTCGAGGATCGCTACCGGATCGAGCGCGTGATCGGCGAAGGGGCGTTCGGGCGGGCCTATCTCGCACTGGACAGCCGCCTGCGGCGCAATGTTGCCATCAAGGAGCTGCTCGCCAGCCGGAACACGACCGATCACGCGACCTACGAGCGCTATCTGGAGCGGTTCCAGCGCGAGGCCCGCGCCACCGGCATGATCCAGCAGCCAAATGTCGTCACCGTCTACGATCTCCATGTGGATGCGGCGGGCAACAACTACCTCGTCATGGAGTACGTGGACGGCACGAACCTACGCGATCTGCTCGCCCAGGTCGGCACGCTCCCCGTCGGCCGCGCGACCGCGATCGCCACCGATCTGGCGCGCGCGCTGGAAGCGGTTCACGAGCAGGAAATCGTCCACCGCGACATCAAGCCCGCGAACATCATGATTACGCGGCGCGGCGTGGCAAAACTGATGGATTTCGGCATCGCGCAAGTCGGGCACGAGAGCCTGCGCACGCAGATGACCTCCGGCCACCCCGGCACGCCGATCTACATGAGTCCGGAGCAGTCGTCCGGCTACGGCTACATTGACGGTCGCTCCGATCTGTACAGTCTCGGCCTCGTCCTGTACGAGATGCTGGCTGGCGAACCATACGCGCGCCGTCGCCAACCGCTCGGCGCATTGCGGAGCGATCTGCCGCCCCCCCTGGTGGCGATCGTGGACCGGGCGCTCGCCCGCGAGGTGGACGCGCGCTATCAGAGCGCGGCGGACATCCTGAAAGACCTCACGGCGCTCGGCGCAACGGCCGCCACGACAGATGCCGCGACCCTGCCCGCTAGCGGCCAGATGCGCCTCGGTGTGCCGCCCGCGCCGGGGTGGCCGACCGGGGTGGGGGCTGCCGCTCCACCGACCGGTGTGCCCTCGGCATACGGTGGCCCGGCGTCGGGGGGCGCGGCGGGCGCACCCGTCTATGCACCGAACGTGCCCGGCATCGGCGGCGGATATGCACCCCCCACGTACCCCGCCGCACCGGGATATGCCCAGCCACCGTCCAGGCCACCGCCATCGCGCGGCAACCGGGGGTTGATCTTCGGCATCGGCGGCGCGCTTGTCGTCGTGCTCGCGGTCGTCGCGGGCATCTTCGTGGCTGGTGGCAGTAAGGCGACTGCGACAGCGACCGTGACTGCCCTGACATCCGCCCCCGCCGCGACGCCGACCGTCACTGCCGCCACCGTACGCCTAACGACTGTGGCGACGGCGCCCGGCGGCGCGACACCGATCGCAAATGCCCCAACGGCGGCGACCGCGACGCGCGCACCGTCCGCGACCGCCGCACCGGCGACCGCCCGACCTACGACCGCGTCCACCACCGCTGCGGCGACAAATGCGCCCGGCAACCTGACGCTCTTCACCGATCCGAAGAATCTCGTCCGGCTGCAATATCCAACCGGCTGGAAACCGACCAAACTCGCCGACGATGACACCAATGTGCTCGAACTCGACGGGCCGGACAATGTCTTCTTCTTCGCCTACATTGACGACCCGCAGCAGGGCGCGATTGCGGACGAGATGCAGATCATCAAGACGAATCAGGACGCGAGCACGACGTTCACATACAGCGATCAGAAGATCACCGACGCCACAATCGGCGGCGAACCGGCAAAGACCATCACGTACGCGTTCGTCTCGAAAACCGACGCGACGAATACCGGTACGGGCCAGTGGTGGGTCGTCAATCACGGCGGCAAGCAGTTTTCCTTCCGCTCCAACTTCCCCGGCACGCACCAACTGGAACTGAATGCGATCGTCGGCTCCATCATCTACGGGAACAACGGCGCCTTCGGCAAGACGACGAGTTGGACGGACCCCAAGGGCCTCGTGCAATTGCAGTACCCGACGGGATGGACAGTGACGACGGACCCGACCGTCAAGTCCAACGTCCTCGAACTCGACGGCCCAGACGGCACCTTCTTCTTCGTGGACATCTACGACCCGCAGACCGGCACGTCGGTCACCGACGAGGTGCAGAACATCCGCGATACCCATACCAAGAGCACGCAATTCATCTACGTGGACGGCAACGTCAGCGACACCAAAGTGGGCGGCGAAGCGGCGAAGATGTTCCCCTTCACCTACACGGCAAAGAACAAAACGGGCGCGACGACCTACAACGGTCAACTCTGGGAGGTCAATCACAGCGCCAAGGAATATCTCCTCACCGCCAATGTCGAGTCCCCGCACAGGGCGGAGATTGACGCCATTATCGCCTCGATCACCTTCCAGAAGTAACACCGCGCAACCCGTCGCTATGCAACCGGGGGTAGCAATTGCTCCCGGTTTTTTGTTTCGCCCGGTTTCCCTCCGAGCGCGAATGAAGTGGACTCAGCGACCCGCGAGCCGTTCGACAACGGGTGCAAGCGCCTCCATCAGTTCATCCGCAACCACGATGTAGGAGATGCCCAGCGTCTCACGCCGCCTTTGGAGGGTGTCGCACATCGCGTCGGTCCTCCCCGTGAGCACAGGAACCGCG
>JBBRLR010000146.1:0-11016 GCA_038231255.1 Thermomicrobiales bacterium | reverse complement strand
GTGGACAAGAGCACGATGCCGGTCGGCAGCGGCGACATGGTGCACGCGCTCCTCGGCGAGCATGCCCCGGCCGGGGCATGCTTCGCCGTCGTCTCGAACCCCGAGTTCCTGCGCGAGGGGGCGGCGGTGCGCGACATGCTCCATCCCGATCGGATCGTCCTCGGGTCCGAGGATCGCGCTTCCGCCGAGGCGGTCGCCGCGCTGTACACCTCCTTCGACGCGCCGGTGCTCGTCACCGACCTGCGCACGGCCGAGATGATCAAGTACGCCTCGAACGCCTTCCTCGCCACCCGCATCTCCTTCATGAACGAGATCGCCCAGATTTGCGAGTCGGTCGGCGCGGATGTCCGGGGTGTCGCGGCAGGGATGGGGATGGACAAGCGGATCGGCCCGCACTTCCTCAACGCCGGGATCGGCTTCGGCGGCTCCTGCTTCCCGAAGGACGTGCTGGCGCTGGCGCACATGGCGGAAGAGACCGGATGCGCCCCCCAACTGCTGCACGCGACGCTGGAGATTAATCGCGACGCCCGCCGGCGTTTCGTCGGCAAGATTGAGCGGGCACTCGGCACGCTGACGGGCGCGACGGTCGCCGTCTGGGGACTGGCGTTCAAGCCCGACACCGACGACCTGCGCGAGGCGCCATCGCTGGAGATCATCCGCGCGCTGCAGTCCCTCGGCGCGACGGTGCGGGCGTACGACCCGGTGGCGATGGACGCCGCCCGCCCGCTCCTGCCGGGAGTGACCTTCTGCGCCGACGCCTACGAGGCGGCCCGGGGCGCGGACACGGTTGCGCTGATCACCGATTGGGCCGAATTCAAGGCGGTCGACCTGACGCGCGTCTCCCGGACGCTCCGCCGACCGATCCTCATCGACGGCCGCAACGTCTACGACCCGGATGCGGTCGCGGCGCTCGGCTTCGCCTATCACGGGATGGGGGTCCGATCGGCGACGGCCGTCGCGGGCACGATCGACAAACGGCCCCGGCATCCCGCGCGTTTGCCCGTCGTCATCGGTTCGTACGACGCCGTGGCCTTCGCCGCCGCAGATTGACGGGGAGGACCGCCGCCTCGGGGTAACCGGAACGCATCCATCGCAACAGAGAAGGAACGCGATAATCCAACGCCTGCAAACCAGAACACCGCTTTTCAACTGAGTTTCGGACGCACGTACGGAGGGTCTGACGATGAGAAATCGATTGGGACAGCAGGGCGGGGCGATTGCGGCGGGGACGACCGTGCCGGTGATGACGGCGGCGGAGAACCGGACCTATCGCGCCCTCGCCTGCATCTGGCTGGTCGCCAACCTCGCCTTCTGGTCCTGGTGGCTGCGGCCCTCGCACATCGTCTCGCTGCCGCGCTTCCTCGTCACCACGTTCGTGATCGGCTACACCCTCGCGATGCCGGCCTATTTCATCTTCTTCCTCGGCCGGATGCGCCGCCCCAACCCCGCCCTCGCGCTCCCGGCGGGGTCGCGGGTCACCTTCGCGACCACCTTCGTCCCCGGCGCGGAGGGGATCGAGGTCCTGGAGCGCACCGTCGTCGCGATGCGCGACCAGGAAGGCTATCCGCACGACGTCTGGGTGCTCGACGAGGGGGACGCGCCCGAGGTCAAGGCCCTCTGCGCGCGCGTCGGCGTGTATCACTTCAGCCGCAAAGGGATCGACCGCTATCAGGCGTCGATCTGGCCGTTCAAGGCGCGGACCAAGGCCGGCAACTACAACGCCTGGCTCGACTGGCTGCAGTCGCAAGGAGCCCAGTACGACATCCTGCTGCAGATGGACACGGACCATGTGCCGCAGCCCGGCTACATGATGGAGATGCTCCGCCCCTTCGCCGACCTGGCGGTCGCGTACGTTGCGGCACCGTCGATCACCAGCGGCAACCGGGGCGACTCGTGGGCGGTGGCGGCCCGCTACGAGGTCGAGGCGACCCTCCACGGCGCGCTGCAGATGGGCTACAACAGCGGCTTCGCGCCGCTGATCATCGGCTCGCACGCCGCCTTCCGCGTCGCGGCGCTCGAACGGATCGGCGGCTTCCAGCACACGCTCGCCGAGGATCACCACAACACGCTCCGGCTCAACGCGGCGGGGATGGGCGGCGTCTTCAGCCCGGACGCGATCGCGATCGGCGACGGCGCGACCTGCTTCGCCGACGCGATGGTGCAGGAATACCAGTGGGCGCGCGCCCTGACCCAGGTGCTCCTCACCTTCTTCCCCAAGGACGGCCGTACGCTGCGGCCGCGACTCTGGGCGCAGTTCATCTTCGCGGAGACGTGGTACCCGCTCTTCGCCGTCACCCAGCTGATCGGCTGGCTCTCGCCGATCGTCGCGCTCGTCACGGGCCGCCCGCTGGTGCGCGTGGACTACTTCCAGTTCCTCGCCATGCAGCTGCCGGTCACCCTTTCCTGCCTCGCCATCGTTTGGTGGGTGAAGCGCCGCGGCTGGCTGCGCCCGCGGGAATCCGCCCTGCTCTCGTGGCGCTCCGCCCTGTTGATGCTGGCGCGGTGGCCCTTCGTCCTGATGGCGGTGGCCGAGGCGGTCCTGGGTTGGGCCACCAAGCGAGACTTCCCCTTCCGGGTGACGCCGAAGGGCGCGCGCGGGGTCAAGGCGCTCCCGCTGCGGCTGCTCGCGCCCTACATCGTCATCGTCCTCGGCTCCCTCGCGGCGATCGCGATCCACCTGCGACCGGGACGGGCGCGCGACGTGGACGGCTATCTCTACCTCGCGCTCGTCAATGCAGGCCTGTATGTCGCCCTGATCGGCGCCGTCCTGGCGCTCAATGTCCGCGAGAACCTCCGCACCTGGCGCATCCCCCGTCGGGAGGTGCGGCGCGCCCACGCGCCCGCCTTCTCGGCCGCGTTGGCGCTGCTCGTGCTCCTCGGCGTCCTCACGCCGCTCTCCGGGGGACGCGCCGTGCAGGCGCTCGTCTGGCGACCGACCAACGAGATACCGCTCCTCGCCGCGGCGAATGACCCTGCCGGCGACGACGCGGTCGCGGCACCACTAGCGGCAATAGGATCCGACCCTGTCGCGGCGGCCGTTCCCCCGGTCGCGACGCCCGATGCCGTCGCCGATCCGCCGCGCACCATCCCGCGACAAACGGCAGACAGCCATGGATCGCCGGTACAGCGCACCTCCGTCGCGAGCGCGACGAGGCGACCGGCGCCGATCATCGCGCTCCCCACCGTGCGCCCCTTCCTCGGCATCTACGACCCCGCGAATCAACGCACAGCGAACGGCGCCGACGTCGAGGAGGTCTTCGTGCAGTGGAAACCGACCGTCGCCACCGAGATTCGGGCGCACATCGCGCGGATCGTCGCCGCCGGGCGCGTGCCGATCATCACAATCGAGCCCTACGCGTGGAACATCGACGGCCTCGGCGACGGGACCCTGCTCGCGGACATCGCGGGCGGCCGCTATGATCCCGTGATCAAGGAGATCGGCCGCACCGTCGGGTCCTTCGGCGCCCAGCCCGTCTACCTCCGCTTCGCGCAGGAGATGGACCTCGACGGCGTGTACCCATGGTCGCAGGGAGATCCGCAGGCCTACATCGGCGCCTATCGGCACTTTGTCGTCGCCGCGCGCGCCGCAGACGCCGCGAATGCCCGTTTCATCTGGTCGCCCAGCGGCAACGCCGAATCGGCGCGCTACTACCCCGGCGGGGACGCCGTCGATGCGATCGGCGTGACCCTGCTGGTCGCCCAGCAATGGGAAGACGCCGCCGGGTTCGCGACGCCGCGTTCATTCGAACAGGTCCTGCAAGA
The DNA here is from genome assembly GCA_038231255.1 of Thermomicrobiales bacterium. Taxonomy (GTDB): domain Bacteria; phylum Chloroflexota; class Chloroflexia; order Thermomicrobiales; family JALYUS01; genus JALYUS01. The sequence goes on along the minus strand of JBBRLR010000146.1, from coordinate 7,254 downwards.
GCGTTACCCGCTCGCCGCGCAGTTCGACAAGCCCTTCATCGTCGCCGAAGTCGGCGTGGACCTCGCCGATCCCGCAGCGAAGGGATCATGGCTCGCCGCCGCGCGCGCGTCGCTCGCGGACTTCCCGGCGCTCCTCGGCATCGTCTACTTCGACGACCGGAACCCGCCGATGTCGCATGTGGACGCGCGACCGGAGTGGCAACTGACCGCCGATCAGCGGGCGACCCTGTTCGCCGCGCCGAGCGACCGGGGCAAGGGCGGCCCACGATAATCGGGGAGTACCGACCGCCATGGGTGAAAACCATCGGTCGGTGCGGCCCACCGCTGTGGCCAGCGGCGTCAGAGCGACGCGACCGCCCGGCTGAAGGCATGCAGCGACACCTGGCTGCTCTCCACACGCCAGTCCGCCTGCCCCTGGCTGGACAGATTGTCGTCGAACCAGACGACCGCACGGATGTTCGGGAACGCCTGGGGCAGCGTGTTGGTGAAGAGGTCCGTGATCCAGTCGGGTTTGCTGCCGCCCTGCTCGACGCTGCCGATCTCCGCAATCATCACCGGCTTGGAGGCATTGATCGCCCAGAACGAGCGGTAGGAGCGGTCGAAGAGCTGCTGCGCCGGCAGCCACCCGCCCCATTCCAGCAGGCTGCCGCCGTTGTACCCGTCCACGCCGAACCAGTCGACGTACGCGTCGCCCGGGTAGAGCGCGCTGAAGGCGACGAGGTCATTCTCGGTGTTCGGGCTCCAGACCCATCGGACATTGGCCACCCCGATCCGCGCGAAGCGGCCGTGCACATAGCGCCACGCCGCGATCAGGTCCTGGGCGGTGTTGCCATTGGTGCCGTACGCCCACGGGTAGCTCTGGTTGTTCATCTCGTGGAAGAGGCGCAGGTAGACCGGTTTGCCGAACGCCTTCAGTCCCTGTGCCCACGCATCGATGTACGCGTCGAACGCCCCGGTCGGGATGTTCGCCACATGCGAGGGGTCGACGCCGTCGATCGGCCCCCACGCCTCCCAGGTGACCATCGGCGTGGCGCCGCGCGCGGCCACGGCATTCAGGGCCGCAACATCCAGGGGTGATGAATACCACCCCTTCGTGTAGCCCCACGGCTGGTACCAGTGGACGATCGCCAATCGCTTCCCCGCCGCCCCTTCGAAGGCGTCGAGGAGCGTCGTATCCTGCGCCGCCCCGGGGATGTAGACGCCGACCGCCACGGCATCCCGGCGCGGGTTCGGGTTCGCGGGCGATGGCGACAAGCCAGACCCGGTCAGGGTACCGGTCGCGCGCGGCGGCGAGGGATTGTTCGGCATCGCCGTTGCGCTGGCCGCCTCCGGTGGCGGCGGGGCAGTAGAATCGGGTGTGCGCGGAACCGGGATCGGCGCCGGGGCGTCGGCGCGCGCAGAGTTGACTGACAGCAAAGAAAGCCCGCCCGCCAGTAATCCGAGCATCACGGCCCGCCGTGGCAATTGCGGATTCGTCCCTCCCGCGTCATCGGCGAATGCCTCTCGTCGAATCGGCGATGGCAATGAATCCCCGTGAGGCGACCTCGAAGCCCGCGAAATACTCGCCATTTCCCCTCCCCAACTATCGTGCACGCTGCACATGTCCCCACATGTGCGGCACATCGGCATTGCGGCAGTGCCACCGGACCGATACGTGACGGATTATTCATCTCGATAGGGCCGGAGCGCAAGGTGTCGGCCCTCCGTGTGCAGAACGATCGATACCGCTCGACGAACGCTATGCCATGTGCCACGCTACCCCAGTGCGAGACTCTAGCATGTCCGTACACGTATCGCAAGGACAAGGCGATGCCACGATCGACCCATGGGGTGCACGCGCTGACGGCCGCAATAACCAACGTTAAATGACGAATGAGTAGGATCGATGCCCAAGGGTGTTCATGTACCAATGCGCGGATGCTCCTTGCATACGATCGTGCGCTGCGTGGGCGGGCTGCACAGATCGATTGGGGTACCACTCCAATGCTCTCTGACACCCGCTCTTCGTCTAACCTCCGAGCCTGGTGAGAATCCCCTCCGAGCGATTCAGCGATCTCCGAAAGAGGCTGATAGGGGGCGATTTCGGGCCTTTGAGCGCGTCAGATGGTCACTTTCACTGCCGCTCAGGGGCAATCATCGCATTTATCAACAGGCAGCTCCCTTAGGCGAAGAAACCTCTCCCACAAGCCCGTTTTCTTCTCGCTAATCGGGGTGTCGCAGGTGGGCTAAACGAAGATTTAGCACGGACGTATGCAAGCACCCCCGCAGATCATGCCACTCGCCGACGCTTCGGCCTTCGACCCGGTCGAGCGCTTCGCCACCCGCATCTTCGCCGAGCGAATCTGACGAGCGTACGGAGCAGATACCGAAGACGTCATTGGCCGCCCCACGGCGCAGGCAGGGATCACATCTGTCGGAGTGACGCAGGTCGCGAGAGGGAATCCACTGGCGGAGGAGGATCCAGCCTACGAGCGTCAGGCAGGCGCACCCCTCCTCCCCCAAGGAGAACACACCCAACCGCGTTCGGGCGACGGCGGGAAGCAAGAAAAAACGCCTCAGGGCCGTCCGGGATGCGCGCCTTTGACCGCGGTGGGCGCCGCACCCGGCAACGCCCCGATCGGTACGCGGACTCAGCGCGGTGCCGGCAAGGGCGTGGCGACCGTGTAGCGCCCGCCGCGCACCGGCCCGATTTTCGCCACGCACCCCCGCTCCTCCAACGCCTTGAGGGCGGTGTAGAAGGTCGTGTGGCCGACGCCCCGCCCCTTGCACGCCGCCTCCCACGCCGTCGCCGCCATGCCCCGCTCCCCCGCCTCGTCCAGCGCCGCGTGCGCCGCGGCCATCGCCTCGGTGACGCCCGCGCGGGCGGTGGCGGCGACGACGTCGAGGAGCAGCGACGTGCCGCCGTCGCCGAGGTCGATCACCCGGCTCGCGAGCGTGATCGGCGCGAACTCCTCGGCATCCTTCTGCTTGCGGCAGAAGAGCGTCACGCGTTCCCCGCCCCGCTTCGCCTCGACCAGCGTGTCCAGGGCGCCGGTCAGGGCGCTGCTCCCCCGGATCGCCCCCTGCCGGTTGAGGTGGTGGACGAGCAGCACGCTCGTTCCCTCGACGCGCAGCCGCTCCGCCCCGGCAATCAGCATCCCCATGTCGCGGGCGCTGTTCTCGTCGCCGCCCGTCATCGCGCGGGCGAGGGTGTCAATGACGACCAGCCGGGGGCGCTCGGGCAGCGCCGCGATGGCCGACTCGAGATCGTCGACGTCCCTCTCGTCGAGGAAAAGCACCGACTGCGAGAGGAGATAAAAGCGGTCGGGCACGGAGACATGGTGCCCTTGCGCCCACCCCCGCAGGCGGCGCGCGAAGCTCTTCGTTCCCTCCGCCGCCACGTAGACCACCGGCCCTTGCCGGACCGGATGGCCGTAGGCCGGCCGGCCGGCGGCGATCGACAGGGCGAGGTCGATGGCGATGAACGTTTTGTAGGCGGCGGGCGCCCCGATCAGGGCGGCGATGCTCCCCTCCGCCACCAGGGGCTCGACGAGCCATTCCGGTTCGGGGAGTTGCAGCGCCTCCGGGCCGGGGACGAGCCGATAGCGCCCCTCATACGCCGTGGCGGGCGCCGTCGGGAGGGTGACATCGCTACTCATCGGCCCCCCTCCTTCCCGGCGGACTTCCAGACGTGGCGCGCCAGCGCGGCCCGCGCCTTGCCGATCGTCCGGGCACGATAGTCGTCGCGGTCCCACTTCTCGTCGCAGAGCGCCGACTGGCGGAAGAGGCGGTCCGCCTGCACCTCCGTTGCGCCCCAGAAGAGGAGAAACTCGACCAGGGCGAGGTCGGCCTCGCTCGGCGAGGGGTAGCCCGTCCAGTCCCCCGCCCACAACCGACGGAATTTCGCCCCGTTGCGCGCTCCTCGCGCCCGCCGGAGGATCGCCGCCTCGGCCGGCGTGCGCGGCGTCGCCGGGCGGTCGGCCGGGGCGGGGGCCGGCTCGGGCCGCGCCCGCTTCGGTCGCGCCGCGCGGGCGGGGGCGGCGAACGTGTCATGGTAGAGGGTGTCCAGGGCGTCCTGGCACGGGGCGACGGTCGATGGCGCACCGGGCAGGCGGTGGCCGGTGACCGTGAAAAAGCGGCCGGCGGCGTACATCTCAACGCCACCCTTGCGGCGCCGCTCGCCGGGGATCGTCGCCGCCCCGAACAGCTTGACGCCCGTGCCGGAGGGGCTGAACTCGGCGTAGGTGGCGAAGGCGGCGACGGTCTCGCGCGCCGTCTCGGTGGGCCGGTGTGTGGCGGGGTCGACGCAGTCGTCGAGGTCGACACCGACGAAGCCGTCGCCCGCCGCGAAGACGAAGCCGACGCCGTCCCATGGCCCGCCCCGGTAGGCGGCGACCGCCACGTCGAACGGCGCCCAGGTGGCGGGGTCGGCGGGGTCGGCGCGGGCGCCGGTGCGGGGATCGAAGGGGACCTTGGCCCAGCGGTTGCGCGCCCAGACGAAGCGCCAGACGACCCAGCGGAGGAGGTGGGTCAGGTCATTGGGGATCTGGGCGGTGCGTACCGGTGGGGCACTGGGGCGGGACGCCGCGCTGGTGTGCAGGTCGCGATGCGACGTGGGAGAATGAGGTTCGATATCCATCCGTTGCTCCTATGCTCATAGATAGTGGCGGGGCCACACCGAGCGCGGGTCGTGGCCCGACCGTTCGAGAAGAAAAGATGGGGTGCGGCGTGCGAGCAGCTGCCGATTACCCCTCGGAGACCCGCCGTCCCTCACGGCGGGTCCGTGCTCAGATGGCCGAGGTAGTGACCACCGGGAGGTGCTTGAGAATATCTCTGCAGTACAAACCGAAATACTCGACGGTGCCGGGATCCTCATCCCGGATCGACTCCCAAGCCTCGGCCGTCAATTCGATAAGCGCCTTCATCCATCGCACGGCGGTTCGTGGGTCCGGTGACGCAAGTTCCTCGTTCGATGCCCCGTCCGACGAGTCGGCCACGCCTGCCACAGGCTCTTCATTGTGTGGCCACGCGTCGGGTCGTGCCTTCGGTTTCGGGCGCGTCAGCACTTTCTTCCGCTCGCGATCGGCCCGCACCTGGTCGAGAACGATTGCCCGTCGCGGGTCGTCCGGGGCGAGGACCTGCTTCTCGACGAGGTAGACCGACACCTCCTCGCTGATCCTCACGGCGGTTATCTCGCCGGCATACACTTCGTTGACGTGTGCCCAGACGACACGGCGGCCGTCGGGCTCCTCGATATGGGCGAGTTCGCGGGCATGGGCCTCGAGGAGGAGCGGGTCGTCCCCATTTGGGGATACATCCGCCTCGACGGTCGCGTAGGTCATCAAGCGAAAGACCTGGGTGCGACCGAAGCCGTACGTCGGTTTAACAAACCCCTCGATGAAGTCGTCGAAGGAGGTGTAGCCTTTTTCCTCGAACCGCTTGAGGTCGTGAACCTGCGTGAGCGCGCGCCCGACCCGGGTACCGCCCCTGCCGACCTCCCGCACCCCTTCCGCCATCTCCTCCACGAGCGCTTCCAGGGTCGGCGTCTCGCCCCGCTCCGCCGCGGCGCGTTCATCCAGCAATTCTCCGGTCACCGATTCCATCACGCCCACTTTCCTTTCTCCATTCGTCGCCGGATGCACGCGATGCGCGTCGCCCTTGTCGCGGGCCACGCGCGCGTACAGGTCGAGCAGTTCGTGACGGCGCCTCTGGATGGGCGCGCCGGGAACGCCGCGCGAAGGCCCCGGGTCACTCACTCCGCATCCTCGCCCTCCACCACGAGCCGTTGCGGGTCGATGCGATGTCCCGTCACGGCGACAAGGCGCTCCCGATTGCCGATCGCGATCGCCCCCGCCGCGATCCCGGGCTCCTTCAGGAAGCCGCGCACCCAGATCGTCACGCCCGTGCCGGCCGGCGACACCTCGGTGTAGGAGGCGAGATCCCGGACGATCGCCGCCGCCCAGGGCGCGATCGCCCCGGTCGGCGCGATGCAGCCATCCAGGGCCACCACCGCGTAGGGGTCGGAGGGGGAGAGGACGAAGCCGATCCCGTCGAACTGCCGCGGGCCGATGCCGTCCTGGTAGGCGGCCCATGCCCGGTCGAAGGCGTCCCACGTGTCCGGCTTGTCGACCCGGGCGGGCAGCCCGCTCCCCGGCGTGTACGGCACCATGGCCCACGCCGCCCCCCGCTTCTCGTACATCCACGGCACCCACTGCGGGCGCCGCACCAACTTCCTGGGGATCTGCTCGCGCAGGACCGCGAGCGCGGTGGGGCGGGCCGCTGCGGGCGTCGCGTCGTGTTCCGTTTCCGCGTTGTCGTTGTCCATAGTGCACACCTTTCTTTGGCAAACTCATAGCGAGGCCTCTCTTGTCGAGGCGCACTCCACCTGTCGTGGCGGACGAATCCGCCGGTTCAAAACCGGAGACGATCGGGCCACCGCCGCATCGCCGAATTGACAGCGAGCGGGGCGGGGCTAATACTGGGGATGTGTGAGGCACACCCAGTGCTGAGCCATCGGGGCTTCACGATGACCACTCGTGGAGCCCGCCTTCTCCTCTCCTCCCGAAACATCGCCTAACATCGCCGTTCTGCTCGATTGCGTCGCCCGGATACGCCTACTCGACGTCGCGGCTTTCGAGCGTTCCTGTCATCGCATCACCTCCTTTCGCATGCGCCGCGATGAATTTCTCCAGATCGGTCATCCGATAGCGAATGATTCGTGGGCCAATCCGGATGTGCGCCAAGCGGCCTGCCCGTCGCTCCTCACGGGTTTTTGTGATACCAAGCCGCAGGAATCGGGCGGCCTCGGCCTCCGTTAGTAGTTCTGTCCCGTGCATCCGAAATCCTCACATCGCGAGATCGAATCGCGACACAGAAGTCTCAGCAAGATCAATGCCATGAGCAATATGTGAGACTGGACGCACTGTATTTCATTGAGCTTTGTATGTCATGGTTTGTTCGTGTTGTCAAGTGCGGGTTCGTGAGCCGTGCATCGGCATGATGCGCGCTCCTTATGTAACGCACTGGTTGCCATGAAGCTTTGCAATGTCATGGTTTATTCGTGTTGTCAAGTGCGGGTTCGTGAGCCGTGCATCGGCATGATGTGAAGTGAACCCCCAATTTGAGACAACAGGTTAAGGTGGAACTCGCAGCAGGGGAGGCCACCCATGACCAAGCATCGCCGCCAGTTCACCAAGGAGTTCAAGCTCCAAGTCATCCGCGAGGTCGCGGCCGGCAAGTCGCTCGCCTAAGCCGCTCGCGAATACGAACTCCATC
>JBBRLR010000145.1:0-11020 GCA_038231255.1 Thermomicrobiales bacterium | reverse complement strand
GCGGGGGAGGCGGCGCTGCTGGTGGACCCCGACGACGTGGCGGGGCTGGCCGATGCGTTGCGACGCGTCCTCGACGACGGCGCGCTGCGGGCGGGGATGGTGGCGCGGGGGCGGGAGCGCGCGGCCCAGTTCACCTGGCGCCGGACGGCGGAAGCGACGCTGGCAGCGTTCCGTCTCGCACTGGCGTCTCGTACCCGGTGAGAATGCGCTCCGCCTCCCGACCGTAGTGCGCGGCGATCTCCTGCCGCGATCCCACCTGCTCCAACTCCGTCAGTTTCGCGTAGCTGGCCAGGAAATACCCACCCCAAAAGAGGGAGGTGTACAATCCGCGCCAGCCGTCGCGATAGCCCCGGTTCTTGATGTACCGATTGATAAAGGCGAGGAAGGCATAGACCAACGCCCATACCGGGGTGTTTCCCCGCTTGCGGTAGAAGGCGAGCAGTGTGGGATACAATGCCATGTCCCGTATCACCCATGCGGGGGCTTCGCCCTTCCCGCGCGCGAAACTCTGGTTCGCCTCGATGGTCGAGTAGCGGTTCATCTTGTCGAGGAAACTAGCGGTGTCGAGGTAGGCGAAGTGCACCATCTCCGAACCAGGCACATGAGGGAGTTCCACAACGCGCGCGCCCGGCATCGGCGTGACGAAGTGATGGATCTCGGCGTTGAGCCGTACCATGCCGCGCCGGAAAAAGCGCGGGTGCTTGTTGATCTGCGGCCCCCACGCGTGGCGCACCGGCGCACCGAGCATGTACTCAACGCGGGGGATCATCACCACATCCACGTCATCTTCACGGGAGATTGCCCGCAGTTGCTGGCTTAAAGGGGCGGGGATCAGTTCGTCGGCGTCCAGCACCAGGAGCCAATCCCCCGTCGCCTGCGCGAACGCGAAGCTGCGCGCGGGGTCCGCGAATCCCATCCGCTCGTGGAGGTAGACCTTCGCGCCGTACCCCCGCGCGATCTCCGCCGTGCGGTCCTCGCTGTGCATGTCCACGACGACGATCTCATCGGCCCAGGGCGCCACGGAACGCAGGGCATAGGGAAGATTCTTTTCCTCGTTGAGCGTGTTGATGATGACGGAGATGCGCGGCGGGCTATCCGGCATTCTTCCTCCTTTGCGTTCTCACCGGCCCCGTAGATGACTCGTGTCGGGCGATGCGTCGCGCGGGGCTACCGCGTATTCCTTGAGAATATGCTCGGCAACGTCGTGGTAGTGATCCTCGATCATCTCACGTGTGCCGACCGTTTCCAGTTCCGTAAGCTTGGCGTACGCGGCCAGGTAGTACATCCCCCAGAATAGCGCGATGTACGCCCCCCGCCAGCCGTCCCGATAGCCGCGATTCTTTATGTAGCGACTCGCGGCATGGAAAGCGCCGTAGAGGAGCGCCCACGCCTCGCTCCGACGTCCTTGGAAGAGGATGCGGAGCGGTGGGTAGGGGCGCATATCTCGCGGCACCCACGCCGGCGCCTTCCCCGTACCGCGCGCGAAACTCTGGTTCGCCTCGATAGTCGAGTAGCGGTTCATCTTGTCGAGGAAACTAGCGGTGTCGAGGTAGGCGAAATGGATCATCACCTCGCCGGATCGGCCGGGCACGTCCAGGATGCGCGCTGCGGGGACCGGCTTGAGAAAGTCGTGGATCGCCGGATTGGCTTGCAGGGAATCGCGCTTGAATAAACGCGTATGCTTGTTCTGCGCCAGCTGGTAGCCGCTGTTGCGGAGCGGAGAACCGAGGATGTACTCCTCACGTCGGAACGTCACCACGTCCGCGCTGTCTTCTCGGACGATCTGCCGGATCCGCTCACTCAAAGGGGCGGGAATCAGTTCGTCGGCGTCGAGCATCAGTATCCAGTCGCCGGTCGTCTGGGCAATCGCGAAACTACGCGCCGGATCCGCGAACCCCATCCGCTCGTGGGAGTACACGGCGGCCCCATAGTCGCGGGCGATTTCGACCGTGCGGTCCTCGCTGTGCATATCCACGACGACGATCTCATCCACCCACGGCTTGACGCAGCGTAGCGCATAGGGGAGATTCTTTTCCTCATTGTAGGTGTTGATCATCACCGAAATACGCGGCCGAGACCCTTCCATGTCCGTTCCTTCTCATTCTTCGCCCATACGCTGCGGCGCCCGTCGCGTCGGGGCGCATGATAGCACAGGCGTGGGGCGCGATTGTCGCCGGTAGCGCGATATGCTATCGTCGCCGCGCGTCATCGGGCGCCAGGAGCGTCGATGTGAAGGGCGGGGAAATGGGTCGCACGATCATCGCATGCAACTAGCCAGACGAATCATCGCGCAGCCTATTCTGCGGAACAACGGCTTCATCTTCATGGCCACCGTGGTGGTGGCGTTCGCCGGTTATTTGCTGAACACGACGGCGGCCCGCCGGTTCGCGCCCGGCCAGTACAGCCAGTTCGGGATCATGATTAACCTGCTGGGAATCCTGGCCCCCCTTTCCTCGTCGATCATTAATGCGGTCCTGCGGCGGGCGAGCCTCAATCGGGTGGGCGGCGTGCATGAAGAAACGGATTCGATCCAGCGCGCGCTCCTCCGTCACCTCTCGTTCGCGTTCCTCATCGGGCTTGGGATCATCGCCATCTCGCACGAGCGCATCGGGCATTTCCTCCGGCTGACGACCACGACGCCGCTCTACTTCGTTTGCATCGCCGGATTCTGGCTGACGATGCAGGGAGTGCTGCAGGCGACGATGCAGGAGCAGGGGAAATACGGCGCGCTCAGCTTCATTTTCTTTCTTGAAGGGGTCTTCCGAGGGGTAGTCGGCGTCACGGTCATTGCCATCGGGCTGGGTGTCACGATCACGCTCGGCGCCTACACGCTCTCCGCAGTCTTCGCCGCCCTTCTGATGCCGTGGCCGCGGATGCCGTGGACAGGCGCGCGCGCCAAGCGTGCGGCGATGCTCCCCCTGTATCGCGACATCGGCCAGTTACTGCTCGCCAACCTTTGCTTCGCCGTCCTTACCACCCTCGATGTCACCTTGTGTCGGCGCTATCTCCCGCCGGTAATGGCGGATCGCTACACCGCCCTCGCCGCGCTCGGGAAATTCTTTGTGTTCGCCACGAATTCGGTCAGCGCGGTTGCGTTTGCGGAGGTCGTCAAGAACGTCCATCGGAACGAATCGAGCAAGCGCCCGCTCGCGATATCGGTCGGACTGATCGCCGGGCTTGGCCTCCCTTTCGTCATTTTCTGCGCGATATTCGGCCCCCTGGTAATGACCTTCGCCTTCGGTGACGCCTACCGAGCAAGCGGCGAAGTGCTCTGGATTACGGCATTCAGCGCCGTTGCAATCGCCCTGATCAATCTCGAAGTTGCATACTTCAATGCCCGGCACTGGCTCTGGTACCTCCCTGTTTTCCTGCTGGGTTGTGTCGCAACGATCGCCGCCCTCCCACTGGCGGATCAAGACTTGCGAGGCTACGCGAGGATTTATGCGATTGGGACGATGACCCTTGCACTCGTCCTCTTCGTTCCGCTCCTAGTGATGTTCAGTCGGGATCGGACGGTGTCACCATCGCGCCAGTCAGATGCCGTGACGAGCGACGAAGGCTCTCCGTTCCGCTCCTGATCGTTGCGACGGTCATCTTCTGATTTCACACGATACGGTGTTGGGGCAAATTCATCTACGTTGACGGCCCAGTGACCAGCACGCAAGTGGGGGTGAACCGGCCCTGACGTATGCGTTTACCTTCACTCTGAAGAATAAGCCAAACGCGCAGGCGTTCAACGGTCGTCGGTGGGACGTCAATCACGGCGGGAAGGAGTTCCTACTGACCGGCGATGCTAACGCCGCTCACCAAACGGAAATTGATGCCGTCATCGCCTCGATCACGTTCATACAGTAAGCGAACACACGCGCGCTATGGGATAGTGGAGGGAAGAGACAGATGCGCGTTTTGATCGTCGCGGTGGGGGCTGCGCTCGGCGGAGTGGGGCGGTATCTGCTGCAAGGGTGGATACTGGAACGCACCGGGCCGAGCATCGTCGCGCTCTTTGTTGTCAATGTTTCGGGGGCGTTCGCGCTCGGCCTCGTCACGACGCTCGCGATGGACCGCAATCTCATTAACCCGGAAGTACGACTGCTGCTGACAACGGGCTTCCTCAGCGGGTACACGACGTTCTCGTCGTGGATGCTCGAATCGTTCCAACTGCTGCAGGCGGGCGATATGCTGCGAGCGGTGGTCAATGTCGTCGGCAGCGTGGTCGCCGGGCTGGTGGCGGTCTCCCTCGGCATCCTTGCCGGGCGGTTGGTCTAGCCACCGTGCGATACCAGGGAGCGGACGCGTGATCGCCACCGCCATCATCTTTTTCTCCCTCGGGCTGGATACGCTCGCCGTCTCGCTCGGTCTGGGGCTGTCGGGGTTGCCCCGGTCGCGCTGGGCGCGCGTCGGGCTGACCTTCGCGCTTTGTGAGGGGCTGATGCCGGTCGTCGGGTTGCTGATCGGCCAGCGACTCGGGACATTTTTCGGCGCGATCGCGGCATACATCGCGGCGGGTATCCTCATTGTCATCGGCGGCCTCGAAATCAGGGAAGCCGTCATGGATGACGACGATGACGATGATGAACCGCTGCTGACCGGCGAGAAGCGGCGGCCGCTTTTACTCATCGGCCTTTCCGTGAGCCTCGATGAACTGGCGGTCGGGTTCGCCCTCGGCGTGCTGCACGTCCCGCTCGGCCCCGCGCTCGCCTATATCGCCGTGCAGGCCTTCGTGCTCACCTTCGTCGGTTTACTGATTGGGCGACGCCTCGGGCGCCGCTTCGGCGAGCGCGCGGAACTCGCTGCCGGTCTCGTCCTCGCCCTGCTCGGTGTCGCCCTCTTCGTCAGCGAACTCACCGGCATGCACTTCATCTGAAAACCGCTGTCCAAACCGGGGAGAACCGCAAAGGCGCAAAGAACGCAAAGGACGCAAAGAGAGAAAGAATTGAGATACAAAGACGCAAAGAAGGGCGAAGGAAATTCTTTCCCCTCTTTTTCTTCCCTCTTTGCGTCCTTTGCGCCTTTGCGGTTCAAACGGTTTCAGCTCCCACCCCCGCCGCGACGCCTTCTTTGGCGAGGTCGGCCTCGACCATCATGCGCACGAGGGCCGGGAAGTCCACGGTCGGTTCCCAACCGAGGGCGCGTTCGGCCTTCGCCGCCGTGCCGATCAGCAGATTTACCTCGGCGGGCCGGTAGAATTTCGGATCGGAGCGGACGTAGTCGCGCCAGTCCAGTCCGGCCACCGCGAAGGCACGCGTGGCGAACTCCTCGATGGTGTGCGTTGCGCCCGACGCCACCACATAGTCGTCCGCCTCCTCCTGCTGGAGCATCGCCCACATCGCGCGCACGTAGTCGCCCGCGAAACCCCAGTCCCGCTGCGGCCGGAGATCGCCGAGCACCAGTTCGTGCTGCTTGCCCGCGACGATGCGCGCGACACCATTCGTGATCTTGCGCGTCGAGAACTCCAGCCCGCGCCGAGGGCTTTCGTGGTTGAACAGGATGCCGCTGCACGCGAACATGCCGTAACTCTCGCGGTAATTAACCGTCGCATAGTGGCCATATGCTTTGGCGAAACCGTAGGGCGAGCGGGGTGCGAAGGGCGTCAGTTCGGTCTGCGGCACCTCGCGCACCCGGCCAAACATCTCGCTCGATGACGCCTGATAAAAGCGCGTGCGCGGGTTGGTCATGCGGAGCGCTTCGAGCATCCGCACGACGCCAAGGCCCGTCACCTCGCCGGTCAGCACCGGCTGCTTCCAGGAGAGCGGCACGAAACTGATCGCGCCGAGGTTGTAGACCTCGTCGGGCTGCGTGATCTCCAGCGCGGCGATCAGCGAGGACTGGTCGAGCAAGTCGCCCTCGACGAACTCCAATGCGGGGACGAGCGACTGCACGGCTTCCTGCTTCGGGTTGTGCTGCCCGCGCACCATGCCGTAGACCTTGTATCCCTTTGCAACGAGGAACTCAGCGAGGTACGTCCCGTCCTGCCCCGTGATGCCGGTAATCAGCGCCGTCTTCATGCCGTCGCCGCTGTTTGCGGCTGGATCGTCGCCGGGACTCAAGTACCCCGCGACGCGGGCAAGCGTCTGCGCGTCTATGCCGAGCGTCGCCGCGAACATCTCCAACAGTGCCGGCGAGATGACCTGCACTTCACCCCGCTCGTAATTCGAGATAGACTCCCGCGATAGACCAACGCGCTCCGCCAGCAGTTTTTGGCTGATCCCCGCCTTGATCCGCGCCGCGCGGATCGCATTGCCGAACTCTTTCATCCCCATCGGTGACCTCCTCTACCAATCCGTTCAATGTCGTTATGGTAGTGCAGGTTGACACAACTGGCAATGTTTCGGTAGAGACAGTGCCATGAAGCGGCGGTATATGGCATGAGCACCGTAAAAATCCTAAATGTTGGTATCATTAATCACTCCATGAAGCCCACGAGGTCGTAATCCGCTTTCTAGCCCTATGACGTACGTACAGATTAGACGTACAATATAAACCACTTGCGGAAATGAAGTGAATGATCTATACTAGACGATGAATAAACGGGGCGGTGATAGGAGTGGCATGAGCACGAGTTTGCTGGTACCAGCCGGGTGATCCGTCCGCGTCAGGGAAGCGAGGAAGAAGATGTCCGGGCCGGAATACGAAGCGGCGCTGCGCCGTCGGCGCATCTGGGGTGTGCCGCCCGATGCCGTCGAACACCTGATTGCGGACTGTCGGCGCGAGCAGACGGAACTCCGCGCCCGCGTCGCGGAACTGGAAGGGCAGCTCGCCCGCGCCACCACCGAACGGGACGAAGCGATCCAGACCGTCGCCGACTTGCAGGGACGCATCGTGCAGCTGGATCAGGAGAATCAGGAGATTGCCAACCGCCCGGAGGCGATTCGCGAGGAAGCGGTGCGCTTCGTTGTGGATGCCTGGACAGAGGCACAGACGCTTCGCGAGCAAACCCGGCAGGAAATCGAAGGGGCCGAGACCAGGGCGCGCGAGGAACTTGCGGTGATCCGACGCACATCCGTGGAGGAGCGCGCGCGCCACGAGGCCGAGATGGTAGACGAACGTGCCCGGTACGCGGCGGAAATCGCCGAAAAGCGGCAGCGAACCGAAGCGGAGATGGCGGAGGGGCGGCGACGATACGAGGCGGAAATGACCGAAGAGCGGCAGCGGCATGAAGCAGATATTGCCGCGCTGCGCGAGCGACGCCAGCAAACAATTGCCGAACTTGAGTCGCTCGCCGCCGGTCTCCTCGGCCAAGCGGCGCGCAGCGCGGCACCCTCAACCCTTGTCGTCGGAGAGGATGCCGCGCCTATCGCGGCGGAATCGCCGTCCGCGACGGCCAAACAATCGTCCGTGGAATCGTCCGCATCTATCCCAGTCATTACGTCCACCACCGCTCAAAACAGCGGTGCGGAGGAAGACCAGTTGCTCGCCAAGGCGCTCGACGATCTCGAAGTGATCCTCAATGCGTCGCGCAAGTCGAACGGGGGGTGAGGTTTCCTCTACTCCGCGATCAGCGCGCGGCGGCTGACCAGGGGGAGGCTCGTCATCTCTGCGAAGGAAAGCGCCTGATTCGCCTCGCGTAGGAGCGCCTCTACCGTTTCGCCGTCATCGGGGCACTGGACGAGGCCGAACTGCACTTCCAGTAGCCCCTGCACCGCTTCCTGGATGTGCTGCGCGGCGATTTCACCGCCCTCGGCGGTCGTTTCCGGCAGGATGACGATGAAGGAATAATCAGGTTCACTGGCAATGATGTCGTTGTTCCGCAGCACCGTCGTCGCGGTCCGCAAGGTTTCGGCGAAAACCTCCTGCGCGGTCGTGATCCCCCGACGCTCCACCTCCATCTCCCACTCTTTCGCCTTACCGACGAGCAGGGTGAAGGGACGGTGATAGCGGATGGCGCGAGTCACCTCGGCGCGTAGCCGGTCACGGCCCGCGTGCGGCTTGAAGACGCCCGTCGTCGGGTCTATCTGCGTGAGCGCCTCGATCATCCGCCGGTTTTCGCGCATCCGCCGGTAGACGCGGCGCAGGAGCGAGCTGACCCAGACCGCCCCGCAGCCAAGCGCCGCGACAATCGCCCCACCGATGATGAGCCAGATGAGCGACGTGTTGTCCGTATCGAGCGCGTACGCAGCCCCGACCGCGAGGATCCCAATGACAACGATCGCCGGGATGGTGATCCACATTGCGGGGCGCCACACACCGATCAGCAGGACCAGGCCGGTCGCGGCGAGCATCACGAGCCGCGCGGGGCCGGTCAGCGCAACGGCCTGAACCGCCGCACCGGCGACTGTCAGGAGCAGCAGCAAACCGACCGCCACGTCCGATGAACTGGACGGCGTGCGCGTTCGCGGCTCGCGAAGCGCGGGTTGTGCCGCCGTCTCCATATATTTCGATGCTGCCATTGCCATCTCCGTTTCACCTCGTCGTCAATGGATGCGAATATCTCGTGTTGTCGTTGTCGCCCGCCTCGTTCGCGGGTTTTTGCCCATGGCCTGGGGCGCAGGCTGAAGCCTACGCTACTGTCATTAGGATCTATGAATCCTGGCTCGTGCGCAGGCGGACGCGCAACTTGTATGGCTCTTCTTCCTGCACATCCTCGATCTCCGTCGCCAGCGTGCGGAGCGTCGTCGCCAGGTCGGTCGGGCCGCCGTAGCCGATGCGCATCTCCAGTGTCCCCTGCGCGAACCGGCGAACCTGCACGTCGTGGACGCCCGTCAGCTTCTGCAACGCGGCCTGGAACTGGCCGAGGTCCGAGAAGCGGACAAACGGGTACGCGACGAGTGTGTACGTGCCGTCCGAATTGCTCGCGGGCGGGGGCGCAATCACGCGCTCGTGCTCCTGCTCGTCGCTTGCGACGGGGGTGGGCATCTCCGATTGCTCGATTGGTCCCGTATCTTCCATCGAAGACGAAACTGCCTGCTCCATCACCGGCATCGCCGCTTCCGGTTCGGATTCCGTCTCCATTTCTGTTTCTGTCTCTGTTTCTGTCTCCGCCACCATCTCCGTCTCCGGTTCCATCTCGGCCTCGGTCTCGGTTTCTGATGCGGTTTCAGCCATGATTGATTGTGGTACGGACGCTTCCGTCACCGGCGCGGCGTCCATGGCTGCATATGGCTCTGGCTCGACGGAAACAGTCGGCGCGGTTGGTAGCCCTTGCAGCGCTCGTTCGAGTCCATCGGCGGAGGTGCGGAGCGCCAGTTCGTCCGTGACCAGTGCCGCTGTCACGGTGCGGATGTGGTCTTCGAGTGTGCCGATCCGCTCGGTCATCGCGGTCTTCTGCGTCGAGAGCGCCGCGTTCTCCTCCTTGAGGGCACGGATAGATTCGGCGGCGTTGTCAATGATCGTGCGCAGTCGCGTGTACAGCTCGATCCGTTGATCCGTCGCGTCCGATTGCAGAGCGAGGGACGTGTTGTTGATCGGTTCGAGGGACGACTGGTCCGCGTGATTGGTCACGCTTGCCTCCGAATCGTCATCCAGCGGGTGAATCGTACTGAGGTTGCGCATCTCCATTCCTCCACTTGCCAGCCTGCGCTGCTCGTCTCCCAGATCGTACATGCTGATGACCGGTGCTGTCGCCACGTGAAACCTCCCATTCTGCGCGGTATGTCGGCACGACGGATGCTATCGCGACATTCGTGCTGCCACTCCCGCTACCGCTTCCGATACTACCTCCGATTATGCCACTCCCTTATCGCGCTTTGCCTGACGAGTAATCCATGAAATCCCTAATAGTTTGTCATGCAAGCGAGCACCCTCACTGACTATAACGCGCGACCACGAATAATAGTACGGCCTAGTTTTGGACTCTGGAAAATCTGTAATACGGTCATCGTTCTTGTTCGCGTGTGCATCCATATCGTGGACGGATCCATTGACATTTATCCCTGCCTGCCGTTGCAGAATGGGAAACTGCATGGAATCGAGAAAAGCGCTCGCGGTATCAGGTTTCCCCGGCAAAGGGGGCGAATGCAATGATGATAGTGATGCGTTCGCCGGGGCGACGCGGTGTGGCGCAACTACCATGGCGATCAGGAAATTTCCTATCAGGTTTGTGCCAATTCCGTCATCGTGTGGCGAGTGATGCCCGGGCCGCTTCATGGAGGGGCATTTCCGTCGCTCCATGGCGTTGTTTGTGGCTTGTTCTCGGACCTACGGCCCAGCGGCGATGGTGACCGTAAGTGTCGCGGTATAGGTGCCTGCGGCGGCATCGGCAGGTGCTACCAGTTGGGTGCTGAACGTCATCGTCGCCTGTCCGGTCCCGGTACTCGCGGCGGCATTGAAGATTTTACCGACACTCGTCGGGATCGGCAGTGGATAGGCGATCCCGTTGGTCGGCGCGGTACCGGTCGTACCGGAGACGACGACGCTCCGGATGGTGTGGTTCGCCGCTGGAATGGTGTCGCTCGCTGCATCCGTGAGCGTGTTGATCGTTGCCTGGAGATTCCAGCCCGCGCCGCTGCCGGTCGTATCATTGACGCCGACGGCGAATGAGGAGGTGAGGGTGAGCGGATCACCGCTCAGCGTCGCACTGTAGGAGAAATTGGCGGGGGCGGCGGCGATGCTTAGGGTCCCGACATACGTGAAGTTAGAGGGGGAGTTCGCCGTGCCGCCGGGGGTCGTGACCGCGACCGTGACGGCGCCACCTGCGGCCTTGGCGGGTGTCGTGGCGGTGATCGAGGTCGCATTGACGACGGTGAAACCGGTCGCATTCGTGCCGCCGAACGTCACGGCGGTCGCGCCCGTGAAGTTCGTCCCCGTGATCGTCATGCTCGTCCCTCCCGCGACCGGGCCGGACGTGGGGTTGATGCCGGTGATGGTCGGCGTGGGGGTGACATACGTGTAGCCGTTCGTTAGCGATCCGCTGCCACCGACCGTAGTGACGGCAACCGTCACCGCGCCTGCGGTCTTTGCCGGAGTGGTGGCGGTGATCGAGGTCGCACTGACGACGGTGAAACCGGTCGCATTCGTGCCGCCGAACGTCACGGCGGTCGCGCCCGTGAAGCCCGTTCCGGTGATTGTCACGCTCGTGCCGCCG
>JBBRLR010000144.1:0-11450 GCA_038231255.1 Thermomicrobiales bacterium | reverse complement strand
TGTCGGTTAAGAAACCTTATGCGACTTGCTGTTTCTTCGTGATAGAGCGGTTAGTTTGGCTCTTCCCATGTGCCATGTAGCGGATTCCATCGGGCACGATCCGACACCGTCCCGGCAAGAATCGGATCGAGGAATAGTGCGGCGAGGGCGAAACCGGTGCGGAGATCGGGATCGAGTCCGACCTCGCGTGCCAGCCGGCGATACGCGGGTCCCCAGTCGGCGGGAGGCAGGGGAAGCGCGGTGGGGAGCGGATGCGTGTCGCGCCCGGCGAAGGTGGCATGCAGCGCTCCTTGTACGCGGTCAGCCTCGAAAGCGATCGCGGACCGGATCAGGACGAGATCGATCAGATCCTTCACGCGGCTGCTCCGGCGGTCGCCGGCGTACGTGCGCGTATAGGCGTGCACCTTCTCGGCGACGTGCTGCGCGATTGGCATTGCCGGCACCGCGATCGGGTCGATCGCCGCGAACCGGAGCAGGTCCGGCCCCCGCAACACCTCGGGCACCGTCGCGACGGGGTCGGCGAAGCTGATATCGACGATGACATCTTCGAAGGGACGGCCGTCGAGCGCGGCGGCGACGTGGTAGCGCACCGCCGCGCCCTCGAGCGCCGCGTCCAGCCTGCCCGTCCGCTCGATGGCGAAGGTGAAGAGGTCGCCGAGGTCGAGCGCCTGCGCCGCGAGCAGATCGGTGGTCGCCGCCTCTTCGTCGTCGTAGCGGGCGAGGTCCATGTCCTTCGTCGTGCGCGATCGCGCACTGAGCCGCAGGTCGAGCGCCAAGGCGCCCTTGAGGAGCCAGCGGCCGGGGGCGACAACGAGGAGGCGGGCGAGGAGGCGCTCGAAGACCACGAGTTTGCGTAGCCGCACGATCGGGAGGTCTGCCTCGTGCGCCCTCGTAAGCAGCCGCTGTTCGAGGGCGGTGCGGAACGCGCCCGGCGTGGCGTACTTCATCGCCGCATTGCACCGAGCGCGTCGGCGACGAGCCGGGCGACCCGCCGATTCCGCTGGCTGGCGTGCTGCACGAACTGCTGCGTGGTGGTGAGGCCCCGCTCGATCGCTTGGATGATCGCCTTCTCGATCTGCTCCGGTGCCGTGCCCGCCTCTGCCGCGTCGACGATTGTCCGCGCCGCTGCGGTGAGTCGTATGCCGTCGCGGACAGTGATGTCAGCCGGGAGCAGTGGCCGGGTCGTGGTGTGGATAATTACGCCCGGCAGATTTGGCAGGTGGCGCTTGGCGCGCGGGACGGTGAGATGGACGGCGTCGGGGATGACGTCGCTCAGCCCGAGCAGGTCGAGGGCGCTCTCGTGCGAGACGACCGCCACATCCTTGCCAACGGCGAGCCACGCGGCGACGACCTCCTCACGCGGCGAGGAGGGGTAGTCGCGCAGCCGATACAGCCCGCGGCGCAGGCGGAGGAAGCGACCATGCTGGGTATGATACGTGAGGAGGTCCCAGGCAAATCCGCACATGCGGGCCTGCGCGGCCGTGAAGTAGCCGCGTTGCCCCGCAGCGATCGCGAAGAGGCAGGCGTTCTCCGGTTTGTTGCGACGAATGTCACCCATACCTTTGATTCTATCAAAGGAATGGGTGACATTCGTCGCGCTGCGCATCGCCAGATCGGCATGCACGAACCCGCCCGTGATCTACCCGGTGCAGTGTGTGCGGGCACTGCGGGCTCGGTCGTCGCAGCACGCCACTTGGGGTTGGTGATTCAGCCCCGTCGATGACGAGCGATACGTGTCGTGACATGTTCCCTTCTCTTGCTCTGTATTGGTAGGGCGGGATTTTGGGTGAGGGTTGAGTCTGAAGGGATATGTTCATTCTTTCTCTTCAGCGGATAACCGCGCTTATGCACCAAAGGACGTCGGGCGAGTGCCGACATGCTGGGCGCGCATCTCTAATGGCCTCCCCTTCTTCCCCGGTAGGCACTTTCGCCGATGATTTCTCCACGCAACGGGAACCATTGTCTTCCCTTTGCATCGGGTAAACTGTTTTAAAGTTGAGACGCCTTCATGGTATCCCCGACCCGACCTTCGCGGCGGGGGAGAAAGTAAGGCTCGTATGGGACGCATCGAAGAAACCCGCCGCGTCTCCCGCCTGCTCGATATCGCGTGGCGGATCGCCGCCGCGCCGCGCCATTGGACGCGGAAACTGCTCGCCGGGCTCTACGAGGTCAGCGAGCGGCAAATCACGAGCGACCTCGCCGTCATGCGGCACGGCCTCCTGTGGCAGGTGCGGACATGCCACACCGGGTACTACTTCGATCCCCCGCCGTCCGTCCCCGGCGTGCAGTTCACGCTGCCCGAAGCGCTCGCGCTGCTCCTCGCGGTGCGCGCGAGCATGGCGCTCCCCGGCGTCGGTTCCGTCGAACTGACGGCCGCGATCGCCCGCCTCGCCTCGCTCGTGCCACCGCAACTCCAGCCGCTTGTCGCCCTCCCCGAGTCGCCGCCGTCGCCGCGGGAACAGACCCTGCGCACGCTGCAACTTGCGCTCGGCGAGCGTCGGCGTGTCCACCTGACGTATCAGGCGGCATCGCGTGGCGGGGAGGTGACCGAGCGCGACTTCGATCCGTACGCGATCTTCCCGTACGGCCGCTCGTGGCATGTGATCGGGCACTGCCACCTGCGCGGCGCGATCCGCGACTTCAAGGCGGATCGCATAGCCGCCGTCGCCCCGCGCACCGTCCCCTACGCGATCCCAGACGATTTCAGCGTCGCCGATTTCCTCGGCGCGGGGTGGGGGTTGATGCGCGACACCGGCGAACCGGCTCAGGAGGTGGTGCTGCGTTTCACGCCGCTGGCGGGCCGCTGGGTGCGGGAGGAGTGCTGGCACGCGACGCAGGAGATCGGCGAAGAACCGGACGGGCACGTCCGCTTCCGCGTCCATGTGCCGGTCACCCCCGAACTGCGCCGCTGGGTCTTCCGCTACGGCCGCGAGGTGGAAATCCTCGCCCCGCCGACCCTGCGGGAGTGGATGCGCGAAGAGGCTGAAGGGGTCGCAGATCGCTACCGTGCAGACGAAGGAGATAAGCGGTCTTCGATATGAGCCGTCCCCAGTAGCCCAGTACCGTACCGAGCCGCTTCGCCCTCTCACAGCGGCTGCGCCCGCACCCGCTGTCCGGTACGACGATGCGGTTGCGTCCCTACCAGCACCTGCGTCCATGAAAGCGAGTTTCCCCATGTATGCACACTCAAAGAACCGTCATGGTCTCCGGCAGGGCTTAGCAGAGCATAGTCGCAATGTTGCCGACGACGCCCGGCTGTTCGCTACACCGCTTGGGGCGGGCGAGATCGCCCATGCCATCGGCCTGCTGCATGATGTGGGCAAATACAACCCGGCATTTCAGGCATATCTCCTCGCATGCGAGACGAACACCGCCCCATCGCGCGGGCCGGATCATAAAGCAGCGGGCGCGCAACTCGCCGTACAGCGCGGCTTCGACATTCTCTCGCTGCTGATCCAAGGGCACCACGGCGGCCTACACGATCGCGGCGACTGGAAGCAGTGGCTGCTCGAGCGCAAGGATAACCCTGTGCTGTGCGACGCCATCGACCGCGCTGAGAAGGATGTGCCGGAACTCCGAGCGATAGCCCGGCCCGCGTTGCCGCCGCACGTTCGCTCCGAACTCGACGCGGAACTCTTTTTGCGGCTCCTCTTTTCGACGCTCGTGGACGCGGACTATCTCGACACCGAGCGGCATTTCACCGACTGGAAGGCCGAGACGCGGGGTGGCGACCTCACCTTGGCGACGCTGCTCGCACGCTTCGACGCACACCCGCCTGCCCCGGCGACTGCCTGCACCGCGACGGTGCGAGAGTCCCGCGACGCGATGTACGCCGCGTGCGTCGCAGCGGCGGAAATGCCTCCCGGCTTCTTCCGACTGGCGATGCCGACGGGCGGCGGTAAGACGCGCTCCGGTATGGCCTTCGCGCTGCGCCACGCGGTGCGCCACGGCAAGCGGCGCGTCATCGTCGCCGTGCCGTTCATCAGCATCACACAACAGACGGCGAACGTTTATCGCGACATCTTCGGCGACGGGGATGACCGGCACCCCGCCGTGCTCGAACACCACAGCGCGACCGAGGGGAAGGATGACAGCGAGCCGGGTTACCGGCCCGCCGACATCTGGCAGCGACTGGCGGCGGAGAACTGGGACGCGCCTATCGTCGTGACGACAACCGTGCAACTCTTCGAGAGCCTCTTCGCCAACAAGACGGGGCGGTGCCGTAAACTGCACCGCCTCGCGGAGAGCGTCATCATCCTCGACGAGGCGCAGGCCCTGCCGCCGCATCTGCTGAAGCCGATCCTCGACGCCCTCGGCCAACTCGTGCGGCACTACGGCACGACGGTCGTCATCTCCACCGCGACGCAGCCCGCCTTCGAGGCGATCGCGGAGTTCCGGGCGATCGGCGCGCGCGAGATCGTGCCGGACGCCGCCCGCCACTTCGCGGACCTGACACGCGTCTCCTACGGGTGGCGCACCGACCGCACCTACCCGCTCCCGGAGGTGGCGGACTGGCTGCGGGACGCACCGCAGGCCCTCGCGGTGATGAACACGAAGCAGGACGCCCTCGACCTGCTCGCCGCCCTCGACGACCCCGACGCGCTGCACCTCTCGACGCTGCTCTGCGGCAAGCACCGGATGGACGTGATTGCAGAAGTGACGCGGCGGCTCCAGACGGGCGAGCCGTGCCGCCTCGTGGCGACGCAGGTGATCGAGGCGGGCGTGGACCTCGATTTCCCACTCGTGCTCCGCGCCCTCGGCCCGTTGGACAGCATCATCCAGGCGGCGGGGCGGTGCAACCGGGGCGGCGTGCTGGCGCGCGGGCACGTGATCGTCTTCCGCCCTGAAGGCGAACATATGCCCCCCGGTGCGTATACGACGGCGACGGACGTGACGCAGGCACTCATCAACCGCTACGGGGATGATCTCGATCCAAACGACCCTGACATCTCCAAGCAGTACTTTGAATCTTATTACAGTGCGATTAACGTGGACGCGCACATCACTGCGAAAAAGATTCAAGACCTTCGTACAGCTTTCGACTACCCGTGTGTCAGTAAAGCATTCCAGATGATCGATGACGACACTGAAACCGTCATCATCACCGACTACGGCACCGACGACGAACGCAAAACCGTCGCCACCCTACTCGACCGACTGCGGGCCGGTGGCCCCGATGCCCGCTACGTGCTGCGGAAACTCCAGCCCTACACCGTCGCCATACGACGCCGCGCCGCGAGGAAGTACCACGAGCGCGGGCTGATCGCGCCCGTCACCGACGACATCGGCGTCTGGTGCGGCAAGTACCATCACCGCTACGGCGTCACCGGCGAGGGGCAGGACGCGGACTACTTCGTCCGATAAAGCCTTCCTCTTTCTCGCCATCATACGGTTTTGTGTGACATACTTCGCCACGTCTTACGAACATATGTGCCAGCAGATTACCAATTGAGGAGCAATGACGCGACCCTCGCCGTATCGGGGCGGCGAGTGGGCGATCCGCGTGCCATCGGTCTCTGTTGCAAGTTGAGAAAGGGGGTTCGGGATGAGTACATCCTATCCACCGCTGGCGGTGAAGGTCTGGGGCGATTACGCCGTATTCACTCGGCCCGAGATGAAGGTAGAAAGGCTGACCTACCCCGTGATGACACCCTCGGCGGCGCGGGGAGTCCTCGAATCCATCCTCTGGAAACCCGAGATGACTTGGCGAGTTGAGGAAATATGGGTGCTAAATCCCGTGCGGTATTTTAGCATCCTGCGTAACGAGGTCAATAGCCGCGCCAGCGAGCGTGCGGCGCGCGGCTGGGAGAAGAACGGCGTCGGCGGGTACGACGCCACGAACGACCGCGCGCAACGCCACACTCTGGGGCTGCGGTGCGTGGCATACGTGATCCGCGCCCACATTGCCCTGCGACCGGGCGTGGAGACGGACGTGGCGAAATACCGCGATCAGTTCCGCCGCCGTGTGCAGCGCGGGCAATGCTTCGCGACGCCCTACCTCGGCACGCGCGAGTGCTCCGCCTCCTTCGCCCCACCGGACGGCAGTGAGCGACCGCGCAAGGAGATCAACGACGACCTCGGCCTGATGCTGCATGACCTTGATTACACATCGGATGGTTCCGGGCGCGGGACGCCACATTTCTTCAGGGCACGGGTGGAGCGCGGTATCCTTCGGCCCCCGCCCGTCCCAGCCGTCATGGGGGGTGCCTGATGCTGCTGCAACGCCTCAGCGAGTACGCTGACCACATCGGCCTCCCGCCCACGCTCTACAACGAGACGCCCATTGCCTCCATCATTGATCTCGATAGCGGAAGCGGGCGGGCGACGCTCATCTCGACCCTCAACCCTGCAAACCCACGCGAGAAACGCGGCATCCGTCGCCTTGCGCCACAGATTGCCCGTGCGGTCGGAATCAAGCCGCTCCTGTTGGCGGACAACGCTGAGTACACTTTCGGCCTCCCACGGTCTGTAAAGCCGGAGGACACGAATGCGGAGAAAGAGGTGAAAAGACTCGTCCGTGTCGCGAATTGTCACGCACAGTACATGGACATCCTCACCCGTTGCGCGACGGTGACGCACGAACCGGCGGTTGAGACCGTCCGCGACTTCCTCGCATCGCCGGATGCAGCGGTGCAACTCGACTTGCCGGACGATTTCGACCGGGGCGACCTCATCACCTTCCGAGTGGACGGTGTCTTTCTGATCGATCTTCCCGCCGTGCAGGCCTTCTGGGCGATGGAGCACGACCCCGCCGCTTCCACCACCCAGCCGGTCAAAACGATGCAGTGTCTCGTCTGCGGCCAGCAGCGCCCGGTGTTGGAACGGTTGCAGGGGAAGATCAAGGGCGTTCCTGGTGGCCAGCAAGCGGGCACGTCGATCATCTCCGCGAATGCGGACGCCTTCGAGTCATACGGGCTGGCGGCGTCGCTGATCGCGCCGACCTGTGCGTCGTGCGGTGAGAAGTTCACGAAAGCGCTCAACGCGCTGATCGCGGACGAGCAGCATCGCTTCTTTCTCGGCGGCTCGGTCTTCGTCTTCTGGACACGCGAGCCGACGACCTTCTCGCTGCTCGATACTCTGAACACGCCGGACCCCGCGACGGTCAAGCGACTGCTTGCGTCACTGGGGCGCGGCGAGGAGACGCGTGGGGTGGACCCGAACGCCTTCTACGCCGTCTCGCTCTCCGGTAGCGGCGGACGGACAGTTGTGCGTGATTGGGTAGACACGACCGTCGGCGATGTGCAGCGGCACGTCGGTCGCTGGTTCGCCCGCCAGAGCATCGTCGGGATCGTGGGGGAGGAGCCGGAGCCGATCGGCCTCTTCCGGCTCGCGGCGGCGACCGTGCGCGACGGGAAGGACCTCACGCCGCAGACCGCGCGCGCCCTGCTCCACGCCGCCGTCACGGGCACGCCGCTCCCGTGGGACCTCGCGGCCCAGGCGATCCGTCGAAACCGCGCGGAGCAGCAGATCACCCGCACCCGCGCCGCGTTACTCAAACTCGTGCTTACGAGTCAGCAAGCGATAGAGGAGGGAACCATGGTGCAACTCAATCCGGGACATCCGAGCGTCGCCTACCACTGCGGGCGGTTGCTCGCGGTGCTGGAGGAGGTGCAACGCCTCGCCATCCCCGGCATCAAGGCGACCGTCGTGGACAAGTTCTTCGGCACGGCGTCGTCCGCGCCCGTCGCCGTCTTCCCCCGCATCCTCGCGGGGGCGCGCCCCCACTTCACGAAGTTGCAGCGCGACAAGCCGGGGCTGCACAACGTCCTGCAACGCCGCACGGAGGAGATCGTCGCATCCATCCCCGGTTTCCCCAGCACGCTCCCGCTCGTGGAGCAGGGGCTGTTCTCGCTCGGATACTATCATCAGCGCGCGCACGACCGCGCCGAGAGCCGAGCGGCCGCCGAGCGGCGCAAGGCGGGCAAGGCGTCGCGGGAAGAACAGGAATTGGCAGTGGTCGCCGAGACCGCATTCGACAGCACGGAGGCAAACTAAGATGGCAAACACGACTGTGCACACGGACATCGCCCGCCGCCACGATTTCGTCCTGCTCTTCGATGTCACCGACGGCAATCCGAACGGCGACCCCGACGCCGGCAACCTCCCCCGCGTTGACCCGGAGACAATGCAGGGATTGGTCACCGATGTCGCGATCAAGCGCAAGGTGCGCGACTTCGTCGATGTGGCGAAGGGGGCGGAGAACCGCTTCAAAATCTACATCCAGAGCGGCAGCGAGGCGCTGAACGCGATCCACGAGCGCGCGTACACGGCGCAGGGGCTGACCTCGACGGGCGCGAAGCAGGACCGCAAGACCGTTGACCTCGCCCGCGCGTGGATGTGCGACAATTTCTACGATGTCCGGCTCTTCGGCGCGGTGATGACCACGGGCGTCAACTGCGGGCAGGTGCGCGGCCCGGTGCAACTCACCTTCGCCCGCTCGCTCGACCCGATCATCCCGCTCGACCTCTCGATCACCCGCGTCGCCGTGACGCGCGTCGAGGACGCCAATGTCGTCGTCGCGGAGGACGGCGATGGGAAGGCGACCGGCAAGACGACCGAGATGGGCCGGAAGGCGATCGTGCCGTACGGGCTGTACCGGGCGCACGGCTTCTTCAACCCGCACTTCGCGACGAGCACCGGGGCGAGCGCGGACGATTTGGAACTCTTCTGGCAGGCGACCCAGATGATGTGGGACCTCGACCACTCGGCGGCGCGCGGGATGATGTCGTGCCGGGGGCTGTACGTCTTCAGCCACGCGAGCAACCTCGGCAACGCCCCGGCGCACACGCTTTTCGAGCGCGTCGCGGTGGCGCGGAACGCAGCAGTCGTCGCGCCGCGCCTTTTCAAGGATTACGCCGTCACGGTGGACGACGCGGCGATGCCGGACGGCGTGACGCTCACGCGGCTCGTGGGGTGAGGCGATGCACACGCTCGACGACGACCACCTGCTCGTGCCGATCTCCGCCTTGGAGCACTACAGCTACTGCCCGCGCCAGTGCGCCCTAATCCACGTCGAGCAGTCGTACTCCGAAAACCTCTACACCCTGCGCGGCAACCGCGCCCATGAACGCGTCCACACCGATGGCGGCGACGCGCGCCGCAGTGTCACAGTGCGGCGCGGGCTATCGCTCTGGTCGCGGCGACTGGGCCTGACAGGCAAGGCGGACGCCGTTGAGTTCGTCGCGGGGGAGCCCTACCCCGTCGAGTACAAGGTCGGCACGCATCGCCCCGGCGGGCACGAGGACCTGCAACTCTGCGCGCAGGCCCTCTGCCTTGAAGAAATGCTCGGCGTGGCGATCCCCGAGGGCGCGATCTACTACCATGCCAGCCGCCACCGCGAGACCGTCCCACTTGACGCCGCACTCCGCGAGCGGACGGAGGGAGCCATTGCGGCGATCCACACCATGCTTGCAGAGCATCACCTGCCCACCGCCCCGAACGACGCCCGCTGCCGCAAGTGCTCGCTGATCGACTCCTGTCTGCCGGAGGTGACGGCGGGCGGCTCGACGGCACGCCGCTATCGGGACGCGCTCTTCACCATCGCACCGGACGAGGGAGGGCGAGAACGAAGGACTGAGGACTGACGGAGGCTTCGCCCCGACCCTCGAACCCCGAATCCACATGAGAGGGAAGCCACGGTGCCAGAAATTCTCAACACACTCTATATCGCGACAGACGGAACCTATCTGCACCTCGACCACGACACCGTGCGGGTTGAGCAGGAGCGGGAGACGGTACTGCGAGTGCCGCTCCTGCAACTCAGCGCGGTTGTCTGCTTCGGCAATGTGCTCGTCAGCCCATCGCTGATGCATCGTTGTGCCGACGACGGCCGGGCGATGATCTGGCTCGACCGCAATGGGCGGTTCAAGGCGCGCCTGGAAGGGCCGGTGAGCGGCAACGTGCTGCTGCGCCGGGCGCAGTACGATGCCTTGACCGATGCCGACGCCAGCCGAGAGATCGCCCGCTGCTGCACGGCGGCGAAGTTGCAAAACAGCCGCCACGTCCTGCTCCGCGCCGCGCGCGAGGCAACGGACCCGGCGGACGCCGACCCGCTGCGGGCGGCGGGGGCGGCGATCGCGACGGAGATCCGCTCCATTGCGCAATGCGGGACGACTGACAGCCTGCGGGGTCACGAGGGTAACGCGGCGCGGGAATATTTCGCCGTCTTCGACCGGATGGTACGCCACGATCGGGACGCCTTCGCCCCACGCGGGCGGTCGCGTCGCCCCCCGCTTGACCGGATGAACGCGCTGCTCTCCTTCCTCTACACTCTGCTGCTGGCAGACTGTGTGGCGGCGGTCGCCAGCGTGGGGTTGGACCCGCAAATCGGCTACTTGCATGTCCTTCGACCAGGCAGGCCCGCTCTCGGCCTCGACCTGCTGGAGGAGTTCCGCGCCCCGGTGGCGGACCGGCTCGCTCTCTCGCTCGTCAACCGGCGGCAGATCAGTCGCGGCGACTTCGATGAGCAGGCGGGGGGCGCGGTCTATCTCTCGGATGCGGGCCGCAAGACGGTCATCGTCGCCTACCAGGAGCGCAAGAAGGAAGAGGTCGCGCATCCTTTCCTCCACCGCAAGGTGCCGGTTGGCCTGCTCCCACATGTGCAAGCGCGGCTTCTGGCGCGCCACATGCGCGGCGACCTCACGCACTACCCCGCCTTCGTCGTCCGGTGATGATGAAACGCTGCGCGGAAAGGAGAGTGGATGGAAGTGCTCGTCGCATATGATGTCTCCACCGAGAGCCGCGAGGGGCGACGCCGATTGCGGCGGGTCGCAGATGTATGCGTTGCGTTCGGGCAACGGGTACAATACTCGGTGTTCGAGTGTCACCTCACCCCGATGCAGTTCGAGCAGATGCTCCACCGACTGCTGGGAATTATCAATGAAGAGGAGGACAGTCTGCGTGTCTATCGCTTGCGCGAGCCGCGCGACGAATTCTCCTACACCTACGGAAAGCGGCCACTGCGTGATCTTCGCGAGACGCTCATCCTTTGACGTGCGCGGACCAGGAGTGGTGGCGAAATACGGGGAGGTTCGCGCAATGAACAAACGCTTGTCCAGACGAGGAAATTCGAAAAAGGGAGGTCCGGCTATCGCAATTACGAGGTACGCTCTGGGGAGGTTCGCGCAATGTGGCGTAAAAACTCCCGCCCGCTTGGCTTCCTAGCATGAGCGGTTGCACCCGGTCTTCGGGCCGGGTGAGGATTGAAACACGTCCCGGTCGTCGCTCTGCCGGAGCAATTGGGTTGCACCCGGTCTTCGGGCCGGGTGAGGATTGAAACCCATTACACCGGCGATGCAGCCGGTAACGCTTCTCACGTTGCACCCGGTCTTCGGGCCGGGTGAGGATTGAAACCTGTCGCCGCAGCACACCTTCGATCTCCGCCGCGCCGTTGCACCCGGTCTTCGGGCCGGGTGAGGATTGAAACACCTACTACGTGGACGGCGTGCAGT
>JBBRLR010000143.1:0-11460 GCA_038231255.1 Thermomicrobiales bacterium | reverse complement strand
TCGTGGCGGGAGATGCCGAAGGAATACGGCAAGCGGGACCGGGCGTACAAGCGATATCGCCTGTGGTGCGACCAAGGACTCTGGCCGCGCATTATCGCCGCCTTGGCACACCCGACTGCCGAAGTGTCCCTGTAGGGACGAGCGAGCTGGTTGAAAAACCCGATGCTGGGCCGAATCCAGGTATCGAAACACCCTAAAACAGTCCGAAACGGGCTATTTGAGGGCCCTTTTGTCCCTCGAAATGGATGTGGTTAGACCGTAAGGCGGGTTTTTCAATAGGCTCGAAACGAATTGCAACGAATCAGAACGCTGTTTGGCATCGCCAATTCTGCGTCTCTTCATCATTTCACAAACCTGTCTCGTTATCAGCGGCTCTTCCACTCGCTGTACTGCTGCGTTTTGAGACCGTATGTCGGGTCCGTCACGGGGCGAGCCAGACGACGAAGCGCAGTTGCGTTCCCATAGTGTGGCCGGTGATCTCCCAGCAGCCCGGCGTCGAGATGTCTACGCCGACAATCATGAATGATCCGATATCGCTGCGGGAGCCGTTGGTCGCTCCCGACGCCATTATGGGCGGCGCGGGCGCATCCAATCGTCTGCCCGTGACCGTCAGATCCGGCATCGGGTCGGTTCGGTAGTCGTAGCCCTGCCGCCACCAGAAGACCTTCTGCGTGTACAAGCCATTTGCGTATGGCGACTTCCCCCATGTCCCGTCCGCGCGCAGCATCGTCCAGAGCCCCTCCGTGCCGTACCAGAATTCACCGGCATAGAGCGGTGGCGGCGTCGGTGGATACGGCGATGGCGGGATGAAGAGCGGATTCGCGGGCTGTGTGATGGGACACGACGCCAGTGGAACCGCCGCAACGGTCGCCGACAGAGCGACTGACGTAGCACTGGACGCTATCGTTGGAATGGCGATCAATATCTGCGCCACGGGCAGTGTCGCCGTCGGTGCCACGATGTGACTGCCCGCACCATCGTTCGATGCTGGGGTGCATGACGCGAGCACGAACGGGAGGGCGATGATCAGCAACAGGCGCTGCCAGCGAAACATGTCTCTATCCTTTCAATAGTGCTGTCTCTATCGGTATCTACACCGCAGATCGCCGAGCGGTTCCCAAGTAAGGCAATGCGGTATACTCAGGGAGAAGTATTGCCTTTTCGATACGATGGACGATGCACGATGACAGCAATTGATGACACGCTCGGAGTGATGACCGAACGGATCGTGTCCGGCTTTCAGCCAGAGCGAGTCTTTTGTTCGGCTCCTATGCGCGCGGCGACGCCACCGCAGACAGCGATATTGATCTACTCGTCGTCATGCCCGATAGCACAGACCGTCGAAGGACTACAATTGCGATCAAGGAAGCATTGCATGACCTACGCTTTCCGAACGATGTGATCGTGACGACACCTGACCTTATTGCCCGCCACGGCCATCTTGTTGGTACTATCCTGCGTCCAGCACTTCGCGAAGGAAAGGAGTTGTATGCCCGGCGATGAGCATCTCAAGCTGACACGCGAATGGCTACGCTACGCACGCGAAGATCTTGAAGGCGCGGAGAATGTGGTTGCGAATCTCTCCACTCTGGCGCCACGCCATCCCTGCTTTTTTGCGCAACAGTCAGTCGAGAAAGTGCTGAAGGCCGTTCTCATCTCTCTTCAGGTCGAGTACCCACGTCTCCATAATCTCGACGAACTTCGCGATCTCATTCCGGCGGGATGGAATGTGAAAACGGATTATCCTACCCGTAAGCCACTCGCGGAACGGGCAATTGAGTCTCGATATTTTAGCGAACTTCCAGATGCAACACCGGACGACGCACGCAACACAACGCACCAAGCGCGGGCAATCTATGAATCGGTGCGGGCTAATCTCCGGGCGCATGGATTGTCTCTGTAATTCGTTCACCTTTGAATAAATGGAAGAAGCGCCGTTGTCGGTGGCGTTGGGATGCGGTATCGTTCAGTGTGCGCTTTTCCACGAGCGCCGCACACACGGATCGCTTCTCACGGTTACGACTGGACGACGCATAATGGCCCGGACACTCCTTCTCTCGCATCCCCTCCTGCCGGCGCCGCCGCACAGCGACGCAACGGAACTCTTGGACGCGCCCAGCACGATCCCCACGCCGATGCTCGCGCACAACCTGCGCGATATTCGGCGCGTCAATCGTTTCGCGGGCGGCACGGCGGTCGTTTTGCGCCATTTGCCTGAACTGCTCGGCGATGTTTCCCGTGGAACGACGGTGACATTGCTTGATATTGCTACCGGTTCCGGCGACATTCCGCGCGCGCTCGTCCGCTGGGGCAGGCGGCGCGGCTACGATCTGCGCGTGCTGGCGACCGACATCAGCGAGGATGTGCTGGCGGTTGCGCGGCGCGAGACGGCGGACGAGCCGTCAATCGCCGTCGAGGCGTGCGACGCCCGTGCCCTCCCCTATCACGACGGCGCCTTCGATGTCGCCGTCTGCTCGCTCGCTCTCCACCACTTCCCGCGCGCTGATGCGGTCGCCGTGCTGACGGAGATGGGGCGCGTCGCCCGGCACGGCATCATCCTCAATGACCTCGTCCGCACATGGCCGGGATATGTGGGCGCGTGGCTACTGGGCAATGCGACGACGCGCAACCCTCTCACCCGCCACGACGCGCCGCTTTCCATCCTCCGCGCCTTCACGCCGGATGAGTTGGCGGCAATGGCGCGGGAGGCGGGTTTATCGAGTATCGAAGTGACACCGCACCTTTTCTGGCGGATGGCGCTCGTCGCGCGGCGGTCGGCATGGTAGGGGTGGTGGAGTCGCGCGATGTCGTCGTCGTCGGGGGCGGGCCGGCGGGCGCGGCGACGGCAATCCTGCTCAAGCAGGCCGGGCACGATCCGCTCCTACTCGATAAGGCGACTTTCCCGCGCGACAAACCGTGCGGCGAATACAGCAGCCCGCAGACGATTGAAATTCTCCGGCGGCTCGGCGTCGCGGCGGCGGTCGAGGTGTTGCCGCCGCACCGGCTCCATGGGATGCGCGTCTACGCGCCGAACGGCACGCACTACACCGTGGATTACCACGCCGTGACGGGCGAGCATTACGCCCTCTCCATTCCACGCCTTGCGCTCGACAACGTCATCCTCGACGGCGCGAAGCGGCAGGGCGTCGAAGTGCGCGAGGGTACACGCGTCAAGGGGGTCGGGCCATACGAGGATGGCGGGCGCACGCTGACCGTGCAGACCAGGGAGGGCGAGGCACAGATCCGGGCGCGGCTCGTGATCGGCGCGGACGGTCATCACTCGGTTGTCGCGAAGGGCGCGGGGCTGCACGCGGCGCGCTGGCAGCATCGCTGGCCGCAGCGCGTCGGCATCATGGCGCACTACGAGGGCGTCGCGACGATGGAGAAATATGGTGCGATGGTCGTCGGGCCGCGCGGTTTCCACGGCTACAGCGGCATCGCACCCCTCGGCGGCGGCCTGACGAATGTCGCCTTTGTCGTGGACATGCGCGCGATGAAGCGGCGCGGCGTGCCGATGGAGCAGTTCTTCGCGCAGTGCATCGAAGCCCTGCCGCCGGTGCGGGAGGCGCTGATCGGGGCACATCGCGTTGGCAAGATTCACGGCGTCGGGCCGCTGGCGCAGGGCGCGCGGCGGGCGGTCGCGGACGGCGTGCTGCTCGTCGGCGACGCGGCGATTTATCTCGATCCGTTCACCGGCGAGGGTGTCTACAAGGCGCTTCGGGGCGCGGAACTTGCATTCGAGACGGCGGAGCGGGCATTGCGCGCCGGACGCACCGATGTCAAGATGCTCCGACCGTACCTCGGGGCGCGGCGGCGGGCCTTCGCGGAGAAGACGCTGGCGAACTACCTCGTCCAGTTGTTTGTCCATACGCCGGCCTTGATGAACTACGTCACACCGCGCCTCGGCTCCCGCCCCGCGCTGGCACGCCAATTGGTGCTCGTACTTGGCGATCTCGGCACGAAGCGAGAGCAACGTCAACTGCTGTCACCCGTATATTTGTGGAATCTCCTTCGTCCCTGGGACTGAGGACTGAGAACCGGGCGGAATCGCCCAGCGCGCTCGATCGAAGGGAAGACGGAGTGTATACCGAAACCAGCATCGTCATGGAGGGGTCACCGGAGCGAATATTTGCGCTCGGCGCCGCAATCGAGGATTGGCCCATCATCTTGCCGCACTATCGCTCGGTGCGGCTGACGGAGCGGACGGTGCGACCGGACGGCACGACGCACAAAGTCGCGACAATGAAGGCATGGCGGCTCCTTCCGTTCGGCAAAATCCCCGTCGGCTGGCGGACGATCCTCGACAGCAACGCGCCGGCCGGCCTGCTCCACTTCGTGCATATCGGCGGTTTTACGAAGGGCATGGATGTGTACTGGCTGCTGAAACCCGAAGGCGACGCGACGCGCGTGACGATCACGCACGATTTTACCCTGAAATGGCCGCTAATCGGTGCATTCGTCGCGCACCGAATCGTTGGTCGGTTCTTCGTGGACGCTATCGCCCACCGGACGCTCAACTGCATCAAGGCGCTGGTGGAAGGGAACCTCACCCCCCGCCCGCCCAGAGGGCGCCCGGCTCCCCTTTGCTCTGACAAAGGAGAGGGGGAGCAGGAGAAAGAACGAGCGGAGCAAGCTCCCCTCCCCCGCATGACGGGAGCTGCCCGTGGCTAACCGGACGCGCGTTCTCATTACCGGTATTGGAGCCGTGACGACAATCGGCACGGGCCAAGCGGCGCTCTGGGCGGGGGCAATGCGCAACGAAAGCGCCGTGCGCTGCCTGACGCGCTTCGACGCCTCGCCCTTCCGCTCGCGCGTCGCCGGACAGATTGACGATTTCGACCCCCTGACCTACATGGACAAACGGCGCGAGAGCCGGCTGGACCGCTTCGCGCAGTTCTCGCTCGCCGCCAGCCTGCTCGCCGTGGAGGACGCGCACCTGACGCTCGATCCGCAGCTCTGTGAGCGGACGGCGATCTATATCGGCAGCGCGCTCGGTGGCATTGGCTACGCGGAGACACAGCACGAGAAGTACGTCCACGAGGGCATCCGCGCCGTCAACCCCGCGCTCGCGCTTTCCGTCTTCGGCGGCGCCTCGTCGTCGAATGTCGCCATCGAACTCGGCGTCACCGGGCCGACCGTCTCCAACGCGAATGGCTGCGCCTCCGGCGCGATCGCGATTGGTGAGGCGTGGCGGCTCCTGCAGGACGGATATGTGGATGTCGTCTTCGCCGGCGGCTCGGAAGCGCCGCTCTATCCCCTCACCTTCGGCTCCTTCTCGATCATCAAGGCGATGTCCACGCGCAACGACGACCCGCAGCACGCCTCGCGCCCGTTCGATGCGGAGCGGGACGGCTTCGTGATGGGCGAGGGCGCGGCGGTGCTGATTCTGGAGACGGAGGCGCACGCGGTGGCGCGCGGCGCGACGATCTATGGCGAGGTACTCGGCTACGCCACGACCAACGACGCCCACCACATGACCGCGCCCCACCCCGAGGGCATCCACACCGCCCGCGCGATGCGGCAGGCCCTCGCCATCGCCGATCTCGCGCCGGAGCAAATTGACTACATCAACGCCCACGCGAGCAGCACGCCGCTCAACGACGCGACGGAAACGAAGTCCATCCGCGATGTTTTCGGCGACCATGCGTACCGCATCCCGGTCTCCGGCACGAAGGGGCTGACCGGGCACTCGCTCGGCGCGTCCGGCGCGATCGAGGCGGCGCTCTGTGCCCTCGCCCTCGCCCATCGTCGCATCCCCGGCACGACGAATCTCGAAACTCCCGGCCCCGGCTGCGACCTCGACTACGTCTCTGAAGGCCCGCGCGAAGGCGACTATCGCACGATTCTTTCCAACTCCTTCGGCTTCGGCGGCATGAACGCCAGCCTCATCTTCGGCCGCTACAACAGCTAACGTCACAAAGATTCGTGCGGGAGATGCCACGAGTCACGCGCCAGCCACACCGTACTGCCAGATGCATCAAGCGCGGTTGTAGGTTGTCTTTTTGGGGTCGCGCTGCTTCATCCATCGACATCTCCAGGCGATTTCCCAGTTTGCTACGCCGTCCCACATCAACACGGCGCTTGTCACAGCATCTTGCGCATGTGCATAGACCCCGTGGTGAAATCTTCCTCGGTGATCGCGTAGCCGACGCGCTTCCATTGAAGCATGACGGGGAGATCGTTGTGGTGGCAGTGGCGGTAGACCCAGCGGTAGCCGTGTGTTCTGGCGAAACGGTCCGCCTCCTTGACGAGCGCGCGCAGGACGGGGAGGCGCGGGTAGCGTTCGTCAATCAGCGTGCGGCGATAAACGGCGGTCGTTTCTGGCGTGTAATTATAGTCCGCCGCGAAGGCATGCACATCGTCCACATGTTCCACATGGTACAGCGGGTCGAAGGTCTGCACCGCCATCATCGCGACGATCTCGTTCCTCTCCTTCGCGCGGGCGAGGGCAACGCCGTTGCGACCGGAGAGATACACCTCGGTGAGGTGATAGAGGTCGTATTCCTTGCCGTCCGGCTGCAAGGGCCGCGTCTTCTGCGGGCCGAGGACCAGTTCGGCGAAGGCGAGCGCCTCGGCGGCTTCGGCGGGCGTCGCCATCGCGGCGGTGACGGGCGAAAAAAGACCGGTCAGGACCATTCGGGGGCCTCCACGATTTGCCGCCAGAAGCGAGTCAGATATGCTGCACGCTCGGTCGTCAGTTCGGGCGCGTGGCGGACGGCGTAGCGCAGATCGCCCATCGCCATCAGGAAGCGATAGCGCACCACCCGCCCCGCATCCACAGCTATAGGGATATGTTGCTGATAGGCCATGAAGAAGCGATCATATTCGGCGGGGATGTCACCGAACGAGGCGACCTGCGTGCGCGCCAACTCCCACAATGGATCGCCGAGCCGCGCCGCTTCCCAGTCGAGCAACCCGGACAGCGTGCCATCGTCCGCGACAAGGACGTTGTCGAGGTAGAAATCGCCGTGCAGTGGGGCGAGGGCGACAGGCGTTTCCGCCAATCCCGCCGCCCAGCGCGGCAGCAATGCCGCCATTTGCGCGACGACCTCGCCCGCCAGCGCGCCGCTCGGGACAAGGACGCCGAGGTCGCTCGCCACCTTCTTCTGAACGAAGTTCGTGGACCAGTCTACCGGCTCATGCACCGCATCCTCCGGGAATTGCCAGAACGCGCGCACCTCCACGAGCGGCAGTGCATGGACACGCGCGAGCAACGCGCCCATCGCGGCGAGGAGATCGCCGCGCGCCGCCATGTCAAGGTCGCCGAATCGCGCCGACGCGGGCATGCCAGGTAGACAGCTGCACAAAACGACCGTCTCCGGCACACCAAGCAGGCCGCGCGCCACTCCCAGTACCTTCGGCACCGGGAAGCCGTGCGCGTGCAGGTACGGCAGGATTGCCAGTTCGTGCGCGATTACCGCTTCCCGCTTTGGATGGACCAGTTTCAGAATGTACGTGTACGGCGTTTGTTCAACGCACAGGCGGTACGAGCGATTATCGGAGCGCGACGGCAACGCCTCGGCGCTGATCGGGGCGGTCGAGCGGAGCGTTTCACGCAGCCAGGTCATCAGGGCGGGCGCCAAGTCGGTCAATGGTCATCTCCGTTGGAATGTGGATGTGCATGCATTGCGGCGCCGGTGCGTGTGCCGGATGGCGTCGGCATCGTCCCGGCGTTGTACGGCATACCGAGCCAGCAGCGCAACAGGTGGGGCGCATCCGCCGCGATCCCATATCCGACCGCCGACAGGCGCACCGGCGGCACGCCCGGCTCCGCCAGCGCCGCCAAAATCGCTGCCCCGCCGGGAGTCACGGAAGCATCCACAGCAACCGGCCATCCCGCCTCTTCGAGAAGCATGATACTGAGTGCTGTGTCCTTCGCCGGCCCATCGCTCCTCTCAGGACTCAGTACTCGTAACTCAGTACTCCCCGTGAGGGGTGCGGCATAGACGCGGACGACCCGGAGAGCGGCGAATGCGGCGCTGACGGCGAGCAGTTCGGCGACAGTTACGGGATCGGCGAGGGGTACGATGTCCAGCGGTTCGCCGCGCACCATCGCCTCCGCTTCGAGCAGGCGCGCGAGCATGCCGCCACCCCAGGTGCGCACGGCGAGCGGCACGCGACCATTTTCGAGGGCGCGGATCGCGTCCAGCAACCGCGTGCCGCGCGGGAGCGGGCCGATTGCCACGGAGGCTACCGTCCCCGCAAGTGCGCCCACCCGGTCAGCGGCCCGCATCAGCGCGATCCGTGGCAGCGTGATCGTATCGAGGATGCGCCGGACGAGTGCGATATCCGCGCCGGCGTCGAGCAATGCACCGAGTACGAGATTGGCGCTGATTCCACGGCCACTATCGAGATACGCAAGCACCCAGTCTTCCTCCGCGATACGATGCACCGACCACCGATAGTAACATACGCCTTCGCTCGCGGCCCGTAACCGCAGTGGGTTTTGCAACCAGAAGGTGCAATAGTTTTTCACTTCTTACGGAATGAAAAGAGCAATATGAAACATCGGTTGTAAAGGAATTTGCACGGGCTAATTTACCTCGCTTCATCTTGACATTTGCTGCTGCGAAGACCGACAATGGAAAGGGAATTGCGAACATTGGTTTGGGCACACCGCTGGTTTGTGTGCCGCACCAGATTCCAGACAGACGAAAGGCCTGCAATGATTGATACACAAACCGATACGATGCCCGCCGATGATGTGCTGCCACGTTGCGGCGCGCTCGTCCTCGACGCGCTGCTCGCAAACGACGGCATCACCGGCGTCGAACTCGACCCGAAAGACAACTCGCTCGCCCTCCGCTACGACCCGCGCCGCACGAGCCGCGACCGCGTCGAGGCGGTGGCGAACCTGCTCCGGCCCGCGCTCAATCACGGTGCGGAGATCGGGCATCCCGCCGGGCGGCCACGCCTCCAGACCGTCGGGCGGCTCGACGGCAAGCCGCATCTCGTCCCGACAACGGCATTGCAGCGCGTCGGACGGATCAGCATTCACCCCGATCGTGTGACGATGCCGCCGCGCGCTTCGGAGTCTGCGATACCGGCCATCGCCCCACCCGCGCCGGAAGACGTCGCAAAAGACACGACGGCACAGGCCGATTCGACGCAGGAGGACAAGGACAATGCGTTCCTCCTGAAAGTCGTGCAGCCCGGTCTCGTCGGGCTGATGGACGGCTCGGTCTCGACACTCGCGCCGCTCTTCGCCGCCGCCTTCGCGACCCACAGCCCGACGAAAACGCTGCTCGTCGGCCTCGCGGCGGCGGTCGGGGCGGCGATCAGCATGGGCTTCGCGGAAGCGCTCTCGGACGATGGCGTACTGACCGGGCGTGGCCACCCGATTGGGCGTGGCGCGATCACCGGCGGCATGACCTTCGTCGGCGGCGTCGGCCATGCGCTTCCCTTCCTCATCGCCGACATCCACGTCGCGCTCATCGTCGCGTATCTCGTCGTCGGCGTCGAACTGATCGCCATCGCTCTGATCCGCACGAAGTATTTCGGCACGAAGTTCATCCTTTCCGTGATCCAGATCGTCGTCGGTGGCGGACTCGTCTTCGCCGCCGGTGCGTTAATCGGAAGCGCGTGACGAAGGCCTGAGGTCTGAGTAGCATGTTGCCGCCCTTCGCCACCGTGACGGCAAGGGCGGCAATGAGCATCAAATGGGCAAGGCGCGACAACATGCGCGCCTATTTGATTGGGTTTCTGTCGGCGTTTTTTCCATGGCGTGCGTGCCTCGGCGGTTCAAATCCGTTCACCGCGATTGCATTATCCATGTGTCTGCAACGGCAGTATCCGTGATGGATGGCCAGCATCGAAAAGACTGCTATCATTCGGCGATGAGTAATCCTTTGGTCCACACCCCGCGTCCCAGGGCGGCAGATCGTCGGCTACCCGGCCCCGCCATGACGGCGGACGAGCACATCGGTTTCAACGGTCGGTTCGCCGCCGCCCTCACCAAGACGGTCGGCTCGATGTGGGCGGTCTATTTCACGACGCTCTTCGTCTTCGCCTGGATCGCGCTGGCCACCTTCGGGCCGTTGCATGCGCGCGATCCCTACCCCTTTCCCTTCCTCTTGTTCATTGGCAACGTCGTCCAGCTCCTGCTCGTCTTCGTCATCTTGGTCGGCCAACAGGTTCTCGGCAGGACCGCAGACAAGCGCTCGTTGCAGACCTATGAGGACGCCGAGGAGATCTTCAACGTCGTCGTGCAGCTCCACGATCACCTGGTGGAGCAGGACCGCATCCTCGCCCGAGGCATCAGCTTAGTCGAGACACAGCCCCATCCGTGGATCGCCGACCGGAAAGTGACCCCGCCGCCGACCGTCGCGGATCAGTACATTGGCCTCAATGGCCGCATCGCCGCCTGGATAACCCAGCGGGTCGGGACCATGTGGGCGTTCTACGTCGCCACCGTTTTCCAGTTCGGGTGGATCGGCCTGTCCGTCGTCGGCGTTATCACCTTCGACCCGTATCCGTTCGCCTTTCTGCTCTTCCTTTCCAGCCTCACCCAGCTGATCTTCATGTTCGTCATCATGGTCGGTCAAGAGGTCCTCGGCCGCGTGGGGGACAAGCGGGCACAGCAAACGTACCTGGATGCGGAAGCCGTCCTCCATGAGTGCATGCGCCTCGAGGAGCACCTGACCGAACAGGATCGGGTGATCGTCGCGATCTGCGGCTACATTGCGGAGCATGCGCCGACGGACCATCCGATCCGGGGCACGATCGGGCGTCACGCCACCGACCCATCGTCAGCGCTCGCACCATCGGTAGCCCCGTCACGCGACGAGACCACCTACCAGTAGACTAAGGATACCGGCGAGTGGGTCACGCTGCTTGCGTCTCACTCATCTCCATTTATATGTGGCATGACCCATTAGGTGTGAGGCGCGACAAGCGCGGCGCGCACGTTACTCGATCAACGCGACGGAAAGGCGGGGAACAAGAATAACCGGAAGCAGGATCGGGCGGATGTGGCGCGGCTGGACGAATAGCCACCAGGCGGAGGGGTATGAGGCAGTCTTTCGCGATGTTGCCCTCCCCGAACTCCGCGATGTCGCGGGATGCCGGGGTGCGTACCTCTTGCGGCACGAGGATACGGACGGCGCGGAGTTCGTCACGCTGACGCTCTTCGACTCGCTGGACGCGGTGCGCGCCTTCGCCGGCGAGAAGTACGAAACCGCCGTCATCTCCGATGAAGCCCGCGCCGTCCTCCGCGACTTCGATATGACCGCGCAGCACTTCACCATCGTCGTCGCACCGAGCGAACCGGCATAATAGCGGGAGACACTTTGCCGATGGCGGCGGGCTGATGAACATTACAACTCAATCGGGTACTGGTGGTGCGGGTGCCCTCGTATATTAGTGATGACGGTTCGCGGCGGAAGGTGAGGACGCGGGTGCCCATGCAGCAACGACTGCGTCCCAGAGAGTGTCCCCCATCCGCCGGGGCGCGGCAAGTCT
>JBBRLR010000142.1:0-11533 GCA_038231255.1 Thermomicrobiales bacterium | reverse complement strand
TCGAACGAGCGGACGCGGTAGTAGACATCGCCGTCCATCGGGTAGGCATTGCCCTTGTCTATCAGCGTCTGGATCATCGCGTGGATATTGCCGAGTTCCTGCGTCGCGCGCGGATAGACCGTCGCGGGTTTGACATTCAACGCGGCTGTTTGGCGCAGCCACTGGTTGATGTATTCCTCGGCCAGCTCATTCGGGTCGCGCCCTTCGGCGTTCGCGCGGTTGATGATCTTATCGTCAATATCCGTGAAGTTCTGTGCGTGCTTCACCGCATACCCGGCAAACTCCAGATAGCGCCGGATGACATCGAAGACCATCGCGCTCATTGCGTGGCCGATGTGGGCGTCCGCGTAGACGGTCGGGCCGCAGACGTACATCCGCACCTTGCCCGGTTCGATCGTTTCGAACGGTTCTTCCGCGCGCGTCAGGGTGTTGTACACTCGTAGCGTCATGCGACCGTTCGCCTCCTCGTGACAAGCTCATTAGTGTCGCGCTCTTCGAGTGCGGCCAGTCGCTCTTCCAACTCACCGACACGAGTGCGCAATAGCCTGATCTCGTCCCCCTCGGGGTCGGGCATCTGCTCCAGGCGCCGCGATTCCCCCGTGTCCGGGTTGTGGTAACGAATCGCCTTCGCGGGGACGCCCGCCGCTGTTGTGTGCGGCGGCACGTCGTTGATCACCACGGCGCCCGCCGCCACCCGCGCGCCGTCGCCGACGGTGATCGGGCCGAGAACTTTCGCCCCCGCGCCGATCACGACATTGTTGCCGACGGTCGGGTGCCGCTTGCCGCGCTGGAAGCGCGCGTTGCCGAGCGTGACGCCCTGATAGAGCAGGACATCGTCGCCCACTTCCGCCGTCGCCCCGATGACCACGCCCATGCCGTGGTCAATCGTCAGGCGGCGACCGAGGCGCGCGGCGGGATGGATCTCGATGCCGGTGATCCAGCGGTTAAAGTGCGAAACGAGGCGAGGCAGCACCGGTATCTGTCGCAGATATAGCCGGTGCGCCAGGCGATGCAACACGACCGCGTGGAAACCGGGGTAGGCGAGAATAATTTCCAGCGTGCTCTTCGCCGCCGGGTCCTTGTCGTAAAAGGCTTTGATGTCTTCGCGAATACGGTCGAACATGGGGCATGCTCCTATCGGCACGTCCACGCCGGCAAAAGCGCCGACCGGTGGGTACGTTAAGCGGGAAGCGGCCGCATCGCGTGGCGCACTCCCCTCACCGACAGAGGCAGCAGCCCCCCGCGCTGCGGAATGCGGCCAGCGGTGGGTAGCGCAACTGGAAGAGCGGCGCGAGGGCCGCCGTTCGCGTCGGCAGCATCAGGACGCCGCCGCAGGCGTGGCTGGCTTGTCCGCCGTCTTCTTGATTTCCGCCGTCGTTTTCGCTGTCGCCTCGCTCACCGCTTCTTTCGTGCTCTTCGTCTCGGTCGCCGCGCCATCGCTCTTCTCAGCAGTGGCCGACGCCGCAGCCTCGGGCGCCTTCGCCTCGGTTTTGTCGCTCGACGCGCTCGCGCGGCTGTCGGTCTTGTACCAGCCGGAACCCTTAAAGATAATCGGGGCGGGCTGCATAATCCGCCGAACCGACACGCCCGTCTCCGGGTCTGCGGTCAGGCTTTCATCATTAAATCCCTGACGAAGCTCGAAACGGCTCCCATCGGGTCGCTCGTATACATAGATCGGCATCCGGTTTCACATCCTCCAACGCGCGCATCGGTACGGGAGCATTCGATTCCCTCATCTCCAACGCATGATTGTAGGGGCGATATTCCCGATCCGCAAGCCATAAACACGCAATTCTATTGTTGACTATGTTGCGTCGTGGAGTCGTGTTACTGAACAGGAGAAACTGGAACTGGCGTGTCCGCGTCGCGACCGGCAAAGCGGCCGGGGCGAAAGAAGTAGGCGTGGCTCTTCGGGTCGAGGTCCTCGGAACGGCGGGGGCGGACGACGCCGTCGCTCCCTTCGTCGGTGATGAGGCGGGCGACCATCTCGCCGACGGCGGGGGCGAGGGCAAAACTGTATCCCCCCATACCGACCGCGCAGTAGTATCCCTCGACGCCGTCCACCGGGCCGATCATCGGGTACCAGTCAGGCGAAACATCGTGCGAGGTCGCCCACGCGGCGTGGACGGTCGCTGTCGCCAGTTCGGGATAGCGGCGGCGAAGCAGTGTCTGATATTCCGGGGCGGCGGAGGCATCGGTGCGCGGATCGTCCCAGCCGGGCGGCACAACATCCTCGGCGACCGCGCCGAGCGGGCCGACGAGCGTGAGGCGCGGGCCGCTCGGCCGCATCACCGCGCCGTTGACGAGGTCGAGCGTGATCGGGTGCGCCGTGCCGAACGAGGGCGGATGGCGCAGCACGACGCCGAGATAGCGGTACGAGAGCACCGGCAACGCGACGCCGACCATCTCGCTCACCGACGGCCCCCCGATCCCACCGGCGTTGACGACGCAGCCCGTGCGCACATAGCCGCCATCGGTGAGTACGCCGGTGATCCGCCGGTCGCTCGCTTCGCCCTCAGTATCAATATTGAGGATGCGAATACCCTGCCGTATCTGTGCGCCGAGGTCCCGCGCGCGGATGGCAAAGGCAGCCGATGCCTGCACCGTGTCGCCATACCCCGCGCCCGGCTCGTACGCGGCGGCGGCAACCCCATTCAGGCTGATGCGCGGCTCCACGGCACGGACGGCATCACCGCTTGCGAGCAGTTGCACATTGCTGCCGAGGTGTGTCGCGACGCCGACGTTCGCTTCAAGCATCTCCTGCTCACCGGTCGGGACCACAACGAGCAAGCCGGTGCGCGCGAATATGGGCGCGCCGCTCTCCTCCTCGAATTGCTCGTACAGCCGCACCGACCGCCGCGCCACCGAAACCATCACCCGACTCGCGTGGTAGGTCCGCACAACGCCGAACGCGCCCCGCGTCGTGTTGCCCGCCGTCGTGCGCTGTTCGAGCAGCAGCACATTGCGGACGCCCCGCCGCGCGAGCGCATACGCAATGGATGTTCCGGTGATACCGCCGCCGATCACGACGACATCCATCTGAATCGTGGCCATTCCTACCGGGTTCCCTTCCCCCACGCGAT
Source organism: Thermomicrobiales bacterium (assembly GCA_038231255.1). Lineage (GTDB taxonomy): Bacteria > Chloroflexota > Chloroflexia > Thermomicrobiales > JALYUS01 > JALYUS01. The sequence goes on along the minus strand of JBBRLR010000142.1, from coordinate 8,450 downwards.
CCCACATCCGCCGCCCATCCGCCGCACCCACGACATGACCGATCTCGATGTGTTGCCCATCATATGCGCTGTACGGTCACTTGGGGAGGGGGTTTCGCCACAGATTTCGCATAATCCGCACAGCAATATCTTCGCTATCGAATGGTGGGGAATATCTTCGCATAGGAGATTGTTAGTGCGTTTGTATGTGCCATATGCAGGAAACTCGGCGGGACTCGTCGCATGGTACACTGCTCAAATACGATTCTGCGGCACACATTCCCGCCGCATCAACGATTCAGGAGGAGCAACCTTGGACATGATGGAAGGCGACGTTGAGACACTGGGTTGGGAGGAACTCGATCGCGCGAATCGGGGCATCCCCGTCGCGGCGACGACCCTGCCCGCCTCACCGTTGCAAACGGTGCAGGTTTGGTATGGCCGCGAGCAGAGCGGGCGCATCGCCGCGCTGGCTATCCAACTGGCGGTCGTCGAGACCAATCAAGGGCCGATGCAGAGCGTCATCATTAGCCGCGTGCGCGAGGATGCGGACGGCAAGACGCGCGTCTCCGCCACGCAGGTGACGGCGACGACGGTCGAAACCGCGCAACGCGACATGGAAGCGCAGATCAGCACGCTCGAAGAGGCTGGTTTCAAACCCGCCGCGCCGCCGGACACCTACGAGCCGGAACCATGGGGTGAGGAAAAGAAGCCAACCCTCTTTATCCCGCCCGCCGGTTTCATCCTGCCCGATCGCAAGCGGTAACGAGCAATGAGCGGCGAGCAATGAGCAATGAGAAGGCCAAGTCCGTTCCCTCATTGCTCATTGCTCATCCCGCCTGGGTGCGGGGGACGATCCGCCACTGCATGACAGGGCTGGTCGTGAGGGATTTATCGTCCGCGCCCGGATCGGCGCGAATGACGGCGAGGCGGGCGTAGCCGGATGAATCGGGCACCGCGCCGACGATGTCCGCCCGCTCCCAGCCGCGCAAACTGCGGCCACCCGTGATCTCATAGCCGCCCTCCGGGTGGCGCATCACATGGTAGGTCGAACCCGTCGCCGTGCTCGCCTCGAAGACTTCCTTGCTGCCCATCCATCGCAACGCCCGCGTTAGCGCGATCGAGCGATCTTCCTCGTCCATGCTTGCGTACTCCCGTGTATGCCCCGAACGCACCAATGCATCCGGCATTCCCCACATTCACACTCCTTAGAATACCCCGCGATGGCAGCAGGCGCAATGTGAGCTGCGCGATGGAAGCGTCGAAAAGCCGGTCGGTTCGCCATGAGCGACCGATTTAGGTAGCGCGGGCTTTCCAGCCTGCGAGTGGGACGCAGGCTGGAAAGCCCGCGCTACCCACTCCCGCGGCGGCGACGATCTACCGGCTTTTCGACGCTTCCATGCGCGATGCAGATAAGATCGCACAGCCGTGCGTACCGTTTTCCTCAGTCCTCGGCCCTCAACGCTTCATTCGCGGCGAGGCGTTCGAGAACTGCGAACAGGAACGACCCGGCGCGTTTGCCGAGTTCCGCGTGCAGCGCGTCGAACGTCCCGCTATCGCCGAAGGTGGAGACGGTGTGGAACTCGTTATTGGAGATATCCTTGACGGTCAGGAAGGGGACATCGTGAAGCAGGCAGAGTTGCGCGATGGCGGCAGCCTCCATGTCTTCGCAGAGCGTTGCGTGCCGCACGTGGAGGGCGCGGAGGGCGTCAGCGTCCTGCGTGAAGCGATCCGCCGAGGCGACGGGGCCGAACCAGACGCGCGGCGCGCGGCGGGGTTGGCCCGCGAGCCAGGTCGTCTCGGGCCACAGCTCCGCCCGCCATTGCCCCAGGCCCGCGATCAACTCCGCCATAGCGAGCAGGGCGGTGCTGGTCGGGAACGCGGCAAGCTTCGTCTCGTCGTCCGCGCGAAGGCGCTTCGGCGTATGCTCGAACGCACCGCCCGGTCGGAGCCGCCCATGATCGTAGGCAACACATGCCGTGCCGACGACGACATCACCGAGCATGAGATCATCGCGGTGCGCGCCCGTGCAACCGTAATTGAGGATCGCGCGGGGTGCATAGCGCGCGATTATCGCCTCCGTCGCAGCCGCCGCCGCGACCATGCCAACCCAGCAGGTCGTCAGCACGAGCGGCATGCCGTTGAAGGTGACGCGGTCGAAGCGACGCGGGCCGTACGTATCCGTCCCCTCCCACCGTGCGCCATGTTCGCGCAGCAACCTCTCCAGATGCGTCATCTCCTTCGGCATCGCCACGACGATAGCGATTGGTGGTGTGATGGTCAACCGGCCCCTCCCCACTGCCCGCTAATTCGCCCGGATCGCCACCTTGCGGATCGGCTCGTCGTCAATCGTGTAGCGACCGCTCATCGCGGCGATGCCATCGGCGACGCGCTCCAATGGCAGTTGGTGCGAGACGAACTTCGCCATCGGGTACTTACCGCTCTCGATCAGTTGCCGCGCCTGGACGAAATGACCGTGCGACGAGCCCCAGACGCCGTAGAGCGTGATCTCCTTAAAGGTGAAGTGTCCCCACGGGTTGAGCGACACATCGCCGACATTTGTGAAGTGGCCGCACGTCACGTACTGCCCGCCGCGCCGCAGGAGATCGAACCCCTCGGGCAGCGCGGCGAGCACGCCCGTCGCCTCGATGATGATGTCCGCGCCGTGGCCGTGGCTGGACGCCTCGCGCACCATCTTCTGGCGTTCGGCGGCGTCGGTCACCTCGGTGATGTCAATCGTCAGGTCCGCACCGAGTTCGCGGGCGAAGGCGAGGCGGTCAGCGGGTGCGCCGATCACAATCGTCTTGAACGCGCCGAGTTCCTTCGCGGCGACCAGGCACATCAGCCCGATCGGCCCCGCCCCCTGAATGACAACGGTGTCGCCGAACTGATAGGTCGCGCGCCCCGCCGCGTGGATGCCGACGCTGAGCGGTTCGAGGATCGAGGAGGCGACGGGATCAGCGTTCATCTTGTAGAACTTCGTGCCGGGGATCAGCCACTGGTAGCTCGCGAAGCCACCCGTCACTGCCAGCGGCAGGTAATTCATCGACTTCGCCGCGAAGCCGTACGCCCCTGCCCCGGCGGAGAGCGTCGGCTGGAACGAGATCGAGCCGAAGAAATCGCTGGTGTCCGAGACGCCCGGCTTGATGCCGATCAGGTCGCCTTCTTTCACCGGTCGCCCCGTGGAATCCGTCGTCACACCCTCGCCGAGCGCGACAATCGTGCCGACGATCTCGTGCCCGAGCACAACGGGCATCGGCACCGACGCCATGTGCCCCTGAAAAACGTGGACGTCCGTGCCGCAGACGCCGCAGAGTTCCTGCTTGACGATCACACTCCCCGGCCCTGGCTCCGGCACCGCCGCCTCCGTGACCGAAAAATTCCCCTTCACCCCGTCCAAAACGACTGCCCGACTCGTCAGTCCCATTGTTCCCCTCCCTCATCAAATTGCGAACCTTCCGGCCAATACGGACAGTATAAAGCGATGAGCAATGGGGGGTTCGGTCTCTCCTCATTGCTCATCGCTCATTGCTCGTTGCTCATTCGCCGCTCCTGCTCCCAGAGGTAGAGGGCGCGGGCGACTTCGCGGAGCAGGCGGTCGTCGAAGTTGGGGTGCGAGCGCAGTTCGGAATCGGGCACGGCGGATAGATGCTCGGCGGTGTGGTAGCCGCGGCGATGCAGCATCGCGCAGACGCGCTCGCTGATCGCGAGGCGATCCACCGGCGTCAGGTGGCGCGTCAGGAAGCGATGGATAGCGATGACAATCCCCTCGATTGCGCAGATGAACAGGATGATCGTGCCGAAAACCAGCCCCGCCCAGGTCGCTATCGAGAGCGCCATGAAGACGCCGACGAACCCGGCGACGACCGGGTTGCTTTGAAGCAGCCAATCCAGCAGACGAGGGACGAAGGTGAGGATCGCCGCCGGCGACCCGGCGAGGATCAGCCCGATTGCCTTGCGGACCGGATTCGTCGCGAAGGGATCGCTCGTTGTGCTGCCCGGATACGGTACGGCGTCGTACCGGCGGGCCATTGCTGCACTTGTACTGCCCATCGTCCCTTGCTTCCATGTGCGAGAACGAAACTGCGGGTTACCTGGTGTGAAATATGTGCCGGGGCACAGTTACATCTGTGGCAAGGGGAATGCCACGATCCGGCCTAACCCCCGGCCCTTTCCCCTTATTTCAGCGTCTCATAGTTGATGCTCATCCGGCGGCGGCGCTCGGCGGCCGCTTTCACCGCTTCGTCGGCCTCCGTTTCGGCGCCGACATATGTGACGAGCGCGTAGAGGCGCACGCGATCGCCGAGCGGCGCGATCATTGATACCGCAGGCCGGGCGGCGAGCGGGATCGTCGCCAACGCGGCATTGACTGCCCGCTCCAGCGTCGCCGCGTCCGTCCCGCTGAGGATTTTCGCGAAGAGCCGCCGCCCCGCCCCGCCCTCATTCACTGTCTCGCTCGGTGGTGTATCGTTCATGCATCCCCCTCCCGCACAAAGTACCACGGCCTCCCGTAATTGCGCCATTGTATCGCGGCGGGTAAGGTAGGGAAGTTCGAGGTTCGAGGTACGAGCGATCCGCCTGCGAACATCGAACATCGAACATCGAATATCGAATATCGAACCCCGAACCTCCGAAGGAACAGTCATGCGCGATTGGACGACACGATACTCCCGACAAGCGGCGCGGATGCATCTGACGGTCGTATCGGGGCCGTCGTATCCGAAGCAGGGCGCCGAATTCATCTCCCTGCGGAGTGGCGCACCCGCCCCCGAGTGCATCCCGCGCGAGTGGCTGGAACGCGGCATGGAGCGCGCCTGGGCATGCACGCAGGACCTCTTCGGCTACCAGAGCGCGATGGGCGCGTGGGACCTCCGCGCGCTCGTCGCGGAACGGATGCACGCGCTCGGCTGCGCCGATGTGGACGCGAAAAACGTCATGCTCCTGAGCGGCGCGCAGCAGGGGATAGATTTCCTCGCCCGCCTCTTCATCAGCCCCGGCGACCCCGTCGCGCTCGAAGACCCGGTCTATCCCGGCGCGCTCCAGACCTTCGACCTGTGCGAGCCGCGCTACCTGCCCATTCCTGTTCGGGCGGACGGCCTCGACCTCGACGCCCTGGAAGCGGTTTTGCAGCATCAACGCCCGAAATTCCTCTATATCGTGCCGACCTTCCAGAATCCGACCGGCACGACGATGCCGCGCGCCCGTCGCGAGCGGCTCGTCGCCCTCACCCGCGCACACGATCTCGCGATCATCGAGGACGACCCGTACAGCGCCCTCCGCTACGCCGGTGAGGATGTGCAACCCCTGCGCGCCCTCGATCCCGATGTGATCTACCTCGGCACCTTCTCGAAGACCGTTGCCCCTGGCATCCGTGTCGGCTGGATGGTGATGCCGGACGCTCTGCGGGACAAACTATATGCGATGAAGGAGGCGGCGGACATCAACTCCGACCGCGTGATGCAGCAGGCCGTCTACGAGATGATGCGGACGGGCTTCTTCCCCGACCATCTCAACCGCATCCGCGCCGTCTACGCCGAACGCCGCACCGCGATGCTCGACGCCCTCGGCGAGTACATGCCGCCGGATGCGACGTGGACGGAGCCGGAAGGCGGTTTCTTCGTCTGGCTCACCCTGCCGCCCGGCATGGATGTGGCGGATGTCCTCGCACGCGGCAACGAACACGGCGTCGGCATCGTCCCTGGCACCGGTTGCACGGCGATCCCCGGTGGCCAGTCCGGCGGCCTCCGCCTTTCCTTCTGCGCCCAGCCGCCCGCCGCGATCACCGAAGGCGTCCGCCGCCTCGCGGACGTACTGCGTGACTGCCCGCGCTAATCGTTGGCGAGCAGGTCAAAGGTCTCGCCATCAATCTTTGCCTGCACGATCAGTTCGCCGCCCATCGCCTCGATATAGCGACGGATCGTGGTGAGTTGCGGCTCGTCCGCGCGCTCGATGCTCGACACACGCGCCTGAGAGATTCCGAGCGCGGCGGCGAGTTCTTCCTGGCTGATCTCGTGGCGGCGGCGCAACTGCATCAGCGCATTCTCGCGCAGCATGGCGCGTACCTCGGCGGCGATCTTGACCTCTTCTTCGAGGGTGCCTCGGCGCCGAATCTCGGACCAGGGGCGATGTCCGCTCATAATATTCCATCCTTTCTCATTTCCGAGAGATAGTCGGCATACAGCCGTTCCGCTTCCAGGATATTCCGGTCATACCACCCTTGCCAATCGTCCGTCCTGCTCCCGCCGATCAGTAGGATTACCGTACGGCGCGGGTCAAAGACGAAGAGGATGCGAATATTTGTTACGCTTCGGCCGTAACTCTTTCAGGTTCGCAATCTGCGAGCCGTTGATTGTGTCAACAAACGGGCGTCCGAGGATCGGTCCACCTTCGGCGAGGGTATCAACAGCGGCGTTGACGGCTTTCGTCTCTGCCGCATCGAGGCCGTCGTACCAATTGTTGAACTGGTCAGTGCCCTCGATTTCCCATCCCATGCACCGGTTATAACACATCTGTTTTGCGGGAAAGGCATGTTCGCACGGTGATTTCGCCGGCGAACGCGTGCTGTCGCTGATGAAACGCCGGAGTAGGTGCGGGTGATCGCACATCATCCAGGGAGCCGCACGCCGGAACCTGTGCAGCGCCCGGCGGATTGAATCGCCGTATCGCCCGTACCACTCACCTTTTCATTATCACTCCATCATCAATCGATCACTTCCCTTTGTCACACTACGCGTGTATCGTACGACGCTGATGCATTCGATGAAGAGGGGGGAAGTATGCGACGGATTCGGGTGACGCTCGCGTTATTGTTCATCGTGGCAAGCAGCGCCGTGGGACTGCCCGCGCTGGTTGGGGCCCAGGGGTCTCTCAACCAGATCAACCATGTCATCGTGCTGTATCAGGAGAACTGGAGTTTCGACGGCTTGTACGGCAACTTCCCCGGCGCCAATGGGCTGGCAAACGCGGGCGGCGCCGTCAATCAGGTGGACAAGAACGGCGTACCCTACGCCACCCTGCCGCAGCCGATTGACACGACCCCGAAGCCATCCGTGCTCGATCCGCGCTTCCCCGCCAATCTCCCGGTCGCGCCCTTCAACACCGCACAGTATGTTCAGCCCACCGACAAGACGGGCGACCTCGTCCACCGCTACTATCAGGAGCAGTACCAGAATGACGGCGGCAAGATGGACAAGTACGTCGCGTGGAGCGATGCCGCCGGCCTCGTCATGAGCAACTACGACGCGACAAACATGCCGGAAGGCAAACTCGCGCAGCAATATACAATGGCGGACAACTTCTTCCACGCCGCGTTCGGCGGCTCGTTCCTCAATCATTTCTGGCTCGTTTGCGGTTGCACGCCGCAGTTCCCGAACGCGCCGACCGCGATGAAGGCGCAACTGGACGACAATGGGATGATGGTCAAGGATGGCGCCGTCACTCCGGACGGCTACGTCATCAATACCGCGTTCTCGGTCAACACCCCGCACCCCAAAACCGCCGCGCCGGAAACGCTCGTGCCGAACCAGACGATGCCGACGATCGGCGACCGGTTGAGCGACAAGGGCGTCAGTTGGGCGTGGTACTCAGGCGGCTGGAACGATGCGCTGGCAGGCAACCCGGACCCGCTCTTCCAGTATCACCACCAGCCCTTCGCCTTCTTCGCGAACTACGCCGACGGCACTGTCGGCAGAGCGCAGCATCTGAAGGACGAGCAGGATTTCCGCAACTCGCTAACGGCGAACAGCCTGCCCGCCGTCTCGTTCGTCAAGCCGATCGGCGAGGACAACGAACATCCCGGCTATGCGTCACTCGTGCGCGGCCAGCAGCACATCGCCGACCTCGTCGCGGCGGTGCAGCAGAGCCAGTACTGGAATGACACCGCAATCGTCATCACCTACGATGAGCACGGTGGCCGCTGGGATCATGTCGCGCCGCCCGTCGCGGACAAGTGGGGGCCGGGATCGCGCGTGCCGACGATCATCATCTCGCCTTTCGCCAAGCGCGGCTACGTGGATCACACGCAATACGATACGACCTCGATCCTCACGTTAATCGAAACACGCTGGGGTCTCGCCCCACTCGGCACACGCGACGCCGCCGTGAACAATCTGACCAACGCCTTCGACTTCTCCCAGAGCGCCGCCCCGTCCGCGCCCGGCCCGAGCGCCCCCGGCACACCGACCGCGCCGAACACCGACACGCTCCCCAATTCCGCCGCCTTCATCCGCCGCCTCGGGGACGGATAAGGGCGGGAACCTAACCCCCGGCCCCCTTCCCGCAAGGAAGGGGGAGCGAGCCTCTCAAAGGTCATGGTGTTACGAAGAACGTCACGGTATTCCTCGCCTTTGCATCTGTTACCGCGCGATTGCCGTGGGTCGCGGTTATGGAGCGCCAGACACAGAGGCCCCCGGCGGCTAGCCTGCATTATTCATACAGGTGGAGACGCGGCAGCAAGCAGGCGCCAGAGCGAT
>JBBRLR010000141.1:0-11598 GCA_038231255.1 Thermomicrobiales bacterium | reverse complement strand
CGGGAGGCTAAATAGCCTCCCGCAGGGCTGCCGCGATTGCTAGTTCGTCCGGTGCGAGAACGCGACTATATCGAGTTTGGTTCAAGAGGAATCCTTCGCGACGAGCGACCCTGCTCATTGTCGAAGGTATCGGATATGCTCCCACTACACGGACCGACGGGATGCGCCGTCACGAAATCCTCCCGCCGCACGCTATAATCGGTAGAGGAATTGATGCGGCGATGCGGGAAAGGGTGGCGAGCGACGTGGATGCGGGACCGACTCCCGGACTGCTCCTCGGGCGATACCGCGTGGAAGGGGTGCTGGGCGAGGGCGGCCTGGGCACGGTCTACCGGGCCGCCGATACCCGCCTCCCGCGTCGCGTCGCGATCAAGGTGATCAAGCGCTCACTGATCGGCGACCCCGACCTCTTCCGCACCATTGACGAGCGATTCTCCCGCGAGGCCGATGCCGGATCCCGCACCGGCGGTCACCCCAATCTCGTCACCGTCCACGACCTCGTCACCGGCGACGATCCCGAGCGCACCCGCTATCTGATCCAGGAGTTCGTCCCCGGCGGCACCCTCGCCGATCGTATTGCCGCCGGCCCGCTGCCGCTCCGAGATGCGTTGCGCCTCACTGCGGACGCCGCTCGGGGCCTGCACGCCGCGCACGCGCACGGCATTGTGCACCGCGATATCAAGCCGTCGAACATCTTCCTCGCCGCCGACGGCCGCGCCCAGGTGGGCGACTTCGGCATCGCGCAGGTCGAGTCCCTTTCCGGGCGGACGAGCGCGACAGCGGGGCATCCGGGCACGCCGCTCTACATGAGCCCCGAACAGGCCGGGACGACGGGGTACGTGCGCGCGGAGTCGGACCAGTACAGCCTGGGGCTGGTGCTGTTCGAGCTGCTGACGGGCGCGCCGTACAAGAAGCTGCGCAAGGGGGAGGCGACGGAGCGGCTGGCGCGGATGCGGCCGCCAGTGCGCGCCCTGGTCGAGCGGATGATGGCGGACGATCCGGAGGGGCGCTACGACTCGATGGCGGCGGTCGGGGCGGCGATCGCGGCGATCGAGCGCATGCTCGCCAGGGAGGAGGACGGGGCGCCCGCACCGATCGTCGCGCCGCCCCCGGGCGACGGCGAGCGAACCGTCACCGCGACGAATCCGGGGCCGCCGCGCACCCCACTCGTCCACCTCCAGCCCGCGATGGTGATTGCTGATCGCCCGCCAAGCGCCAGCCCGGACCATGCGCCCCCCACCCCTGGCATGCGGCGCGTCCTAGGCCGGCGCGCCGTGCTCATCGGGGCGGGCACGCTGGTTCTCGGGGGAGTTGGGACCGCCGGGGCATTCTGGCGGTCCCGGCGACACGCCGACGGCGCGACCGGTACCGTAGCGGTCGCGAGCGTCCCGACGAGTACCGTGCCCGCAGCGGCGCCCCTACCGTCCGCGACCAGCACCCCACCGATCGCGACGGTTGCCCCGCCCGTGGCGCCGACCGTCGCCCCCACGACGATCCCAACGGCGGCGATAGCAACGGCCGCAACGACGGCAGCACCCCGGCCAGCCGTCGCGCCGACCGCCGTGCCGCTCGCGACCTGGAAAGAGCCGAGCGGGCTGGTGCAGCTGCGGCATCCCGCCGACTGGGCGGAATCGGTCGACACGAGCAAGGATCCGGACATCGTGCTGGTGCTCAAGGGGCCGGCATCACCATCTCCGTCTACGTGTACGCGACGACCATCGGGATCGATGCGAATATCCAGAGTGACATCGACGCACGCAACAAAGACCAGACGTTCACGAGGACCTTCGACAGCCCGGGGTCGGCGCGGGTCGGGGGCGAACCGGCGCGGTATCTCCGGTACACCTATGTCGAGAAGGCGAAGCCGGGCAACAGCGGCGTCGATACGATCTGGTACGTCGATCACGCCGGCAAGCGGTTCGCGTTCGAGGCCGACGACGATCTCGATGCGCACCGCGCGGACATCGTCGCGCTGATCAACTCGGTCACCTTCGCGGCGGTGCAACTGAGCGTCTGGAAGGACAACGGCGGGCTGGTGCAGCTGCGGCATCCCGCCCCCTGGTTAGAATCCGTCGACACGTCGAGCGACCCGGACAACGTGCTGACGCTCAAGGCGGACGGCATCAACATTTATGTGGCGATATTCGCGCCCAACGTGGCGATGGATGCGGAGATCGCCGGCTTCCGGTCCTTCTACCAGGCGAGCACCACCCTCGATTTCACGTTCGATGCCCCGCGCGACGCGCGCGTCGGCGGTCAGGCGGGGAAATCGCTGGGCTATCGCTACGTGGAGAAAGGGAGCCAGGGGCAGTCCCCCACCATCGGCACGGCCTGGTTCGTCGATCACAACGGGAAGCGCGTCAAGTTCGACTGCGAAGACTTGGACGCGCATCGCAACGAGATCATCGCCCTGATCGACTCGGTCACCTTCCTGAAGTAACACTCACTCATCGCACACCAAGGCCAATAAGTTGTGTTCTTCTCGAAGATACCGAAGCCGATCACGCCCAGCGACCCAAGGAGGACGCCTCTCGCTGCTTCCCACGCCTGTCGTGCCCGCACCTCCCCAGCGTCGCGACCATCGCCGGGTTTTTATCGTGTGGCTCGGTCTGCTTCGAGTGCCGTGAGGAGCAGTGAAACCTGCAACGCAATAAGCCGGCGCATGTCGAGTCTATCGGCGACGGTTTCCCGGAATCCTCGCATGGCGAAGATGAGGTCGCGCGCCAGTTCTTCCGCCGTGGCGTCCAGCGACCATGTGCCTGCCCACCATCCGACCCCTGCCTGCGCGGCTTCCGGGTCCACACCCTCATCTGTCGTGGTTCCGGCCTGCCGCTTCTCTTCCTCGTCGCTCCCGCCAATGCTCACGACGCACCCTTCGCCGGGGCGGCTCTTCGGTCTGCCCCCACGTGTGATCCGGCTTGACGTCGCCTATTGGGGGCTGCGCCTGATCGCGTGGATCCACGCCACGCTCGGTGCCGTCGCGGTGATCCCATGGAATCCCAAGCGACAGAAGAACCCCACCTGCCTGCCCCTGACGTGGACAGTGAATGAGTTGGGCAAGCGCGGCAGCATCGAACGCTTCTTCGCGCGCGGTCGTCCCTGGGCAGTATCTGCTTCTTCGATCTCCAGCGCCCTCCGGTCGTGGGCGGGGCGGCAGTCGCACAGCGGGTCGCCTTGAGGTATACCGCGACGATGACCGTCGCACTCGCCACCCACCACGCCGGGCGACCTGACCTCATTCGTTCCCCCAAATGAGTGCTGGCTTATCTGTGGGAGGACGACCGATGAGTTAGAACGTTACCGTTAGCCCGTCATACGCGACCTCGTACCCACCGCGCTCGGCGATCGCGACGAGTTCGGGATGGACGGGGTTGCTGTGGTGCGCGAGGTGGTGCGCGAAAACTCGTGCGCCGTCCGCCAGCAATCCCTCGTCGCGCATCCGCGCGACCTGTTCGAGGAATTGCTCCCGGTTCAGATGGCTGCTTGCACGCTCTTTCATGCCGAAGGTGTGATCGAGAACGACGACATCGAAGCGATGCCGCCCCGCGCGGAGCGCTTCCCATGTCGCTTCCGGGAGCGGGCCGGTGTCGGTCGCGTAAAAGAGGCTGTGCCCATCTCGCTCAATGGCATACAGCAACGCGACGATCGTTGGGTCATGGGTCGCTGCAACGCTCTGTATCTGGTAGGGGCCGACCGCGAAGCGCTGAAACGGCTCGACCGCGTGAACCGAGAGGCGGAAGGATTCGCTCGTCCCCGACGCGACGAGCGAATCAACGGGGTGGTGCGTGCCGATACTGCGGAGCGCGCCGTCCAACGCCCCCTGTGAGGCGAAGAAGTGGAGATGCGGCGCGCCGTGGACGCCGGAAAGTGGGCTACGCGAAAAGAAGTGCGACGGGTCGAGATGATCTGGATGCTCATGCGTTTGCAGGCAATAGCGCAGACCCGCGAGCGAGACGCCATGCACCTGCGCCGCCGCCATCAGATCAGGGCCGAGATCAATCAGTAGGTCATTGTTGATGAGTGCGGAACTGCGCTTCCGCAGGCTGGGGCCACCCAGCGCACGCGCCTGCATGCAGTTGGCGCAATCGCAGAAGGCGTCGGGATACCCCTCGGAGGCTGCGGTGCCGAGAAACGTCAATCGCATCCCTCATCTCCGTTCCGGAGGTGGCAACTCCACCTGCGCGAACCGGTCAGGCCGGTTGCTCGTCAGCCCGTCCACGCCCATCGCCAGGAGTTGCCGCATCAGCGGTAGATCGTCCACCGTCCAGGCCAGCACGGCCAGCCCCCGTGCGTGGCATCGCTCCACAAACGCGGGATCGAGGATGCGCCAATCCACCGTGACCGCATCGGTGTCAATCCGTTCAATCCCATCGTCGCCGTACCGCCGTCGCCATGCGTGATCGAGCGTCAGCGAGATGCTCATCTCTGGCGCGCGGCGTTTGATTTCCCGCAGGCTCTCCCAGTAATGGCCGCACACGACGACCGGCCCGGCATCGCAGCGCCGGACGGTCTCCACGATCTGCTCCGCCAGCCCGTCTGCCTTCAGGTCAATGAGGAGCGCCGCGCGGCCCCGCACGGCCTCCAACCCGTCCGCGAGGCGAATGATATGCTCGCCCTGGCCGATGTCCTCCGCCTGGAGCGCCGCCATCGTCGTCGCCGCGAGAGCGGCATGCGCGCCGTTGATGACCAGTACATCGTCGTGCCAGAGCACGAGGTGGCCGTCTGCGGTGCGGTGAATGTCCACTTCCACCATGTCTACGCCGAGCGCCGCCGCAGCGACAATCGCCCGCCATGAATTCCCCGGCGCGACCGTCGGCGCGCCGCGATGCGCCGTGCGGAGCCACCCGTCACTGGCGAGTCGTTCCCGGAGCGGCACGGGCAATCCGTTGGCCCACGGGGAAATACCATGCACTGCGCACTACCTACTGCGCGGCGCCGACGTATCCCGGCATCGTGGACTGCTCTGTCATCCCGACCAGGCGGTCATCCACGTACCAGAGGACGCGCTTCGGCGTGATGGTGCAGGGGCCGATGGTGAGATCGTGCTGTTTCGTCACGAACACGGTGATCCGCTCGGTCTCCGGCGCTTCGACAACGACGCGATAGTAATGGCCGAGGTCCGTGATCTGCGTTACCCGGGCGCAGACGGTCATGCCGCCACCCGCGTCTCCCGCGCCGCTACTGAGCGTGAACTCCTCCGGTCGCACGCCCGCGACGATGCGCGCGCCGTCGCTCAGGCCATGATCGGGCGGGAGCGGGAGCGTGAACGGCCCGGCGACGGCACGGTCGCGCCCGTCCACCCGCCCATCGAGGAGATTCATCGTGCCGATAAAGGTGGCAACGAAGCGCGTCGCGGGGCGCGCGTAGAGTTCAGCGGGTGTGGCGACCTGCTCCAGCACGCCATCGTGCATCACCGCGATACGATCCGCGATGGAGAGCGCCTCCTCCTGATCGTGCGTGACGAAAACGGTCGTGATCCCGACGCGCCGCTGGATGGCGCTCACTTCCTCGCGCATCCGCACGCGCAGTTGGGCGTCGAGGTTCGACAACGGCTCATCGAGCAGGAGAATGCGCGGTTCGAGCACGAGCGCCCGCGCGAGCGCGATCCGTTGCTGCTGCCCGCCGGAGAGTTGCGCGGGATTCCGCTTCTCGATCCCCGGCAGGCCGACGAGATCGAGCGCCTCCCGCACGAGCCGGTCCACCTCCTTGCGCGGCGTGTGGCGCAGTTGCAGGCCGAAGGCGACATTGTGCCAGATGTCCATGTGCGGCCAGAGCGTGTAACGCTGAAAGACCATGCCGGTCGGGCGACGTTCCGGCGGCTGCTTGAGTACGCTCGCACCGTCAATGCGGATATCGCCGCCGTCCGGCGTAATGAAGCCGCCGATCATCCGCAGGGTCGTCGTTTTGCCGCACCCTGACGGGCCGAGGAAGCAGATCAGTTCGCCATCGGTGACATCGAGGGAGAGGTCCCGCACGGCATACGCCGGGCCATACCGCTTGACGAGATGCTGCAGTTCCAACCGTGCCATAGGGGCTTACCTTCCACGAAAACCGGCGGCGAGATACCCGGCGATCAAATACCGGCGCGCCAGCAGCAGCAGCACAATGGACGGCAGCGAGAAGAGCAGCGAGAAGACCGCGCCGACCGGTTCCGGATAATTAGTGACGAGCGAGTACATCAGTACCGGCATCGTCACGATGCTCGGCGAACCAACGATCAGCGTTCCTTGCGCCTCATCGAAAGCGGCGAGGAAGGCGAGCACGCCCGCGACGACGATGCTCGGCACCGCGAGCGGTAGCGTCACCCGCCAGAAGACGCGCAGTGGCCCCGCGCCCGCGTCCCGCGCCGCTTCTTCCAACTCGCGCGGCACGCTGTCGAACCCGGCGGTCGGGATCCACGTCATCACGACGAGCGTGTTGATCAGTTGGATGAAGACGACCCCCCAGAAGGTATTGATGAGGTTGAGGCGGAAGAAGAGTGTGGCAATCGCGATGTAAAGGCCGATCTTCGGGAAGGCATTCGCCGCGAGCAGGCCGATAAAGAAGACGCGCCGACCGGGAAAGCGCAGGCGCGAGAAACTGTACGCCGCCGGGAGACAGATCACCGCCGAAAGGAGCGTGGCGACCGGTGCGGTGGTGAAACTGTAGCGAATCGCCTTCGCGATCGTGTCGTTATGGAAAACGAAGCTCCACCACCGCAGTGAATACCCCTGCGGCAGGAGATGTGGATAGCGCCAGACGTCCGCGAATGCCCAGAGCATGAGGGTCAGGAGCGGCAGGAGCAGGAAGAGGCCGAGCGCGAGCACGAGGATCAGCGCCATCGCCCGCCGAATCGGCGGGACCGCGAGGAACCACATCGCGCGCATTAGGTGACCCGCCGCGAGCGCACGGTCGCCCAGACGTAGATCACGCCCGCCACCGCCGCGAAGGCGAAGGTCATCACCGCGATCGCGACAGCGGGTTGCGGCTGCTGAAAACTGCTGAAGTAGGCCTGCATCGCCACCCCAAAGACTTGCGGCGCGTTCGGCCCGAGCAGGTACGGGATCGTGAAACTGCCCAGCACACCGATGAAGGTAAAGGTCAGGACAATCAGCGTCGGCACGATGTTCAGGGGGAGGACGATCCGACGCAGAATGGCGGGGAAGCTCGCGCCGACATCGCGCGCCGCCTCGATCAATTCCTGCGCGATGCCGTCCAGCCCTGAGCCGAGGATGAGCACCGCGAAGGGAATATTCGTCCAGATCTGCCCGAGGATGATCCCGGAACGATGGTAGATCGGCGAGTCGTAGCCGATGTGCAGCCGCGCGAGGATCGCGTTCAGCGCCCCATGATTGCCGTAGAAGGTAATCAGGGCATACGCGGCGATGACGACCGGCACGAACATCGGCACGAGGTAGAGCGAGCGGACAACCTGCGGGATCCACCCCGTCCCGAAGCGGACATAGAGCGCTAGCACGTAACTGATGACGAGCGCGATGGTGACTGACAGCACGACGACGGATGCGGTCAGGGCGAAATCATCGCGAAAGAATTTGCTGTCCAGGAGATTCCGATACACCGCGAGCGTCGGGCGCGAACTCGTGACCAGGTGCTGACCGGTGCTGTAAGTGATGTTTCCTTCCGGCACGATGCCGAGCGAAAACCGGAGGGCGTCGAGCGCGGGCAGGATGATGAGCGCGACGAGCACAACGATCGGCGGCGCGGCGAGCAGCAGCCCGAATGCCGCCTCCCGCGTTCGCGCCCCGGTCCATGTCTCGCGCCGCCGCATCGCTGCCGCCGGAGGCGGCAGCGCCTCGCGTACCTGTTCAGCCATCTCCACACACCCTGTCTACGGCGTCTTGGTTGGCGCGGGAGTGCCGGCCACCTTCTCGTACCACTGCTGGTTCTTGTCGTTATTGAACTTCTGACTGAAGTTGAAACTGTAGTTCTTGGCGATGTCCGCGTACTTCTGCTGCACCTCAGGCGGCATGTACTGCCAGTCCAGCCCCGGATAGCCATTGATCTTGTTGATGATGACGGTCTGCGGCTCCGGCGTGAGCAGCCAGTTGAGGAAAGCATAGACCTCCGGCTTGTGCTGGCTGTCCGCGACGACGCCGACATACGCTGCACCACCGGAGAAGGGCGGGTCAATCTGCTGTAGTTTGACTTCCGGCGGCAACAGTTTCTGCGCGAGGTAACTGAGACCCTGATCGGACCAGACGGGCGCGAGCGAGATCTCGCCCTTGCCGAGCGTTTGCAGCACGGGGACATTGCCCTTCGGATAAAAGCCCTTCTGGTAAATGGACGGCGCAAGCCCCTTGAGGATGCCCCAGCCCATCTCCCACTGCGCTTCTCTGCCCTGATCGTAGCTGGTCTGGAAGAATTGCTCCTCCTCGGGCTTGATCCCCTTCTTGAGGACGCGCGTCACGAACGCGTCGCCCGAGCCGCCCGTGTCCGGCGGGTTGTAGGTGAATTTGCCGGGATTCGCTTTCACCCAATCGAGAATCGTGTCAATCGTCTTCGGCGGGTTCGGCACGTCCTTGCTATTGTACGCGAGGACGACGGAACTGGCGCGGTAGGGCACGCCGTAGCCGCCCACCTGACCGATGGCATCCTTCGAGACTTTCGCGAGGTTGGCAATCTCCGCCTCGCTGACCTTCTGGATGATCCCCGCATCGCCACCTGGCCGCAGCAGGTTCCCGGTCTCCCAGATATCAACGCCCGACGGCTTGTTCGCCTGCTTCGCGGCGGCGATGCGGTCGAAGGTGCCCTGATCGCCGATACCGTGCTCGGAGAAGACGAAGTCGAACGAGACGTTCGGCGCGACCTTCTTGTACAACGGCAGCAGTTCCTTGGTCCATAGGTCCTGGATATTGACATCGCCACCGAGGAAGAAGGCGAGCTTGACGGGCGCGCCCGTGCTCGCGGCCACGCTCGGCGCGGTCGTCGCGGTCGTGCCGGTCGTGGCGGCAGATGCGGTGGTCGCGGCGGGCGCCGTCGTTGGTGCGGCAGGCGCTGTCGTTGCCGCAGGCGCGCTCGTTGCCGCGCCTGCGGCGGCGGTCGGCGCGACCGGTGGGGTATTCGTCGCGCTGCTCCCACCGCAGGCGGCGAGGATGGCCGCTCCGGCAGCGCCCGCAGCGCCGAGAAGAAACCGACGACGCGAAATGGAGGAGTCGAAATGCTTCATGCCCTGTCACCCTTTCGATACGTACCAGGCGGACTCACGCCGTACACCACGGCGGAGTGTAATCGGGAAGGGTGAACGATTGATACGCAGGATATGTGGGATGCATGAACAAACCCCGAACCTGCGATGAGCGTCCACCCACTCGAAACGGTTCCCTTTTTCATTGCACATGATCCGTAGGCAGCGAACCCACAACACCCTCATGTGCATCACTATGCTCTCGTGTCTGTTGACGCAACGTAGCACATCATCAACGTCTCGTCAACGACGAGCGCGTTGGCATTGACACACGAACGAGGGGAGGAAATCTGCTACACTTCCAGACACGGAACCGTCATTAACCGGCTATCGAAGGAAGGGGAAACCGACATGGTTGCAACCTGGGAAACGACCGCACTGATCGAGCAGGACATCGCGCATATGCTCCACCCGGTCACGAACCTGCACCGCCACGCGCAGTCCGGGCCGCTCATCCTCGCGGAGGGCAAAGGCTCGACACTCTGGGATTCCGAGGGCAAGGAATACATCGATGGCTTCGCGGGCCTGTGGAATGTCAATGTCGGGCACGGGCGTGCGGAACTCGCCGAGGCGTCCAGGGAGCAGATGGCCCGCCTCGCCTTCCAGCCGACCTTCTTCGGCCTCGCCACGCCGCCGGTGATCGAACTCGCTACCAAACTGGCCGAAATGATCCCCGGCCCGATCAACCATTTCCAGTTCACCTCCGGCGGCGCGGAGTCGAACGAGACGGCCTTCAAGATCGCCCGCTACTACTGGTCGATCGGCGGCCAGCCGGACAAGGTGAAGATCATCTCGCGGCAGATGGGCTACCACGGCATCGCGATGGGCACGCTCGCCGCGACCGGCATCCCCGGCTACTGGCAGCACTTCGGTCCGCGCGCGCCGGGCTTCCTCCACGTCTCCGCGCCATACGCGTACCGCAACGGCGAGAATATGTCCGAGGGTGCATTCGTCCAGTCACTCGTCGCGGAACTCGAAGCAACGATTGAAAAAGAAGGCGCGGAGACGATTGCCGCCTTCATCGGCGAGCCGGTGCAGGGGGCGGGCGGGGTCGTCCCGCCGCCGGACGCCTACTGGCCGGCGATCTGTGCGGTGCTCAAAAAGCACGACATCCTCTTCATCGCCGACGAGGTGATCAATGGCTTCGGGCGCACCGGCACGATGTTCGGCGTCCAGCAGTACGGCGTGCAGCCGGACATCATCGCGATGGCGAAGGGGATCACCTCCGGCTACGTCCCGCTCGGCGCGGTCGGCGTGACGGACGACATCTACGAGCGGATGATCGGGCCGGACACGATGTTCATGCACGGCTTCACCTACTCGGGCCACCCGGTCGCCTGCTTCGTCGCGCTGCGGAACATCGCGATCATCGAGGATGAAGACCTGCCCGCGCAGGCGGCGGCGCGCGGCAAGCAACTGCTCGCGGGCCTCAACGAACTGAAGGTACACCCAAATGTCGGCGATGTGCGCGGCAAGGGGATGATGGCGATTGTCGAACTCGTCGCGGACAAGCCGACCAAGGCGCGCTACGACGCGGTGGCGGATGTCGGCAACAAGTTGCAAGCGGCGACGCGCAAGCGGGGTCTGATCGTGCGATGCAGCGACACCGGTATCGCCATCGCCCCGCCGCTCGTCCTCACCACCGAGGAGACCGACCGCCTCATCGGCATCGTCGGCGACGCGATCACGGAAGTATTGGGGTAAGCCCCCTTCCCCTGTCCCCTCCCCCACTGCGGTGGGAGAGGGGGACTCATCATGGCTTTCGTAGTCATTCTCCTACAGCTACAGTATTGGCAGAAGCACTGAGAAGAGGCGCCCCATGATCGAGAAAAGCCAGATATATCAGGCGATGGAAGCCCAATGGCAGCGGGGCGAGCCGGTAATTATGGACGGCGGCATCGGCTCCGAGTTGCAGGCGATGGGCTATCCGCCCGCCGACGGCGATGCGGGGCAATCGCTGAACTTCACCTGGGGGGCGATGGCGCTCTACGACAACCCGGAGATCGTCAAGGCGATGCACCGCCGCTATGTGGATGCAGGAGCGGAAATCCTGCTCACCAACACCTTCCTCTTCCACCGCTGCGTGCAACTGGAGGCGGACGGCGATCTGGCCGTGCCTTCTGGGACGTGGAAAGAGAAAGCACGGCTTTCCGTGCGGCTCGCGCGGGAGGCAGCGGCGGAAGGGGGCAAACCGGATATCGCCGTCGTCTTCGTGATGATGATTCAAGATGGCCCGAAGCAGGAATGGCGGCGCAATGGCCCCTCCGTCGAGAAAGGCTCGAAGGACTGGGAGGACCGCGTCTCGGTTGACTACCTGCGCGAACTCGGCGAGGCGTTCGGCGAGGACAAGCCTGACGCCCTGATGGTCGAACTCGCCCCGCCGATTCCCGACGATCTCGCCTTTCCGCACTTCG
>JBBRLR010000140.1:0-11611 GCA_038231255.1 Thermomicrobiales bacterium | reverse complement strand
TCCTGATCGTCGAGGCGCGGGATCGAGTTCAGCAAGCCGAGCGTGTACGGATGGCGTGGGTTTGCGAACAGTTCGTCCGTGCCCGCGGTCTCCACGATGTGCCCCGCGTACATGACGTTCGTGCGATCCGTCATTCCTGCGACCACACCGAGATCGTGGGTGATCATGATGAGGCCGGTGCCGCGATCCTGCTGAATCTTCTTCAGCAATTCGAGGATCTGCGCCTGAATCGTCACGTCGAGCGCCGTTGTTGGCTCATCGGCGATGATCAGGTCCGGGTTGCAGGAAAGCGCCATCGCGATCATCACGCGCTGGCGCATACCGCCGGAGAACTGATGCGGATACTGATTGATCCGCTCTTCGGCGTTCGGGATGCCGACCATTTTGAGGAGTTCGATCGACCGCTCGCGCGCTTCCGCCTTCGACATGCCGAGGTGGAGGATGACCGCCTCGCTGATCTGGCGGTTGACGGTGAGCACGGGATTGAGCGAGGTCATCGGGTCCTGGAAGATCATCGCGATCCTGTTACCCCGGACATTGCGCACTTCCTCATCGCTCATTTCGAGGATGTTGTCGCCCTGGAAGACGATCTTGCCTTCGACGATCTTGCCGGGCGGCGTCGGGATCAGACGCATCAAGGAGAGCGCCGTGATGGACTTACCGCAGCCGGATTCACCGACGATGCCGAGCGTTTCGCCGGGATTGACGTGAAACGAGACACCATCCACGGCCTTGACGACGCCGTCCTGCGTGAAGAACTGCGTCTTGAGATTTGACACGTCGAGGAGCGGACCCTGTCCGTCCCACGACCCCTTCTTGGTTTTGCTGGCTGGCGCCTTCGCTACTGCCATACCGGTTTACCTCCCCCTTCGAGGGGCGATGGGTAGCCCA
Source organism: Thermomicrobiales bacterium (assembly GCA_038231255.1). Classification (GTDB taxonomy): domain Bacteria; phylum Chloroflexota; class Chloroflexia; order Thermomicrobiales; family JALYUS01; genus JALYUS01. Next base: position 10,720 of record JBBRLR010000140.1, on the reverse strand, counting down.
ACGGCGGCTGACCCTACGACCGTTTCTCCCCGCCAATACACCGATTGCCCGCATACGGCACAAGCCTCACGCGGTGAACCTCCACCTGCATTTCTCACATCAGCACCTGTTTGGGGCGCCGCTTTTGCGGCGATACGGCAGTATACCATCCCGCCCTTTGTGCGTGCAACAACGGCGGCGGCGGCGATCCTATCCAGATAATTACCGGCGCGGATTGTGGAGCTCATCCTCAGTATAGGGCGCGGCGGGGCAAGGAAACAACGACCTTTTAGTATTGTGTCTGTGCAATAAATGTTCTGACTGAAACTGATGCGTTCATGACGTTTCCACAAAACGCGTTGCCCTTCGGAGATCGGTGTGGTATGCTGCGCGGCAACAAGTGAAGAGACTCCGGACACTCATCACGAGCGGTGGAGGGACAGGCCCGACGAAGCCCGGCAACCTTCCTCACGAGTGAGGATGGTGCCAATGCCGCCAGTGCGCCCGCGCTGGACGATGAGCGGTCCGCCGATCCCCCTCACGCGAGGAGAACGCGCGGCTGCTCAATTATGGGCGGCCGTTTTGACGTTTCCGAGGTCTAAAGCAATGGGGTTAGAGGGTTGGCGGCGCAAGCGAACGCACAAGAAAACTTCCGGGCGGTGACACGGCACGATGGCGCGGTCGTGCTAAGTGACCAGACCCGCCTGCCGCACGAGGAAATCTGGCTCACCCTCCGCACGCCGGAGTTCTTCATTCACCCTATACGGAGGCGATTCGCATGATGACGGATCGCGAAGCCGCAATCGCGCACGCCACCGACTGACGACGGATGATTTCAACAAGGAAGAAGGGCGCATGACGGACGATGGGGCAACCGGGACAGGGGGCGGGGCGGCGATCCGACCGAAAGCGGTCGTCGTCACCGGCTCGCTCGCGTATGATTTCATTATGGATTTCCCCGGCGACTTTCGGGATCACATCATGCCGGAAAAGGTCCATGTCCTCAGCATCTCCTTCCTCGTCGAGAAGATGAAGAAGCAGCGTGGTGGCGTCGCCGGGAACATTGCGTATTCACTTGCGCTTCTTCAGCAGCCTTGCTCGATCCTCGCGACGGCGGGCGGCGACGATTTTGACACCTATCGCGCCTACCTCGAACAGCTTGGCGTGGACACCGCGCCTATAATTGGCGTGCCGGACGAGATGACCGCCTCCTGCTTCATTACGGCGGACATGAAGAACAACACCGTGATGGGCTTTTATGCCGGTGCGATGGCGCGCAGCGACCTGACCTCCTTCCACAACCTCGCTGCCGATGCGATCAAGGTCGCGCTGATCGGGCCGACGGTGCCGGAAGCAATTGAGCGGTTTCCGAAAGAATGTCGTGCCTTTGGCATCCCCTTCGTGTACATGCCATGCTGGCAGACGACCGTGATGGATGGCCCGGCACTCGCCGACGGCCTGAACGGCGCTGCGGTCTTCCTCGGCAGCGACTACGAGTTCGCGGCGATGAGCGAGAAGACGGGCTTGTCCGAAGACGACATGCTCGCGGCGCTTGCCCCGAACGGCGCGCTCATCAAGACGCTCGGTGGCCAGGGGAGCATGATCCGCACGCGAGAGGCAACGTACGAGATTCCCATCGCCCCCGCCCGCGAGGTCGTGGACCCAACCGGCGGCGGTGACGCCTACTGCGCGGGGTTGCTCACCGGCATGGTGCGTGGCTGGGATTGGCCGACCACCGGTCGCGTCGCGGCGCAGGCGGCGACGTATGCCATCGAATTGTACGGCCCGCAGGCGCATACCTATACATGGGATGAGTTCGCGGCGCGCTACCAGAAAAGTTTTGGTGAAGGACTGCGGGCGCCTTCTGGGCGGCACGAGGACGCAGGACTGAGGGGAACAGCTACGGCAACATTGCGATAGTAGGGGAAGACGGAGGGGGTGTACGACTCAGTCCTCAGTCCTGAGTCCTCAGTCCTGAAGCGACCGAAGGGAGCAGTTGGTGAGTAACACGTTCATGCAATCGGAGAAACTTTTCTTTACTTCGGAGTCGGTGACCGAAGGGCACCCGGACAAGATGTGCGACCAGATTTCCGACGCCATCCTCGACGCGATCCTCGCCCAGGACCCGCAGGCGCGCGTCGCCTGCGAATCGGCGACGACGACGGGCCTCGTCTCAGTCTTCGGCGAGATTACGACCTCGGCGTATGTGGACATGCCGGCGGTGATCCGCGAAACGGTCCAGGCGATCGGCTACACGCGCGAGGCGGACTGCCACTTCGATGGCGGCTCCGTCGGCGTGACGGTCGCCATCGGCCAGCAGTCACCGGACATCGCGCAGGGTGTCAGCCTCGATAACGACGAGGTTGGCGCGGGCGATCAAGGAATGATGATTGGCTTTGCCTGCAATGAGACGCCGGAATTGATGCCGCTGCCGATTGCGCTAGCGCATAAACTCGCCCGCCGTCTGGCCGACGTGCGCAAGGACGGCACGCTGACCTATCTGCGGCCGGACGGCAAGAGCCAGGTGACGATCGAGTACCGGTTCGGTAAGCCGGTGCGCGTGGATGCGGTCGTCATCTCGACACAGCATGACGCGGTGGTTGAGCAGGCACAGCTCCACAAGGATGTCGAGGCGCTCGTCATCCGCGATGTGATCCCCGCCGCGATGATGGATGCGAATACCAAGATCTATATCAACCCGACCGGCCGATTCGTCGTCGGTGGCCCCGTCGGCGACGCGGGCCTGACCGGCCGCAAGATCATCGTGGACACCTACGGCGGTATGGCGCGGCATGGTGGCGGCGCGTTCTCCGGCAAGGACCCGACCAAGGTGGACCGCTCGGCGGCATATGCGGCGCGGTATGTGGCGAAGAATATCGTCGCGGCGGGCCTCGCGGACCGCTTCGAGGTGCAGTTGTCGTACGCTATTGGCGTGCCGAAGCCGCTCTCGATCATGGTCGAGACCTTCGGCACCGGCAAGGTCTCTGACGAGACATTGCAGGCGCTGATCGCTGAGCACTTCAACCTGACGCCGCGCGGCATCATCCGCACGCTCGATCTGCGCCGCCCGATCTACAAGCAGACCGCCGCCTACGGTCACTTTGGCCGCGACGACCTCGATCTGCCCTGGGAAAAGACGGACAAGGCCGCAACGCTGCGTGCTGCCGCCGGGATCGCCGACCGTGAGTTGGCGCTGGCGGACGATTAGGGGGAGCCTTGCCCCCGGCCCCCTCTTTACTGCTGACAAGTAATGGAGAGGGAGAGAAACACGGGGATCGTGTAGGGGTGCACAGCCGTGCGCCCTCCCTTGTCTGATAATCACGGACGATCTGTAGACAAAACGCCGATGATAATGTAGTATCGTCTGCGGAGGTTGCTCCAAAGGTGAGATTCATCGGTTTTCGGAGGTGGGAATGACGGCAACGACGGTTGATTATGACATTGTGGACATCGGTTTGGCGGAGCAGGGGCGGATGCGGTCGGACTGGGCGGAGCGGCAGATGCCCGTCTTGCAGACGATCCGCGAGCGGTTCGCGAAGGAGCAGCCCTTGAAGGGCCTGCGCATCGCGGTCAGCCTGCACATCACGACGGAGACGGCCGTGCTGCTGCGGACGCTGAAGGCGGGCGGCGCGGAGATCGCGCTCTGCGCCTCGAACCCGCTTTCCACGCGCGACGACGTGTGCGCCACGCTCGTCGCACACGAGGAAATCCCTGTCTACGCCTATTACGGCGAGGATGTCCAGACGTATTACCGACATGTGGATCAGGTGCTGGCACACAAGCCGCAACTGACGATGGACGACGGCGCGGACCTGATCGTCAAGCTGCACGAGATGGGCGGCGAGACCCTCAGCCGCGTGATCGGCGGCATGGAGGAGACGACAACGGGCGTCATCCGCGTCCGCTCGATGGAACGGAACGGGATTCTCAAGTTCCCGGTCGTCGCCGTCAACGACACGCCGACCAAGCGTTTCTTCGACAACCGCTACGGCACCGGACAGAACACCGTGGACGGTATCCTGCGCGCGACGAACATTTTGATCGCGGGCAAGGTCGCGGTCGTCGCGGGCTATGGCTGGGTCGGGCGCGGCATCGCGCTGCGGCTGAAGGGCATGGGCGCGAATGTCATTATCACCGAGGTCTCGCCGATCGCCGCGCTCGAAGCGGTGATGGAAGGATACCGCGTTATGACGATGGCGGACGCGGTCAAGGAGGCGGACATCATCGTCTCCGCGACGGGCGGCACCGAGATCGTCTCGCGTCATCACTTCGCGAACCTCAAAGAAGGCGTCCTTCTCTGCAATAGTGGCCATTTCGATGTTGAGATTGACGTCAAGGGTCTCAAGGAAACGGCTGTCTCGCACAAGATGGTGCGCACTAACACGGAGGAGTATCTGCTCCCCAGTGGTCAGCGCGTCTATCTCCTCGCCGAAGGGCGACTCGTCGGCCAGGCGGCGGCGGAAGCAAGCCCGGCGAGCGTGATGGACATGTCCTTCGCCGACCAGGCGCTGGCGACCGAATGGCTGATCCAGAATCAGGCGTCGCTCGGACCGAAGGTGTACGACATCCCGTCCGAACTCGACCTCGGCGTCGCGACACTCAAGCTCGCGACGCTCGGCATCAAGATTGACGAACTTTCCGCTCGCCAGAACGAGTATAACAACGCCTGGCAGGAAGGGACTTAAACCTTCCATTTGTCGGTGCGCTAGATGCTGAATGGGAGAGGTGAAAGCCTCTTTCTTTCCTCCTCCGGAGCAAAGAAAGAGGGGAGACGCACGCCTGCGGCTCCCCTTTCATGCGCCGTGTCGGCGCGCCGGATGTCGGTTCATGTCTGACGAGTGGTTACCTCAGGCCCGTTTCTACATCTTGGAAGGTCGTCAGGCTGCCCCGGCCGCTTCCAGCCGTTGGCCGACGGTGACGAGCGTCCGGCCGACGCGTGCCGTCAGCGCCAGTTTCGTGCGCTGGGCACGTTGCGCCTGGACCGCTTCGCGGACGAGTTGCCGTTTCTCCGCCATAGCCAACCGTTCCTCGACGTACATCTGGGCCATCATCTCGTGCTGTGCAGTCAACATCGTTCTCACCGCTTTCGTTTGCTGGGCGCAGTGGGAAGCCCACCCCACCCGCTATGTTCGTTGTTTCTCCCGCCGCTTCCTGCGGCGGGAGATGAGCATTCGCTTCTCCATAAATCCGCTTTCTATCGAGGAAACGGTCTCCGCGATGCTCAACATCGTGGCTGCATCTCCTGCATTCTTCATCGGGTCACTCCTTTCCGCGTCGTCATGCGCGTCGTGTGCGTCTTCCGTGGCGCCATCTGCCACTCCTTTCTCCATTCCCCGGCGCTCATGCACCATGCCGGGCGACAAAAACAAAACCGGCGGTCCCGCTTGTGGGAACCGCCGGCGTGGTGCCGACTGTGGCGACGAAGGGCGTCAGTCAATGACGCTCCGCGCGCGGTGATCCCCCCGTGAAACGGTGGCAAGCGGATTCGCGTTGCCCATACTAAACCGGACATATTGCACCATCGAGGATCTCCTTTCCGTCGCGTTCATGCGCTCATATCGCACTATCGCCATATCCGCGACAGCGCATATCCTGTCGCATCGCCAGAATACCATCCAAGATCGGGAAGTCAACCTGTTCATTGGGACAGGTTTGTGGCGGCTACAGTTGGAGATCAATCATCGGGAAAAGTGTGCGGTCGAATTGGGCCGCGCCGCTGTCGCCGAGCCGGAGGATCGTCTGGAGACAGACATCGGTTTGCGCGCGGAGCGCGGCGACAGCAACGCCGTGGCAGTGGTCGGGGAAGGGGGCGAGGTTGAGCAGTGCTGCGGTCCAGATCTTCCGTGCCCCCTCGCCGTTGCCGCGCGTGATGTGGAAGCAGGCGACGCTTACCTGGATGATGCCCTGCCAAAGGACGCGGATGTAGCCCGGCTCGTGCAACCAGGCATGCTCCAATGTCTCGTGGCATTGGAAATACTCGCCCGCGTTGAACTCGTGGGCGGCCTGGATAAGCGCGGGCGGGGGCGCATCGGCGCAGCGGTCGATATTAATCAGCCGGTATTTGTGATCGCGCACGTCGCCCGGCTGTGCTTCCGGTGGTTGGGGGCGCGGCATTACGCGCGCGCTCCGCTAGCGAGAGGGAGGGAGAGATAGAACGTGGTGCCGACGCCCGGCGCGCTTTCGAGCCAGATGCGTCCGTGCATCAAGGCGAGCAGCCGCCGCGTCAGCGTCAGGCCAAGGCCGGTGCCCTCATACTTCCGGTTGATCGAGGTATCAATCTGCCGGAATTCCTGCCAGATTAGCGGAATGTCCTCAGCCTTGATGCCGATGCCGGTGTCTGCGATAGCGATTTGCGCTTCGCAACTGGTGTTCAGGCTGGCGGTGAGTGTGATCGTTCCGTTGTCGGGTGTGAACTTGTTGGCGTTCGAGAGGATATTGAGGATTACCTGCCGCATCCGGCTCGCATCCGCATACACGGGCGGGAAGCCCGGCGGCACGCTATACGTGTACCGCTGCCGCCGCTGCGCGAACAAGGGCGACATGATCCGATCCACGCTCGCCAGTTCATGGCGGAGATCGAGCGGCGTGGGTACGAGCGTCATCTGGCCCGCCTCGACTTTCGTGAGGTCGAGCACATCGTTAATCAGCGTCAGCAGATGTTGGCCGCTACGGAGGATGTCGAGCAGGCTTTCGCTCCGTTCTTCCTGCTCGGTGATAATATCGTCCAGCAGTAGCTCGGCGAAACCGATGATTGCGTTCAGCGGCGTACGCAGTTCGTGACTCATCGTTGCGAGGAAGACACTCTTGTGTTTGTTCGCCTCGGCGAGGTCCGCGTTGAGGAGGCGTAACTCCTCTACCTGCCCCTGCACGCGCTCGTACAGCCGGGCGTTCGCCACGGCAATGGCAACCTGCGCCGCGACACGTTCGACCCGGCGGGCGTCCTCGGGCATCAAGACTCCCGCCGTTGCCCCCAGCACCGAGAGCACGCCGATCGGTTGTCCGGTGACGACGAGCGGCGCGAGCACGATATTCGTCGGGTACTCGGACAGCGCCAAGCGCGGCGGGAGCGGCAAACCCTCCGTCGCGACATCGCCGATGTAGAGTGATTTCCCGGAGGTGAAGACATAGCCGCGCAGCGATCCTTCGAGTGGGACCTGCTGCCCGCGCTGATTGCCCGCCTCCGCCGTGTCTGACACGACGAGCAGGTGCTCCATATCCGGTTCGAGGACACTAATCGAGGCGCGGTCGTATGCGACGATATCCCGCAACGACGACAGCACGCGATCAAGAACGGTCGTCAGGTTCAGCGATGAACTGACAACTTGCCCGATCGCATTCAACGCTTCTACATCGTCGGCGCGGCGTTGCACCTCCTCGGCGAGGCGGGCGTTCTGCATCGCGACGGACAGCTGCTCCGCGACGCGTGTCGCCAGGTCAATCTCCGCGTCGGTGAAGCGGTGCGGCTCCGCCGTCGCGTCAACACCAATCGTGCCGATCATCTCGCCCCGCACGACGATCGGCACAAGCAGGATGGATTTTGCCAGGCGCATCCGCCATAACTCGCGTTCCACATCGGCGATAGGATCGTTTTCGATGTCGTTGATGGCGAGGGGTGTGAGACGGCGCATCAAGTGTTCGAAGGCCGGATTGTGCGCGACCGGGATACGCGTGCGTTGCCAGTCAACACGCCGGGTTGCCGAGGAAAAGGCGACAACTGTCGCGGCGGCGCGATCCTCGGTGAGCATCGCGACACCGCCCTGCGTGAAGCCGAACAGATCGAGGAGCGCCTCGGTCGCCGTCTGGCAGAGGGCGATGAAGTCGTGCGACGAGCTGACGTCAATCGCCAGACGGTTGAGGGTCGCAAGTTCGGTGTTCTGACGGCGCAATTCCCGGTTGCTTTCCTCCACCGTCCGCCGCAGCATCACTTCCTGTGACACGTCGCTGATCGTCGCGAGCAGCCGGACGACCGTACCGTCCCGGTCGCGCACCGGCGCGAACGAGAAATCCCAGTACACCGGTTTGTCGCCACCGAGCGGAAATGCCTTGATTTGCAACGGCGCGCCGACGCGAAGGACATAGCGGCACGCGGCAGCGAAGCGGCGGATATTCGGGTCGTCCGGCAGGTCGCGGATCCGTCGCCCGAGGACCGCCATTTCGCGCCACGGCGCCCCCGGCAGCGAGCGCACCGTCGTGTTCGCGGCGAGGATTTCGAGTTGGTGCGCGTCCATGATGACGACGCCGATCGGCAACAGATCGAGAATCGAACCCGACAGGGCGTCCGTGCGGGCGAGTTCGGTCAATAGCACGTTTTCGTTATGCATAGCCGCCGATCTACGTGTCACATCCCACCTCGCACTATTTGAACGTACAATGATTGTCGCATACGCGCCCGCGAGCGTAAACGCCCATCCAATCTTTCTCCCGAGGGAGTTGCTATGCCCTTGCTCGTCGCGTGGACATTCCTGACCACCCTACCGCTCCCACTCCGCCGCGCGCCGACGCTAGCTGAGCAGGGGGCGGCGGTCGCGTGGTATCCGGCAGTCGGCTACGCCCTTGGCGGCATCCTGACGTTTACGGACTGGGGATTGCGCCACACCGCACTTTCCGCGTTTGCCGTCGCCGCGTTGCTCGTCGCGATATTGGCGCTTCTGACGGGCTTTCTGCATCTCGATGGGTTGATTGACACCTGCGACGCGGTATTCGCCCACCGCTCGCGCATGGAACGGCTCGCCATCGCGCGCGATCCACGGGCGGGGGCGTTCGGTGTCGTCGGCGTCGTGTTGCTGCTGCTGCTGAAAACGTCATTGCTCGCCGGACCGCTCGGCAATCATCGTCCTGCGGTGCTCGTCTGCTTTCCCGCACTTGCCCGGTGCGGCATGACCACCGCAATCATACTCCTGCCGTCCGCACGCGGCACGGAAGGCTTGGGTGGCGGCGTCAAAGCGCACACGCGCCCGTGGACGCTTGGTGTCGCACTCGCAATTGCCATGATCCCTGCGATTATCCTACTCCGATGGCAGGCGCTCGCGCTGGTTGGTGGCGCCATGATCGGCGGTGCGTGCGTCGCCTCCCTCGCTCTCCGGCGACTTGGCGGCACGACGGGCGATGTCTACGGTGCGATCTGCGAATGCGCGGAAGTCGGCGTACTCCTCGCGGCGGCATTTGTCGGTTGATGGGAGAGTGTGTGCCTCCGTGGCTCAATCAGTTTCGGGAGGGTGCGATGGGGCGACTCGTACTGGTACTGGGTGGGGCGCGGAGCGGAAAGAGTGCATTCGCGGAGCGGTTGGCGCGCACAGAAGGGGGCGATGCGGTGCTCTACGTCGCGACGGCTACGGTGACGGACGATGAGATGGCCGCACGCATCGCCCGCCACCGTGCCGACCGTTCCACCGCATGGGAAACCGTCGAATTGCCGATGCGCGCGGGCAACACCTTGCGCCAGCGCGGAAACCTGCCGCGTGTCCTGCTACTCGATTGTTTGACGCTCCTGCTTTCTACTCCCGCTTTCACCGACCCTGACCTGACTGGCGATGCCATCGAGGCTCACGCCGCTGCCGAAGTGGACGCCCTGCTCCGCCTGCGCGATGACTATCCCGGCACCCTGATCGTCGTCTCGAATGAAGTCGGCATGGGCCTCCACCCGAACTCCGCGCTCGGTCGCGGCTACCGCGACGCCCTTGGCCGCGCCAACCAGCGCCTCGCCGTCCACGCCGATGCCGCCTACTTGCTCGTTGCCGGCATCCCGCTCGATCTCCATCTGTTACGCGCCGCATTGCCAGAAGCGACGCAATGTTGACCGAAATTCTACAATAGGGGCGAAAAGTACATTCTGTCATTATGTAGGGGGCTTTGAATGGACACAATATCCACTGCTGAGGCGCGGGACCAGTTCTCTGATGTCATCAACCGGGCCGCGTATGGGAAAGAACGCATCGTCCTGACGCGGCGCGGCAAGGCGCTCGTCGCGGTCGTGCCGATTGAAGACGTTGAGTTGCTGCGCGAACTGGAAAACCGCATTGACCTCGAAGATGCGCGTCTCGCCATTGCTGAAGCAGAGGATAAGGGATACATCCCGTGGGAGACCGTCAAAGCGTGGTTCGCTCGGTAAACGACATCCATGGAGTATGAAATTCTCGTCACTCCGCAGACACAGCGGCAATTGAACAGGCTTATCGCAAATGTCAGAGCGACCCTCGAGGACGCAAGTGACCGGCTTGTATCGAACCCTCCCCCTCATGGCATCCAGAAACTTGCCGGTGGAGAGAACGAGTATCGCATTCGCGAAGGCGATTATCGAATCATCTAGGAGATTCGCGACAAGGTACTGGTCGTTGTTGTGGTGAGAGCGGCGAAGAAATCTGTGACCTGTTGGAAAGACAAGCTACGATCTGCCCGCCGTTGTCCCCTCGGACGTACCGACCGCCGACCGGCGTGCCGCCTTACCGGCCGCCGTCGCGCTCGCCATGCCAGGCAAGACGAGGGGCAGGGGTGGCGTCAGCGCCAGCGCGGGGTGGGGCAGGCCGTCGGCGGTCAACACCACCCGTGCGCGCCCGTCCCAGCAGGGGAGTCAGCACAGGCAGACAAGCACAAATGAGGTTTCGCCAAAGCCGCAATGGTGACGGCGTGCCGCTGCCCGCAGCCGCGTCACATCAGCTTCTCCTGCACCGCCTGATAGACGGTCCTCACCACCGGTTGGAAGCCGAGGCGACGCGCCAGCGAGCCATCCACATGGAGGTGCCAG
>JBBRLR010000139.1:0-11649 GCA_038231255.1 Thermomicrobiales bacterium | reverse complement strand
TGTCACCACTTTGGGCCAGCCGGACTGCTTCCATCTTGAACTCCGGCGGGTAGGCCGGGCGGGTGCGTGGCATCGGGACACCTCCTGTTGAGCATCGATTGCCCAATGATCTGGTGTCCACCAAAGCGGGTCAACATCAGCTTTTCATCTGCCCAGTTGTCTGAATGAGTTCCCAATTCAGATGTAAACCATAAGGGTCAAGAAGACAAAGCGCCCTCTTATAATCCTCATATTTTGCCTGCGGCAGTACATCGGTTAACAGGATTGTATTGCAGTCGCCTTCGTAAATCGAAACGTCCGATCTCGCTCCAACAATCTCTCGTAGAGATGCGGCTTTGTCGCGTTCTATGTCGATGAGATGATATTCCTTGAAAGGAGGATCGACTAACAGTGCATTCAGCGGACTACCAAGTACAAACTTTCCCGTCATCCTCGAAATGTGTACTCCAGGTCCGGCAAAGGCATCAATGTAAAGGTGTTCAAATCTGTTTTGTGCGTTCAGAATTCGGGAATATGCGCTCGCGTACTCCCGGATAATGTCCAATTTGATCTCTGACCACGGACCAATATCGCCATAACTCATCTCAATCTCCATATCGGTCGAATAGCCCTTGTGAGACTTCGTACGCTATTAGAATAGAACATTAGTTTCTAGTTGTCAAGTCGCGCAAATATATAGGTGAGGTGGCTATAAAGTGAAGTGCATCGGCTAAATGGCGCCGATGGGCCAGACGTAGATGGCGGCGGCGAAGATGATGTAGACGGCGATGAGGGCTAATCCCTCGATCCAGGTACTTTCGCCGTCCACGGCGACGATGGCGGTGATCAGCACGCCCGCTGCGATGGCGACGATCTCCACCGGCGCGAAGACGAGCGTCATCCGGTGGCCGAGCAGGGGCGAGAGGAGCGCGAGTACCGGCCCGACCATCAGGGCGACTTGCAAGGACGAGCCGAGCGCGATCACCATCGCGAAATCCATGTCGCCGCGCCACGCGACCGTCAGGCCGACAAGGTTTTCCGGGATGTTGCCGACGAGCGGCACGATGACGAGGCCGAGGAAGAGTTCGGGCAGCCCGAGCGTCTTTGCGGTCGGTTGCAGCACCGCGACGAAGGCGTCCGCCACCGGCGCGGTGACGAGCGCGAGCACGCCGAGGATGATCGTCGCGCTTCCCCAGCCCCAGTGCGCGGGTTCCGAGGCGCGTTCCGCCCCGCCCGCTTCGGGTGTCGTCAGGTAGAAGCGGAGGCTGGCGAGGTAGACGACGAGCAGAACGAGGGAGACAACAATCGAGAGGTGCTGCTCCTTGCCGCCGTCAATCGCCACGCCCGTCGTCAGTAGGAGTGCGGGGGCGATCAGGCCTGTCGCGGCGAGCAGGAGGAGCGTGCCGTTCATCGAGGCCGCGACGCGCGAGAATCGCTGCACGCCGTGTCGCCAGCCGCCGACGAACATGCAAAGGCCGAGGACGAGCAGTGTATTGCCGAGCACGCTACCAGCGATCGAGGCGCGCACGATCTCCAGCAGCCCGGCACGGAGCGCAAAGCCCGCGATCACCAGTTCCGCAATATTCCCGAAGGTGGCATTGAGGATGCCCGAAACGCGCGGCCCGGCGGTCGAGCCGAGTTCGTCCGTCGCGACGCCGATACCGTACGCGAGGATGGCGAGCGCCGCACCGCCGATCACGAAGACCAGGACGTTCGACAATCCAATCGCCCGCCCGAAGATCGCCGCTATCGAGAGCGCGACGACCAGCACGCCGAGTATTTGATCCCGTCTACCGATATTGAGCGCGAAGGTCGCGAGTCGTTTATGTGCAGTCGCCGGGTCTTCAGTTCTCATGCCGAATAGTGTACCAGCGCTGAGTGCCGAGTGACGAGTGCCGACGATGTAGCGCGCCCGTTCATTACTCGCTGCTCGTTACTCGGTACGCTTACCTCATTGCTGCGCACATGCCGTGCGTATGCTATCCTCTGGCAAGGAAAATGCGCGTATACTCGCCGTCCTCACATGCGGATTCGCCCATGCCGGGGACATTGCACGCGATGCGCCCGCCGACGGCGCCGGGCAACCGCGAAATGGTCGTATGAGAAAGAGGCATGGATGGCAGCGGACGTGCGCGACGCGTCACAGGTGAGCGTGGAGATTGTCATTCCCGTCTACAACGAGGAGCACATCCTCCGCCAGAGCGTCGAAACGCTCCGTTCCCATCTCGTTCGGTATTTCCCTTATCAGTGGCAGATCACCGTTGCGGACAATGCCTCCACGGACGGGACGTGGAAACTGGCGGAGCAACTCGCGGCGGAGTGCGACCGGGTCCATGCGCTGCATCTCGACCAGAAAGGGCGCGGTCGCGCCCTGCGGACGGCGTGGCTCGCCAGCGATGCCGATGTCGTCGCGTACATGGACGTGGACCTCTCCACAAACCTCGAGTCGTTCCTGCCGCTCGTCGCGCCGATCATCACGGGGCACAGCGATCTCGCCATTGGCTCGCGTTTGCTGCGCAACGCGATGGTGACGCGGCAGTGGAAGCGGGAGGCCATCTCCCGCTGCTACAACCTGATGATCAAGGCGCTCTGCCATAATCGCTTTTCGGACGCGCAGTGCGGCTTCAAGGCGATCCGCCGCACCGACGCGCAATCGCTCCTGCCGCTCGTGCAGAACCAGGAATGGTTTTTCGACACCGAACTCCTGCTGCTCGCGGAGGAGCGCGGCCTGCGCATCTACGAAGTCCCCGTCGTCTGGGTGGAGGACCTCGACAGCCGCGTCAACATCCGCAGGACCGCGATGGAGGACATCAAGGGCCTCCTCCGCGTCCGCAAACAACGCTGGCAACGCCGCTTCACTAACGGGAAATACCGGGAGTAGCGCAGAGAGCGCAGAGGACGCAGAGGACACAGAGAGTAGAAAAATGTTGTATCGGGTTCGGTTGCGAACAGTCCGGCTTTTGAATCTTCTCTTTTGTCCTCCCCCTCCGTGTCCTCTGCGTCCTCTGCGCTCTCTGCGTTCCATCGTTCTCTCGATGCCATGCTGACGCGGCGGGGGGTTGGGCTGTTGGCGGTGGTGGCGCTGCCGCTTTTTTTGGCGATCTGGGCGGGGGCGCTTGTTTGGGTGGCGGGGGCGCTCTTTGTCGGCATCGTCGCGCTGATCGTGCGTGACAGCCGGGGCGTGCCGCCCGCCGATGCCTTCACGGTGGCGCGCGAGCACGAACCGCGCCTCTCGGTCGGCACAGCGAACCCGATCACGCTCAAGGTCGGCATCGCGCACGGGCGGTCGGCGCCGCTCGTCGTGCAGGTGCGAGAGGAACCGCCGCCACATTGCGCGATCACGCCCGGACCGTTCTTCACGGCGATCCTGCCGCCCGGCGGCGAGCCGGACGAGATCGTCTACAATCTTCGGCCCGGTCGGCGCGGGCAGTATGCCTTCGGCCCGGTCACGCTCCGCATCCCCGGCGCCCGCAACCTCGTCGTGCGGCAGCGGACGATGACGCTCGACGATCCGATCCGCGTGTACCCGAATATCCGCGCGATCCGCGTGCATGATCTCGCCGCGCGCCGCTCCCTGCGCGCGGCGACCGGCTTGCGCCGCACCCGCCGCCCCGGCGAGGGGAGCGAGTTCGAGCGGCTGCGCGAGTACACGCCGGACGACGAGTATCGCCGCATAGACTGGAAGGCGACCGCCCGCCGGGGCAAGCCCATTGCCCGCACCTTCGAGGCGGAGCGGGCGTGGAATGTCATGCTGATGCTCGACGCGGGCCGGTTGATGGGCGCGCCGGTCGGCGATTTGACGAAACTTGATGTCGCGGTCAATGCCGCCCTGCTCGTCGCGCATATCGGCGCGCGGCAGGGCGACCGGATCGGTCTGCTCGCCTTCGCGAACCGTGTGGAGGCATACATCCCGCCTGCTTCCGGGCCGCGACAGGGGGGAGTGCTGCTCGAATCGCTCTACGCCGTCCGCGCCCAGCCGACGGCAACCGATTACCGGGAAGCCTTTACCGCCCTCGCCGCCCACCGCCCGCAACGCTCACTTGTCATCCTGCTCACTGACATCACCGATTCGTATACACCACGCGCCCTTATCCCGACGCTTGTATCCGCTGCGGCGCGTCACCGCGTCGTCGTTGTCACGCTGCGCGATCCCGAATTGGACGCCCTCGCTCACCAGCCGCCAACCGACCCAGACGCCATTTACGCGCGCGTCGCGGCGGAACGGCTCGGACGCGAACGCGCCCTGCTCCTCGCCACCATCGCCGGTCGCGGCATCGAAACCCACGATGTCCCCGCCGACCGTCTCAGCGGCGCGCTGATTGACACCTACCTCGATCTCAAACGGCACGCATCGCTATAACAGACAGCAGGCAGTACGTAGACATCAATGCCGCACTCCTCAACAATGGACGGCAATGCGAGAGGAGGAATGATGACGACTATGACCTATAAGGGCTACACGGCAGAAGTAGCGATTGATCCCATTGTGGAGGTTTTCGCCGAGCGCGTTCTTTGTCTCCGTGATCTAATTTACTTTGCGGGCGAGACGGTCGGAGACGCCGAACAGAAATTTCATCTCTCGATTGACGACTACCTTGCCTGATCTGCCGAAGACGGATTCGAGCCGAACCGGCCGTACTCCGGCAAACTCACCTTCTGCACAACGCCGGAACATCATCGCAAGATCGCACTCGCTGTGGCTCACACTGGCCAGAGGATCAATGCGTGGATGGACGACGTCGTCACCCAGGCTACCGATATGGCACTGGAGGATCGCTCGCGGGAGATCGAGCACGCGACATGCTCGTAAACCGTCACGCTCTCCTATGCCGGCGGAGTATCCGACCCGAAGATCGTCACGCTTGTCAAAGAAGGCGACGGCTGGAAGCTATCGAGCCTGCCGTGAGCGGCGCCGGGCGCCCGCTTCCTTTTCTCAATGCGCGCCATCTGCCACGTCGCGATGGATTTCCATGAGTGGCGCGACCGTTTCCGGTGGGCGGCGACCGAAGCCGCACTCGGTGGCGACGCCGAAAGTCGGGGCGAAGCGCTGCGCCGCCGCGATTCGCTTGCGCGCGCCCTCCACGCCGTCCGTGTAATGGACGAGGCCGAGGTAGAGCTCCGTTTCCGAGTGCAGTTTGAGGTTCGCGAGCGGCGCGAAGAACGGTTCGTCGTCGCGCTCGCGCGGCACCGGCATGTGGATCTAGTTGATCGGGCGTTGGACGCGAGCGGAAACGTCGTTGGCGACGGTGACGAGGTTCGCGGCGTCCTTGGGCTCGACGAAATGCTGGTGGCCCGCGTCGCCGTAGCAGAGGTGGTAGCCCATCTCGACGTCCGCCGGCACATGCTCGCCGATCCGCACGAGCCGGTCAATGATGCCGCCGCGCACATCGTCGAGATGCGACTGCCAGCCGACGCCCTCCCAGATCGCGAACTCGACGGCGGTATCCCACTGGATCGCCAGTTGGTCGCGCGGGATCGCCGCGCCGATGCGATCTACTTCCGCCAGCATCTGTGCCTCATATGGCGGCTCGACTGCTGACTGCGACGCGTGCGCGATGAACGCGGTGACCGGGGCGAGCGGCGTCGGCAGGCAGACCAGGAAGCGGGTCAAGGCGGGGATTGTTCCTTCCCGTTTCAGCCGCGCGAAGGTCTGGTACGAGGCGATGGCGGCATCGGCGTAGCCGAGATTGTCGAAGGCGATCTCGCCCCGGTCAGCGTCGGGTCGGAGGCGGTACTGCACCAGTTGGCCGTACTCTTTCCCGGTGTCCGGCACGGGTTCCAGCGATGGGTTGCGTGCGAAAACGGCGGTTTGCCAGCCGATCCAGTTCGTGCGTATCCCCGTCTCGCCGTCCGGGATGCGCGTAAGGCGGTCGCCGAGGATCGCGCTCGCGGCGCGGAAGACCGCCTCCTCATCCGCGAGGGGGACACTGCCAACGAGATGGACGGGCCGTTGCGCGGTTTGTGCCGTCATGGCGACATCTCCTTACGACGGAGGACCGGACCGAGGAGCGTATTCTACCACCGGCATCGGTACCCCAGACGCCTTGCCGATTCAGTCATCATCGCGGCTGGTCGGCGCCTTCTTTTCCCACGCGAAATGCGGGTACGGGCGGTCGCCCATCGTCGCGCGCCAGATGATCGGGTTGAGGATCGCGGGGTCGGTGGCGTCCGGCACGCTGAAGTTGAGGGTGTCCGAGAGTTGTGCATCCGCGCGCGCCTGCCCGGTTGCTGCGCTCGCCTGGCTATTGAGCGTGTCGAGCGGGATCTGGTTCGGGATCGCGGTGTAGGGAGCGAATTCCGGCGCGTCGGCGAAGAGCGTCGTCATCAGGGGAGCGGTGAGGTCGAATTGGTTCATCGGTGGCAGGCCGAGAATCTGCTCGATCGTGCGCACCATGCTCGTCTGGTTATAGAGCGTGCTATCCACGATCCCTTGTTTGTTGTACGCGCTGGCGACGATGCCGACCGTGCGGTGGCCGTCCACATGATCCACGCCGTTCTGCGCGTCGTCCTCCGTGATAAAGACCGCCGTATCTTTCCAGTAGGGCGAGTGGCTGAGGCTATCCATGATCCGACCGAGCGCGAGGTCGTTGTCCGCGACCTGTGCCGAAGGTGTGGGCGCGCTCGACTGCGCGCCGGAGGTGTGATCGTCCGGCAGCCAGATGACGCTCAACTGCGGCAAGTTACCATCCGCGACATACCGATCGAACTCGCGCTGCCATTCGTCCGCGCGAATCTGGTCGGAGATCGCCGTCTCGAAGGCGGGGTAGGCGTGATCCTCCGTACTGAGCAAGGGCGGCGTGAGCGCGTTCGCGGTGTAGGTGAACTGGCCGGTCTTGTCCCGCCAGTCTTTGTACAGCGCGCTCCAATCCAGTTTCTTCACCTCCTGGCCGTCCCGCGTCACGGTGTTGATGCCATCCTCGCCGTAATTGCGCAACGAAACGTTGTGATTGAGGGCATTGCTCCAGAGCGAATCGGGCGGCAGGTCGAGCGAACTGTTGCCGTACGACGTGATGCCCATCGGGTTATTGGTGGGGAAAAAACCGTAGACGCGCTCGGCGAAGACATTAGCGACCGCCTCGTCCGTCCATTGGTGACCGTCCGCGCTATTCACGGAACTGGCGTAGTAGTTGTCCAGTAGCCCGAAGCGGTCGGCGAGGGCATGATGGTTGGGCGAAACATTGCGCGGGAATTGCGCCAGTTTCGGCTCGCTATTCCCCTTGCTCATATCGCCGAAGACCTGATCGTACGTCCGGTTCTCCTTGATGATGTAGAAGACGTGCTTGAAGACGGACGGCTCGCCGATCCGCGCGGGCACGGGCACGGGGGCGGCATCGGCGCGCGGCGGTTGGAGTGAATCGGCGAGCGCCGGGGCATACTGATTGTTCTCGTTAAACCGCGCCGTGTATGCCGCCAGTTGGTCGGCATTCGGCACGTCCACGAATGTGACGCTGCCGGTCAGACTGAAGACGCTCTTGCCGCCATTCGGGATCGCGCGTTGCGGCGTGCCGAGCGACCCTTCGCCCTTGTTGTTCGCGATGGCGAGTTTCGTGCCGTCCATCGAAACGGTGACGGCGATTGGGTACCACTCGGTGGGGATGAAGCCGGTCACGGCGCTCGTCGCCGGGGCGTCGGCATTCGGGCCGCTATATGTCCCCGGCGGGCGGGAGCGGCTATCGAGTCGGATCACGGCGACGGCGTTGTTGCCGCCATTCGCGACGTAGAGCGTCGTCAGGTCCGGGCTAAGAGCGAGGCCGTTCGGCATCGAACCGAAGGGCAGCCCGCTTGGCCGGACGGAGATACGCTCGATCTCCGGATCCGCGCCGCTCGCTGCCAGCAGGTCGAGGACGGAGATCGTGTCGTCGTTCGAGTTCGCGACGTAGAGCCGCGAGGACTCCTTGCTGAAGATCATCGCTGTCGGATGCAGCCCAACGGCAATCTCCGGGCGCATCGTGTCCGCCGCGACATCGTAGACGGAGAGCGACCCGGCGGCGGACGCGCCCGTTTGCGGGTCTACTTTCACCGGAAAGAGCGGATCGGTCGCGTCGCCGGGTTGTGGGAGCGGGCCACCCCAATTGCTTGTATAGACGGCCTTGCCGTCCGGCGAGACATATGCGCCGAAGGGCGAACTGCCGACCGGCAGGGTTTTCTTCACCGTCCGGTCGGAGAGAGCAATGATGCCCATGCTGTTTGTACCAAAGAGCGCAACGTAGAGGGTCGTCCCATCCGGGCCGACGGAAAGGCCGGCGGGCCAGGTCTTCGCGCCGGTGTCAATGTCGCCCTCGACGGTTGCCTTGCCGCTCGCGTCAATCGCGGCGACGCCGATCTTATGATCCTTGCCCTTCGCGTAGTAAAGGTGCGCGCCATCCGGGCTGTACGCCAAACCCGCGACATTGCGATCCTGCTTGTCGAATTGCTGCGTGATCTCGCCCGTCGCGGGGTTGAGGAGGTAGGTGAGGTTGGTGGTCATCACGGCGAGTTGTGTGCCGTCCGGTCGGAGCGCCATATCCACGGGGCGTTGATCGAGCATGGTCACGTTCCCGACGGCGCGCACCGACTGATTCGTCGGCACGAGGAACCACCCCTCCGCCTGCTTGCCGATCAACACGACCGCGCCACTCGTCGCGCTGCCAGTAATGAGGGCGAAGAGCATCACGAGGCTTGCCATCCGTCGCCGCGATTGCGGGGCCATGCGTATCCAGTGGAGAAAATGCATCGGACCGTCCTTTCGACCTATCGCGCAATGTGGTCTTCAAGGAGCGTAGGAGATTGGCGCACTGCCGTCAAACGGTGCATGATGAACGTTTCGTGAACGACGCGATCAGACCGCCATCTGACTCCATGCGGAAACGATCACGACAAATGCGACAAACGGCTGGGTCGGGACGCCGAAGCGCGTGTTGCTGCCCGATTCCAATAGCGCTTGCACCACGGAGGTCGCCCAGACCACCGCGCAGAGGGTGATGAGTAACGGCGATGGCTGCCACCATGCCCGCAGTCTGCGGCTGCACACCGCACCCGCCGTGAGCAGGAGAAAGAGCGCGTTCACGACGATTAAGCCGCATCGCTGCGCCATCCAGAGCGCGCCGACGATGCTGCCGACCACCGTATTGTCCGCGCCCTGCCAGCGCCACTCGCCCGGCGAATTCCAGAACCGCAGCCAACTACCCGCCACGCTCGCCGCATACTGCACCGGATGATGGGCGAAGAGACGCAGTGAAAGTGACGCGAGGGCCTGCGAGAGTTGCGCGTTCGTCAGCCCGGTGCGGGCGAGCATTTCCGGTCGCGCGGCCCAGATCGTTGTGACATGTGACCCGGTTTCCGCGATCGTCTCGGCCCGGTACTTTAGGTAAATGTCCCGCAATAAGGCGTCTCGCTCCGGCGCATCCTCGATGAATCCACCGCTGTGATTCGATAGGTTGTATCCCGTGAGCACCGTCGGGGAGAACGTACCAAAGCGTGCCGTGTTGTACGCCGACCACCCGCCGAGTAGCAGAAATGCGGGCAGCAATGTCAAACATATCCCTGAAGCGATCGCGCGCCAGGTACCGCCGAATCGCCGCATCAGGGTGAAGGGAAGAATGAGCACAACCGGCAGGAACGCATACAGCGGTCGCGTCAGCCCAATCAGCCCCGCCACTGTGCCGAGGGCGCATGTCCTGGTAGCGTAGGCTGTAGCCTGCGAAACCCTACGGCAGGCTGGAAAGCCTGCTACCACCGGGGAATCACCTGTAACTGAACCGCATTGGGCTGAAGCCTGCTCCACCAAATAAACAAGGCAGGCGAGGGCGACGAGCAGCACTGTTGCCAGCGTTTCGGTGAGGATCGCGTCTTCGTGGAGTACGGCGGTGATGCCGAGGCCGTAGCAAGCGGCGACAAGCGCGGCGACGCGCCCGCTTCGTGCGACCCGCCACGCCAGCCAAAAGAGCGCCGTCGTGACCCCAATGCCGAGTGCCATCTGTGCCAGCCGGATCAGCGGGAGATGCAGGCCGAAGAGCGCGAGGAAGAGCGGATAGATCGGCGTTCGCTCGCCGGGATCGTCCGCCAGATGGCGATGGAGAAGATTGTCCGCGAGGGCGGCGTAGCCGGGGCTGTCCGGCGTCGTTTGCACCGCGCTCGTCGCGACGATTACCGTTCGCAGCAGACCACTCGCGACTAGCACCGGCACGAGCCAGTGCGTCCACGGCGCAACGTGATGCGCGCCGTGGGCAGATGCGGTTTTCTCCCCTTTGTGCGTCGTCGCGATCATCGAAGCGATCATCTTTCTGGTAGGCGGAGCAGCGCCGCGCGTAGATCGGCGAGAATCCATGCGGCGTCGAGATCGGTGACAACATCAACTATGCGGCCCGTGTAGTCGAAATCATGCGCTCCTGCAACATCGAGCGTCGGTGTCGCGGTCGGCGTGGCGATGACGGCGACGGGGTTGATAACGGCAGCGACGTTCGCGACATCCCAGAGAATTTTCCGCGTCTGCGGGCCGTAGCCGAGCGCCTCGCGGTGGACGCGCCACGCGGCGGAAATGTCGGCGAGGTAGGTGGCGACGGGGCGGCCGAGGGCGCGCAACTCCGCCAGATATGGGCCGTACTCGACCACGAGTTTCTCCACGCCGGGCCAGCCGGGCAGTTGCAGCAATGCGACGGGTTGCTCGAACAGGACGCGCCACGCCGCGATATCCGCCCGCCCATTCAGTTCGCCCAATCGCCAGCGGACGTAGGTCGCGGCATCGGGGAAGCCGCCGAGTCAGACGACGCGCAGATGCTCGCGCACCTCCGGCGCGACGAGCAGGAGCGAGGCGATGTCCGTGATTGGCCCCGTCGCGATGATCGTCAGCGGCCCCCGGCGCGCTTCTGCAATCAGGAAATCCAGCCCCTCGCTCGGCACGGGCGATTCGCGCGTTTCCATCGGACGAACCGCGCCGCGTAAACACGGAACGCTCGCGGATTTGCCGCAAAGGGCGACGACGCGCTCTGCCTCCTCCTGATACCGCTCGACCGAATCCGCGCCGTGGATCAGTGTGTTCTGCACCGAGATCACGCCGCGCACATCGAGCAATGGCGAGCCGAGCGCATAAGCAATCGCGAACTGGTCGTCTATCTCATTCGCCGTGTCACAATCGAGGACGACGCGATGTGGGATATTGCTCATCGCTCGTTGCACATCGCTCATTGCTTCCCTCACCTAGCCATATTGGCAGTATCGCACCGGAGTAAAGCGGCGCGGGTATGCGTTGTACCGAACAGATGCGACAATGTCGCCAGTTGTATATATCAGACAGATATGAAGGAGTTCTTTCTATTGGCAGCCTCTTCTCCTCACCCCGGAATGCGCGGCGGTCGCCCCGTCCGCCCCAACCAACCCGAAACGATCCGTGCCCGCGCCCGGCTTGCCTTTCAGATGATCCCCAAGGCGCTCGGGCTGGTCTGGGAAGCAACGCCCCGCTATGCAACGACGAATGCCGTCCTCACCGTCGTGCAGGGCATTTTGCCCGCGATCACGCTCTTTTTCTCGAAAGCAATTGTGGACGGCGTGATCAAAGCCTTTCAGGTGCAGACGCGCGTCCAGACACAGCACGTCTTGATTCTCGTCGCGCTCTGGTTCGGCGTGCAACTGCTTGCGGCGCTCCTGCAAACAATCAGCCAGCTCGTCAGCAGCCTGCAAAGCGATTTGCTCTCC